>CANRIW010000003.1 GCA_947630785.1 uncultured Oscillospiraceae bacterium | reverse complement strand
CCTTGGGGGTGAGGGCGATGACCCGCGCCCCGATGTTGTTCTCATATTCGATGAGCCCCTCCTGCTGGAGCCGGTTGATTGCCTCCCGGATGGGGGTGCAGGACACGCCCAGGGTGTCCTGGAGCTCGTTGACGTTGACCCGGCTGCCCAGGGGGATGCGCAGAGCGGCGATGTCGGAGCGGAGCCGGTCATAGACCTGATCCACCAGGGAGCGCTTTTTAATGGCGGGCATGAGGGGGGACCTCCTATATCTTATTTCTTGCAACATATAAAGTATAACGGACAGGCGGGAAAAGTGCAAGGGGAAACTTGATTCTCGTCGAATGTGACGGATTTTGGCCTGTACTTTTGTGCAAAATCCCAACCAAAAATACGCTTGACTTTTGGTGAAAAAGTAGTATTCTAAAAGCAGAAGAAATCTTGCAAGATATATGATTTTTCAATACAGGAAAGGGGAAATCCATCATGGTTTTCAAAACGTTCGACGAGCTCATCCACGCCGCCAAGAGCAAGCCCCACACCGCCCGCATGGCCGTCGCCGCCGCCGGCGACTCCCACACAATCGAGGCCGTGCTGAAGGCCCGGGAGGAGGGCATCGCCATCCCCGTGCTGGTGGGCGACAAGGCCGCCATCGACGCCGCCCTGGCCGAGTTCAACGCCACCGTGCCCGAGGAGGACATCTACGACGTGCCCGACCTGGCCGAGTCCGCCCGGAAGGCCGTGGCCCTGGTCCGGGAGGGGAAGGCCGACTTTTTGATGAAGGGCAAGCTGGACACCTCCGTGCTGCTGAAGGCCGTGGTGGACAAGGAGAACGGCCTGGGCCAGGGCCGCACCATGAGCCACTTCACCGCCTTTGAGATTCCCACCTACCACAAGCTGCTGGTGCCCGTGGACGGCGGCATGGTGACCTATCCCACCCTGGAGCAAAAGAAGGATATCATCCTGAACACCGTGGACACCCTCCGGGCCATGGGCTACGACATGCCCAAGGTAGGGATCTTGGCCTGCGTGGAGAAGCTGAACCCCAAGATGCCCGAGACGGTGGAGGGCGACGCTCTGAAGCAGATGAACCAGCGGGGGGAGATCCCCGGCTGCATCGTGGAGGGCCCCATCTCCTATGACTGCGCCGTGTCCAAAGAGATCGCCGAGTTCAAGGGGTTTGTAAGCCCCTGCGCCGGTGACTGCGACGTGCTGGTGGCCCCCAACATCCACGCCGGCAACATCATGGGCAAGATGCTGGCCGTCACCTGCCACGCCAAGATGGCCGGTTTCATCGTGGGCGCCAAGTGCCCCATCGTCATGACCAGCCGCGGCTCCACCCCCGAGGAGAAGTATCTGTCCATCGTCATCAGCGCGGTGGCCGCCCAGAAGTAAGGAGGACTACATATGCGTCTGCTCATTCTGAACCCCGGCTCCACCTCCACCAAGCTTGCCGTGTTCGACGACGAGAAGGCCCTGTTCGTGGAGTCCGTCACCCACTCCCCCGAGGAGCTGGCCCCCTTTGACAAGGTGGCCGACCAGTACGAGTTCCGCAAGGATCTGGTCCTCAAGACCCTGGCCGCACACGACATCCCCCTGGATTCTCTCAACGGCATCGTCTCCCGGGGTGGCCTGCTCACCGCCATCGAGGCCGGCGCCTACGCCGTCAACGACGACATGGTCTGGCAGCTCCGCAACAAACCCCGCAACGAGCACGCCTCCAACGTGGGCGCCATGATCGCCGACGCCATCGGCAAGGAGCTGGGCATCCCCGCCTACATCTACGACGGCGTCACCGTGGAGGAACTCACCCCCATCAACAAGATCACCGGCCTGCCTGAGATGCAGCGCAAGGGCATGGGCCACAACCTGAACACCCGGGCCGCCGCCATGCGCTACGCCAGGGAACAGGGCAGGCCCTATCAGGACATCACCGTCATCGTGGCCCACCTGGGGGGCGGCATCTCGGTGAACCTCCACCACAACGGGAAGATCGAGGACTTTATCAACGACGAGGAGGGCCCCTTCTCCCCCGAGCGGGCCGGCGGCCTGCCCATGTTCGACGTGATCGCCAAGTGCTTCGCCCCCGGCGCCACCCAGAAGGACGTGATGAAGACCGTCAAGAGCCGGGGCGGCCTCATGGCCCACCTGGGCACCACCGACAGCCGGGAGGTGGAGAAAATGATCGCCGCCGGCGACGAGCACGCCAAGCTCATCTATGACGCCATGGCCCTCAACGTGGCCAAGAACATCGCCAAGTGCGCCCCCGGCGTGAAGGGGAAGGTGGACGCCATCATCCTCACCGGCGGCATCGCCTACTCCAAGTACTTTACCCAGGCCGTCACCGACTATGTGGACTGGATCGCCCCGGTGGTCATCTACGCCGGCGAGGACGAGATGCAGTCCCTGGCTCTGGGCGGGCTCCGGGTCCTCCGGGGCGAGGAACAGGCCAAGACCTACGTGAGCCCTGACCGCCCCAGAAACTGAACACAGCGCTGAAACGCCGCCTCCGGTCATCCCGGAGGCGGCGTTTTGCGCCTATAGGCGGCCGAAATACTCCTCCAGCACCTCCCACTCGGAGAAGTGCCGCCGGACGCCGTTCGTCTCGATGTAGTCCTCGTGTCCCTTGCCCAGCAGGGCCACCAGGTCGCCGGGGCGGGCCATATCCAGGGCGGCGAAGATGGCCTCCCGGCGGTCGGGGACGGTGATGTGGGGGATGGCGTCCCCGATTTCGGCGGCGATCCGGGCGCAGATGGCGGCGGGGTCCTCGGACCGGGGATTGTCCTCGGTGAGGACGGCGGCGTCGGCGAACTCCGCGGCGGCCCGGGCCATATCGGCGCGGCGGATGGGAGGCCGGTCGCCCCCCGCGCCGAACAGGGCGATGATCCGGCCCGTCACGTGGGGCCGGAGGGCGGAGAGCAGGGCCCGGAAGGACTGTCCGTTGTGGGCGTAGTCGATGAGTACGGTGTATGGGGCGGGGGCCGGGAAGATCTGGGTCCGCCCCGGTACGGAGACGTGGGCCAGCCCCCGGCGGACGGCGGCGTCGTCCACGCCGACGGCGCGGCAGAGGGCGATGGCGGCCAGGGCGTTGGCGGCGTTGAAGTCCCCCGGCATGGAGACGGCATAGGGCGACCACGACCCCGCCACGGTGAGGAGGGAGGCCAGGCCAACCGGGGTGACGGAGACGCCGCGCACATCGGCGCCGGAGCACGTCCCGAAGGTGAGGACGGGGGCGCCGGGGCGGAGCTGGGAGCGCATTGCGGGCCAGGCGGGGTCGGCCAGATTGCCCACCGCCACCCGGCACTGGCGGAACAGGGCGGCTTTGCAGGCCCGGTACTCGTCGAAGGATGCGTGCTCATACGCGCCGATGTGGTCCGGGGACAGGTTGAGGAACAGTCCGGCGGCGAAGTCGACCCCCTCCACCCGGCGGAGCTTCATGGCCTGGGAGGACACCTCCATGACCACGTGGGTGCAGCCCCCGTCGGCCATCCGCCGAAGGGTCCGGTGGAGGGCGATGGGCTCCGGGGTGGTGTTGACGGCGGGGGCGATGAGGGTATCGCCGAGGAAGGCCCCCAGGGTGCCGATCATGCCGCAGGTGTGCCCCGCCTGGGTGAGGATGGCGCGGAGCATATGGGCGGTGGTGGTCTTGCCCTTGGTGCCGGTGACGGCCAGCAGGGTCATCTGCCTTGCGGGCCAGCCGTAGAACTGGGCGGCCAAAGGTCCCAGGGCGGCCCGGGGGTCATCCACGGCCACGGCGGGCACCCCCTCCGGCAGGGGCGGGGCGCAGAGGACGGCGGCGGCCCCCCGCCGGACGGCGTCGTCGATGTGGGCATGGCCGTCCTCTTTTGCCCCGGGGAGGGCCACGAACAGCGCGCCGGGGCCGACCTCTCTGGAGTCGCAGGCCAGGGCGGTGATCTCCACATCGGCGGGGCAGGGCAGACGGAGCACAGACAGCAGACGGGACAGCTTCATAGGACTTCCCCCTTTGTTGAGCTGCCCCATCCTATGACCTGGACGCAAAAACGGTCCCTCCCAAGCCGGAGGGACCGCTTTTCTGTGGCTTCGATTTATTTTGTGAAGATGGTGCCCGCTACCCGCTCATGGAGCATGTCCAGCAGCAGGGCGTGCTCGGTGGTGCCGTCCAGCACGGAGACCTCTCCCACCCCGTGATCCAGGGCGTGGAGGCAGCCGGTGACCTTGGGGACCATCCCCCCGGCGATGAGGCCGGCGTCCAGCAGCTCCCGGGCCCGCTGGGCGTCCATGCGGGCCACGGCGGTGGACTGGTTGCGGCTGTCGATGCGCACCCCTCCCACGTCGGTGAGGAACACCAGCCGGTTGGCGTGGAGGGCCTCGGCCACGGCCTGGGCGGCGTCGTCGGCGTTGCAGTTATAGCCTATGCCGTCCTCGCTGCCGGCGATGGGGGAGACCACGGGGAGAAATCCCGCGCCCAGCAGGGTGTCCAGCAGCCGGGGATCGACTTTTGTGATCTGTCCCACCCGGCCCAGGGCGGGGTCCTTGCACTCCGCGGTGAGGAGCTTCCCGTCCTTGCCGGAGACCCCCACGGCGGACACGTCCAGCCCGTTCAGGGCGGACACGATGGATTTGTTCACCTGGGCGGACAGTGCCAGCTCGGCGCACTCCAGAGCCGCCTCGTCGGTGACCCGGTAGCCGTTCTCAAAATGGGTGGGGACGTTCAGCCGCTTCAGCAGGGCGGTGATGTTCTTCCCGCCCCCGTGGACCAGGACTACCCGGATGCCGGACATCTGCAGCACCGCCACGTCGTGGAGGATGGAGTCCACCGCCCCCTCGGGGCCCAGGGCGGAGCCCCCGTACTTCACCACCACGGTGGCCCCCGCCTGCTGCTTCAGCCTGGGCAGCACATAGGACAGGGAGCGGGCCTTCTCCAGCCCGTCCAGGTGGTGGGTCACGTCGTACTCCCTCAGCCAGGTCTGGGCATATTCCACGTCGGAGGGGGTATCGATGTACTCCAGCCCCCGCTTCTGGCGGGTCTCGGCCCCCTTGCCCGTGATGAGGATGACGGTGGGGACCTCGCAGCCCAGCACCGCCTGCCGGATGGCCTCCCCCCGGTTGGGCTGGATGATATATTCACAGCCCTGCTCCGCCACGTGTCCGGCGATCTCTTTGCAGATGGAGACGGTGTCCTCCTCGCCGGAGTCCTCCTCGGTGAGGACCACCAGGTCGGAGTATTTGCCGGAGATCTCCCCCAGGTCCCGCCGGCGGTCCAGGGCCTTTTTGCCGGGGCAGCCGAACACGGTGACGATCCGCCGGCCGGGGTACTCCTTCTGTACCGACCGGAACAGGGTCTCAAAGCTCATGCGGTTGTGGGCGTAGTCCACGATGGCGGTGACCGTGTCGTTGGCGTTGGTGTAGACCTCCATCCGGCCGGGGACCCGGGCCTTCATCAGCCCCACGTAGATACACTGCTGAGGGATACCTAGGGCCTCGCACACGGCGATGGCGGCCAGGGCGTTCTCCACGTTGAACAGCCCCGGCATGGTGAGCTGGAACTCCCTGGAGAGACGCTGGGAGGTCACCTGGAAGATGATATCCGTCCCCCGCTTACGCACGTCGAATCCGTACACGTCGGCGGAGGGGTCCTTCTGGGAGAAGGTGATGACCCGGCGGCAGTCCCGGCGGGCGGCGGCCAAAATTTCGTCCGCGTGGTCGCTGTCCAGATTGACGCAGGAGGTGGACGCCTGGGCGAAAATCTTCAGCTTGGAGTGGAAATAGTCGTCAAAGTCCGGGTGCTCGATGGGGGAGATGTGGTCGGAGCCGATGTTCAGAAAGGCGGCGGCGGCGAACCGGGTGCCCAGGGTGCGGTGGTATTTCAGGGCCTGGGAGGACGCCTCCATCACCAGGTAGCCCAGTCCGGCGGACAGGGCGTTGGCAAAGTGTTTTTGCAGTTCCAGGGGCTCCGGCGTGGTCAGGTGGGACTCGAACCGCTCCACCCCGTCCCAGGTGTCGATGGAGCCCAGCACGCCGCAGGTCACCCCCTTGGGGGCCAGGTACTCGTCCAGGATATATTTCAAGTAGTAGGCGGTGGAGGACTTGCCCTTGGTGCCGGTGACGGCGATGACGTTCAGCCGGCGGGCGGGATCGTTGTAGTATTTCACCGCCATGGGGGCCATGGCCCGGCGCATGTCGCTGACCAGGACGCAGGGCAGGTCCACCTCCGGATAGGGCCGCTCGCTGACATAGGCGAAGGCCCCGTTTTCGGCGGCCTGGGCCAGATAGTCCGGCTTGAAATGGGCCCCCTTGCAGAGAAACAGGGTGCCGGGGACCATCTCCCGGGAGTTGTAGGACACCAACTCCACGGCGCGGTCCAGGTCCAGGTCTCCCGGCAGGGGGGCGGCCAGCAGCCCCTCCCGGTCCAACAGGGCGGTGTATTCCCTCAGGGGGTACAGGGTCAGGTCCATGTGCATGGCCTCCAAATCGTCTTTTGAATGGATTCAGTCAGATGGTGCGCAGGGGATAGCCGCAGGCGGCGATGGCCTGTTCAGCCAGGACCATCATGGCGTCGATGTAGTAGGGGGGAAGAGGGTGCCAGGTGGCGAACACCGACAGCTCGGTGCAGGCCAGCACGGCGCAGTCGCATCCCGCCCGGCGGATGGCCTTGTCGATCTTGGCGAACTTCTCCCGGCTGCCCTTTTCCCCCTGCTTGATCTCGTCGTAGATGATGGACATGACCAGCTTCTGGGTGTCCGGGTCAGGGGCCACGGCCTCCAGCCCCAGGGCGGCGAACTCCTTCTGGTAGAGCCCGGTCCGGATGGTGCCGTCGGTGGCCAGGATGCCAGGGCGCTTTTTCCCCTGGGCGGCCAGCAGTCTGGCGGTCTCACGGATCATGTGGAGGATGGGCACGCCCACCTCCCCCTGGAGCCTGTCCACAAAGTAGTGGGAGGTGTTGCAGGGGATGGCCAGGACGGTGCAGCCGCACTGCTCCAGCAGTCTGGCGTCGGCCAGCAGGCGGGCGTGGAGCCCCTCCGTCTGACCGGAGAGGATGGCGGCGGTCCGGTCGGGCATCCCGGTGTCGGACAGGATCAGGGTGGGGACGTGGTCCTGGTCCCTGGACGCGTCGGTGCGGTCCAGCACGAACTGGTAAAAGGTCTGGGAGGCCTGGGGGCCCATACCCCCCAGCACCCCCAATTTCGCCTGTCTGTCCATATCAGTCCTCCGGCTTTTTGCAGTACTTGTTGAAGCGGACATAGTTGCCCACGTGGTTTTTCCAGATCTTGATCCTGCGGCCCAGGGCGGCGTCCCCGCTATACTCCATGGAGTGGTGGTCCGCCCCTGCCTTCACCAGCGCCTTCATCTGGGCGTGGTAGCGCTTGGGGATGAATCTATAGGCCACGAATTTAGGGACCATCCGCCACAGGGACTGGTCTTTCGTGACGGTGAGGGGCAGGTCCTTCCCCTCCACCAGGTCGCCCACCAGGTACTCCGCGATGTTGTGGCCGGACCCGGTGACATAGTAGTTGCTCCGCCCCTGGCGGCAGTTGATCTCGAAGGCCTTGTATTTCCCGTCCCGCCGGTCAAATTTGATGTCGAAGTTGGAGAAGCCCACATAGCCCAGGTCCTCCAGCATCCCCCGGATCCTGTCGCTCAGGCCCTGGTCGTGCTCGGTGACGATGACGGCGTGGTTGCCGATGCCGTGGGGGGAGTGCTCCTCCAGCAAAGTGTGGCCCAGGCACATGAGCTTCACCTTGCCGTGGGTGTCGGAGTAGTTGGTCAGCACCCGCATATAGGTGTCGTCCCCGGGGATGAACTCCTGCAGGATCATTTTGCCCGGGTAGCCGGCGGCGTAGACCTGGTCCAGGGCGGCCAGCAGCTCCTCCCAGGACTGGCATACGTACACCTTTTTCAGCTCCCGGTGGCCGGTGGCCCAGTAGGCCACCCCGTCGGCGGGCTTGGCGATGTAGGGCGCCCCCCAGGGGAGGGTGAAGCCGTGGCCCATAGACCCCTCGTACACGAAGGTGGCCGGATGGTCGATGCCGTATTTGTCGCAGAGCTGATAAAACTGCTCCTTGTCGGTGAGCCGGTCCAGCATCTCGCCGCTGATGTAGTTGCACTTCACGTTGGGGGGGAACTGGTCCTTCAGGTGGGCCGCCAGCTTCACATAGCTGTCCCCGCAGCCCACCACCAGCACCGTCTTGTCCGGATGCTCCGCCGCCACGGTCTTGACATTTTGAAGGAAAGCCCCGGCGTCCTCGTTCTCGGGGCAGGCGCGGTAGTCGATGATGGCGCTGCCGGCGCAGGGGAAGGTGCCGGCGAAGATGCCGTAGGCGATGCTCTTGACGCCATAGGCCTCGTGGAAGGCGCGGGCCACGCTGTATACGTTGATATCGCCGCCGAACAGCAGCGGCTGGATCGCGGGGGTGGACATGAAAATCGAACTCCTTTGTCAGTTGGAAGTCTGTCCGCCGGCACGGCGCACCAAAAATACGCCGGGGATCTGAGACAGCTTGTTGACCACGGCGGTGACCTCGGCCCGGTCCTTGACCGACAGTTCCAGGAACACCACGGCGTAGCCGTCGGGCTGGCTGCGGGCGGAGAGGTTGTTCACCTTCACCTTCTGGGCGGACAGTACGGTGGCGATATCCAGAGCCAGGCCGTCCCGGTCCTTGGCGGAGATGTCCAGGGAGGTGCGGTAGGCGGCCTCGGCGGCGTCGGAGGCCCAGGACACCTTCACCCAGCGGCCGTGCTCGTCGGGCTTGCGGCGGGCGGGGTCGGCGTTGGGGCAGTCCTGCCGGTGGATGGACACCCCGTATCCCCGGGTGATGAACCCCACCACCGGGTCGCCGGGGACGGGGGTGCAGCACTTGGAGAACTTGACCATGCAGTTGTTGAGCCCCTCCACGATGATGCCGCCGCTGGCCTTGCCCTGGCCGGTGGGCTGGCCGGTCTTGGCGGAGGCGGGGAAGATGGCCTCCCCTGCGGCGGCAGCGGCGGCCTGGAGGGCCTCCTGCTCCGCCCGCTGGCGCTCCAGCCGGCCCTGGCGGGTCAGTTCCTCCCGGATACGGCCGGCGGCCTTCTGGGCGGACATGCCGCCGTAGCCGATGGCGGCGTACAGCTCATCCAGCGAGCCGAAGCGCAGCTGCTTCAGCAGGGAGTCCAGCACCTGGTCGGAGGCGGTGACGGCGGCCAGGGTCAGCCCCGCGTGCTTCAGCTCCGACTCGAACATGGCCCGGCCGGTGGCGATGTTCTCCTCCCGGCGCTCCTTTTTGAACCACTGGCGGATCTTGTTGCGGGCCTCGTTGGATTTGCAGATCTTCATCCAGTCCCGGCTGGGGCCCTTGGCGGACCGGGAGGTGATGATCTCCACGATGTCGCCGTTGGTCAGGGGCGTGTCGAAGGTGACCAGCCGCCCGTTGACCCTTGCCCCCGTCATGTGATTGCCCACGGCGGAGTGGATGGAGTAGGCGAAGTCGATGGGAGTGGCCCCGGCGGGGAGGGACTTCACGTCCCCGTTGGGGGTAAAGACGAACACCTCGTCGGCGAACATGTCCACCCGCAGGGTGTGGACGAACTCGTCCGGGTCGGCGTCCTGCTGGCTCTCCAGCAGCTTGCGGACCCACTCGAACTCCTGCTCGGTGCCCAGCTGTCTGTTGGCCATGCCCTGCTTGTATTTCCAGTGGGCGGCCACGCCGTATTCGGCGGTCTGGTGCATCTCCCAGGTGCGGATCTGCACCTCGAAGGGGATGCCCTCCCGGCCGATGACGGTGGTGTGGAGGGACTGGTAGCCGTTGGGCTTGGGGGTGCCGATATAGTCCTTGAACCGGCCCAGCACGGGCTTGAACATATCGTGGATGCAGCCCAGCACGTTGTAGCAGGTGGGGATGTCCTGTACGATGACCCGGAAGGCGTACAGGTCGAAGATCTCCTTGATGGTCTTGTTCTGGGCGTACATCTTCCGGTAGATGGAGTAGATGTGTTTTACCCGGCCGTAGACCTGGCACTGGATGCCCTCCTCGGCCAGCCGCTTCTCGATGCGCTCCTGCATATTGGCCAGGAATTCCGCGTGGGCGGAGGTGACCTCCGCCAGCTCCTTTTCCACCTCGTCGTAGGCCACCGGGTCCAGGTATTGAAGGGACAGGTCCTCCAGCTCCCATTTGATCTTCTGCATCCCCAGCCGGTGGGCGATGGGGGCGTAGATCTCCATGGTCTCCAGGGCCTTCTCCTTCTGTTTGGGAGTGGACTGATACTGAAGGGTGCGCATGTTGTGGAGCCGGTCGCACAGCTTGATGAGGATGACCCGCACATCCCTGGCCATGGCCATGAACATCTTGCGCAGATTTTCCATCTGCTCGTCCTCTTTGGAGGTGTACTGGATTCGGGTCAGCTTGGAGACCCCGTCCACCAGATTGGCCACCTGCTGGCCGAACAGCCGGGCGATCTCGTCATAGGTGGCGTCGGTGTCCTCGATGCAGTCGTGGAGCAGGGCGGCGATGATGGAATCCGGGTCCAGCTCCAGCTCATTGACGATCTCGGCCACGGCGATGGGGTGGATGATATAGGGCTCGCCGCTTTTGCGGAGCTGATCGCCGTGGTGGGCGTTGGCGTATTCGAAGGCGGCGTGGATGCGCTCCATATCGGCCATGCTGGTGGAGGCCGGGATGTGCTTTACAAGTTGGGTGTAACGCTCGTGAGCGATGTCCATACGAGCACCTCGCTTTTCAGGATGGGGACGGCGCGGGCCTATTCCAGCAGGGACCGCAGCCGCCGCATGAGGGCGGCCTGTTCCAGATCCACCTTCCGCTCCGGCCGGCAGACGGTCACCGTGGCCTCTCCGCCGGAGGTCTCCCAGCGGATGAGCCCCCGGTCGTCCATCACATGAAGGCAGACCAGGGTGCGGCCGTAGCGGCACCGGCCGGAGGGGTCCCGGGCGGCCTGCCTGAGCCAGGCGGGCCCGGCGGAGACGGGGCCGGAGGCGCACAGCTGCTCCAGCAGCCGCCACAGCCGGGCGAAGTCGGCCCGGTCGGGGAGGAGCAGCCCCGCCTCCCACCGGGAGAGAACGTCTCCCTCCCGGAGCCGGGTGTACAGCTCCCGCTCCAGCTGGGCCTGGGTGGGGGCTGGGCGCAGGTCGCACAGCTGGAGCTGTACCGTCCGCTCTCCACGGAATTCATTGACCTGCAACGTGAAGATCACGTCCAGCCTGTCCCCGGGGGATACCCCGCAGGCGGCGGCGTTGGCGGAGAAGAAGATGGCGTCCAGGGTGACGCCGTCCCGCCGGAGCTTCATCTTCAGGTGGCGGCCGCCCCCCACGTCGCAGCAGGAGACCACGGCGGCGGAGCGGAGCAGGAACACGGGTCTGGGATTGCCGGTGCCGAAGGGCTCCAGGGCGGACAGGGCCTCCGCCTCACGCAGAGTGAGCAGGGAACAGCGTTCGATCTCCACATCCACGTCGATCTCCGCGGTCATGGGTTTGCCACCGGTGTACTCGGTGACCTGCCGGAGGATGGACTCCTTCAGGGCGGGGATGTTCTCCTCCCGGATGGTGAAGCCGGCCGCCAGGTGGTGGCCGCCGTACTCTGTCAGCAGAGGGGCGCACTTTTCCAGCGCCCGGAACAGGTGGAACCCCCCGAAGGAGCGGCAGGAGCCCTTGCCGATCCCCTTGTCTAGAGAGATCATGATGGCGGGACAGGCGTATTTTTCCGCCAGACGGGAGGCCACGATGCCCACCACCCCCTGGTGCCAGCCCTCGCCGGCCAGGATGATGGCGGGGGCGGTCTCCTCGGGGTGACGCTCCAGATAGGCGTCGCACTCCTGGTCGATAGCCTGTTCGATGGCCTGCCGGTCCCGGTTCATTTTGCACAGAGTCTGGGCCAGCTCCTCCCCGTGGGCGGGGATATCGGTGAGCAGCAGCTCCAGGGCCACCGCGGCCCTGCCCATCCGGCCGGCGGCGTTGATGCGGGGCGCCAGGCCGAACCCCACGTTTACGGTGGTGAGGGGCATATCGGCGCAGCCCGCCTCCCGCAGCAGGGCCCTGAGGCCGGGCCGCCTGGTGCGGCGGAGCAGCTCCAGCCCGTGGTGGACGATGGCGCGGTTTTCATCGGTGAGGCTCATCACGTCAGCCACGGTGCCGATGGCGGCCAGCTCCCCGTATCGGCGGAACACCTCGTCCCGTTCCTCCTCCGGCGTGAGGGCCAGGGCCAGCTTCAGAGCCAGCCCCACGCCGCACAGCTCCTTGAAGGGATAGGAGCAGTCCTTCCGGCGGGGGTCTACCACGGCGGCGGCGGGAGGCAGCTCGTCCATGCAGTGGTGATGGTCGGTGATGACCACGTCCAGCCCCAGGGAGCGGGCGTAGTCCACCTCGGCGGCGGCGGTGATGCCGCAGTCCACCGTGACGATCAGGGACACCTCCTGCCGCTTCAGCCGGAGGATCGCGTCCCGGTTCAGGCCGTAGCCCTCGCCCTCCCGGTCGGGGATATAGCTGATGACCGCGCCCCCCCGCTTTGTGAGGAAATCGGTCAGCAGGGCGGTGGCGGTGATGCCGTCCACATCGTAGTCGCCGTAGACGGCGATGATCTCATTTTGCGCCAGGGCGGAGCGCACGCGGGCAGCGGCCCGGTCCATGTCCTTCATCAGGAAGGGGTCGTGGAGCCGATCCATCCCGCAGGAGAGAAAACGGGCGGCCTCGTCGGGCCGGGTATGCCCCCTGGCGCACAGCACGGCGGCGCAGAGGGGAGACAGCCCTGTTTCGGCCAGCGCCGCGGCGTCGGCTGCGGCCGGGGCTGGCTTCAGCGTCCAGTATTCATATTTCATGATTTGTTCCTCAAGGCAAGCGGTCCCCCTGCCTCCAACGCCCTCGGGCGCGGAAAGCTGTATTCATAGATTTTATCATTATACCAAATTCCTTTCGCTATTTCAACCGTTTCCCGTCCGTTTGCGGGAAGATCACGGAGGATCGCGAAATTTACGCCGTTTTCATTGATTTTTCTCCGGAACAGGTGTACACTATATGGCTGACAGCGCGTTGAAGGGCGGTCCCCGCCCTGCGTGACGCATATGGCGGGGAGGACGGTCATATACCGGAACAGAACGCGCCTTCCCCGGCGGATCGATGAAGGAGAGCTGAGACTATGGCTGGTTCCCAACCCAAAAAGAACTCATTTTTCGGCGGCGCAGCCATCCTGGCGGCCGGTATCATCATCGTAAAGATCATCGGCGCCCTTTATAAAATACCCCTGGGCCGGATCCTGAGCGACGCCGCCTTTGCCGACTTCAATATCGCCTACTCTATCTATGCCCTGCTCATCGTCATCTCCACCGGCGGACTGCCGGTGGCCCTGTCCAAGATGGTGTCCGAGGCCCACACCACTGGCCGGGGGAACCAGGTGCAAAAGGTGTTCCGCCTCTCTCTCGTCGCGTTCTGCACGCTGGGCACCATCACCTGCCTGATCATGTTCCTGTTCCCCCGCCAGCTGGCCGACTTTATGAACAACAGCCGCAGCTATTACAGCATCCTGGCCCTGGCTCCGGCCCTGTTCTTCATCTGCCCCCTGTCCGCCCTGCGCGGCTATTTCCAGGGCCACTCCCTTATGACCCCCACCGCCGTGTCCCAGATCATCGAGGCCATGTGCAAGCTGGTGTTCGGTCTGTCTCTGGCCTGGCTGATGGTCCGGTGGGGGATGGACGAGTCCATGGCCGCCGGCGGCGCCATCGTGGGAGTCTCCATCGGCTGCGCTTTGGCGGCGGGGTATATGTTCATCGTCTACCGGGGGTATCGCGCGAAGACCCCAAAATACAGCGACACGCCCGAGGAGTCGGGCCAGATCCTCCGCACCCTGCTCTCCCTTGCCATCCCCATCACCCTGGGCTCCTCGGTGATGGCGGTGGCGACCCTGATCGACAACAGCCTGGTCATGGGCCGCCTGCAGGACGCGGTAGGGCTGACGGAGGACGCCGCCGCCACCCTGAAGGGGGTCTACGACAAGGCGGTCACCCTCTACAACCTGCCCGCTCAGTTTATGCCGCCCCTGACCGCCAGCGTCATTCCGGCGGTATCCGCCGCGCAGGCCCTCAAGGACTACCGGCAGAGCGCCCTGGTCAGCGAGACCGCCCTGCGTACCACCGCCCTGCTGATCATCCCCGCCGGCGTGGGGCTCTCCGTGCTGGCGGAGCCCATCGTCCGGCTGCTCTACCCCGCCACCGACGTGGCGCTGGCCGGCTGGACCCTGTCCATCCTGGGATTCGCGGCCATCTTTGTGTGCCTGATGCTGGTGTGCAACGCCATCCTCCAGGCCCACAAGCACGCGGCCATCACCATGGTCACCACCCTGGCGGGATGCGCGCTGAAGATCGTCATGAACTATGTGCTGGTGGGCAATCCGGCCATCAACATTTGGGGCGCCGCGTTCAGCACCCTGGCCTGCTTCGGCCTCATCGCCCTGGTGGAGCTGGTGATCATCAAGATCCTCCTGCCCGGAACTCTGAGCTATCTCCGGGTGTTCGTCAAGCCGGTGATCAACTCCGCCGTCATGGGCCTGGCCGTGTGGGCGGTGTTCGGCCTGTCCTCCAAGTGGCTGGCAGGGGTCGGGCCCTTTGGGGACGCGGGGACCCTCTCCGGCTTGGGCAATGCCGCCTGCGTGGTCATCGCCGTGGGGGTGGGCGTGGTGATCTATTTCGCCCTGGTGCTGCTGACACGGGCCATCTCCCGGGACGACCTGTCCCTGATGCCCAAGGGGGATAAGATCGCCAAGCTGCTGCGGCTGCGCTGACGGGCGGCGGCCCTCTCCGGTGGGGCACGGTACAGTTTGGTTAAAATGTAAAAAATTTGCGCTTTTTGCGATTTCAGGTGGAAAGTGCTTGCATTGGGAGCGAAAGTATGGTAAATTGGTTGGCGAAAGAAAAATACACCCTGAATGACCTGATCGAGATCGTCCGTATCCTTCGGGCCCCGGGGGGCTGCCCCTGGGACATAGAGCAGACCCACCAGTCCATCCGGCGGGGGTTGCTGGAGGAGTCCTACGAGCTGGCCGAGGCCATCGACGAGAACTCCCCCGAACACATGAAGGAGGAACTGGGTGACGTTCTCCTGCAGGTCATCTTCCACGCCTCTATCGAGGAGGACGCGGGCCGGTTCGATCTGGACGGCGTGGCGGACGGGGAGTGCCGAAAGCTCATCTACCGCCATCCCCACGTGTTCGGGGACGTGACGGTCAGCTCCACCGGCGAGGTCCTCTCCAACTGGGAGGAGCTCAAGAAGAAGGAAAAAGGTCAGGCATCCCAGGCCGACGCGGTGGACGCGGTGGCAAAGACCCTGCCGGCCCTGTGGCGGGCGGAGAAGATCCAGAAGAAGGCCGCCAAGGTGGGCTTCGACTGGCCGGATGTCTCCGGCGCGCTGGACAAGCTGTCTGAGGAGACGGCGGAGCTGAAGGCAGCCATCGCCGGGGACGGAGATCCCGCGGAGGAGTTGGGCGATCTGCTGTTCGCGGCGGTGAACGCCGCCCGTTTTTTGAAAGTAGACCCGGAGGACGCCCTTCAGGCCGCCAGCGACAAATTCGCCGCCCGGTTCCGCCGGATGGAGGAACTGGCGGGCCGGAGGACGCAAAAGCTGGACCGGCTCCCGCTGGAGGAACTGGACAGACTCTGGAACGAGGTAAAGCAAGCGGAGACCAAGGCTTAACAGCGTGTACGCGCTTTAAGTATAGCGGGAGAACCGCACGCGCACCCAAGAAAAATTTAGGAGGTATTGTCATGAATAAAACCGAACTCATCGCCGCCGTGGCCGAGAAGGCCAGCCTGTCCAAGAAGGATGCCGCCGCCGCCATCGCCGCCGTCGTCGCCTCTGTCACCGAGGCTCTGGCCAAGGGCGACAAGGTCCAGCTGGTCGGATTTGGCTCCTTCGACGTGAAGGCCCGTCCCGCCCGCGTCGGCCGCAACCCCCGGACCGGCAAGGAGATCAAGATCCCCGCGACCAAGGTCCCCGTGTTCAGCGCCGGCAAGGCTCTGAAGGACGCGGTGGCGAAGTAATCGCTGACCCCATATAAATCGAAGGCGGTCTCCCGGATCCGGGAGGCCGCCTTTTCATGTCCCGCTATACGGCGGCGGTGACCTTGTCTCTCAGCTTGAAGCACAGGGGGAACAACACGCCGCCCACCGCATTGCCCAGGGTGATGACGATCAGGCACAGGAAGGTACGCGGGCTCCAGGCGCCGGCCACGGCGAAGTAGAACATATCCGCCACGCAGTGCTCGAACCCCGCCAGGATGAACACCGTCACCCCGAACATGAGCCCCAGGTATTTGCCGATGGGGTGGGGATTGTTCTGGTAGCTGGTGATCGCCAGATAGATGAGGATGTTGCAGAAGATGCCCAGGACGAACAGGGAGGGGAGGGAGTCCCCCGTCTTGGCGGCGGCCATGCCGGCGGCCTTCTCCGCCATGGCGGCCCCCGCCCGGGTAGCGCGGAGGAGCAGGGCGACGATCTCTGTCCCGGCCAGGTTGCCCAGCCACACCAGGCCCAGGAAGCCCAGATAGGCGGGAGTGCACTGGTTGGGCAGGGCGCACACCTTGCCGGTGAACAGGTTCAGCCCCAGGGTACACACCATGAACAGTCCCACGCAGAAGAACACCGCCCCCAGCACCTTGTCGTCCAGGGACAGGAACACCGCCCCGCCGATGGAGATGGCCGCTCCCGCCAGCACCGCCAGCACAAAGTTGTTCAGATACTTCATGGGAAACCCTCCTTACAGCTGCTGATACATGGCGCCGGCGTCGGCCTTGCCCACGATCTCCGCCACCGAAAGCACCTCTACTTTTACGGTCCTGTCGCCGAATTTCAGCTCCAGCACGTCCCCGATCTTCACGTCGTAGGAGGCCCGTGCCTCCCGGCCGTTTGCCAGGACGCGGCCGTTGTCGCAGGCCTCGTTGGCCACCGTGCGGCGCTTGATGAGCCGGGAGACCTTCAGCCATTTGTCAAGACGCATAAGTACGCTCCTTTACAGTTTTTTCAGGTATTGGGCTGCGGATTTCAGCATCAGCCGCTTGGTGCCCACCCCGTCGAAGGCGATCTCCAGCAGCACGTCGCCGCCGATCTTCTGGGCGGAGGTCACCATCCCCCGGCCGAAAGCCTTGTGCTCCACCGCGTCCCCCGGCTGGATGCTGGGCAGGGAGACGGGGGACCTGGCCGCCGCGCTCCCTATGCCGGAAGGCCGGGAGGGCGTGGGCCTTGCCGGGACGCTCCCCGGCCTGGGGTGGGCGGAGGCCGCCCCGGGCCGGCGGGGGTAGCCGCCGGTATAGCTCCCCGTGCTCCGCTCCCGGACGGGATAACCGCTGGCGGCGCGGCCCTCGCGCCTATAGGGGCTCCGGTAGGAGGGGCGGGGGGTCTGGTCGAAGTCGTCCCAGCCGTCGGAGCGGGAGGCGTAGGGGTCCAGGTAGGAGCGGCCGGAGGCCTCGATGAGCTCCGCCGGGATCTCCCCGGCGAACCGGGAGGGCCGGTTGTTGGTGGTGTGGCCGAAGAGCATCCGCTGCCCGGCGCAGGTGAGCACCAGCCGCTCCTTGGCCCGGGTCAGGGCCACATAGCACAGCCGCCGCTCCTCCTCCATCTCCTCCGCGTCGCCGATCACGCGCATCCCGGGGAAGATGCCCTCCTCCATGCCCACCACGAACACCACCGGGAACTCCAGCCCCTTGGCCGAGTGCATGGTCATCAGGACCACAGCGTCCTCGCCGGGGTCGTGGCTGTCGATGTCGGTGTACAGGGCGATCTCGTCCAGAAAGCCCGCCAGGGTGGGCTCCTCGGCGTTTTCCATATAGCCGTTGATGGAGGTCAGCAGCTCCCGCACGTTCTCCAAGCGGGTGCGGCTCTCGATGTCGTTCTTCATCTGGAGCATCGCCGCGTATCCGGTGCGGTTTACCACCTCGTCGTAAAAGACGGGCAGATCCATGGTTTGGGACAGGCCGGCCAGCTCCTCGATCAGCTTCACGAACTGGCCCAGCCGGGGGGCGGATTTTTGCAGGTCCGGCCAGTCGGCGGCGTGGGAGATGACCTCCCACAGGGACAGCTCTTTTTCGGCGGCGATGGCCCGGGCTTTGTCGATGGTGGCGCTGCCGATGCCCCGGGGCGGGTTGTTGACGATTCGGGTCAGCCGCAGGTCGTCGGCGTGGTTGTGGATCACGCAGAGATAGGACAGCATGTCCTTCACCTCCGCCCGGTCGAAGAACCTGGTGCCCCCGATGACCCGGTAAGGGATGCCGTCCCGCTTCAGCGCCACCTCCAGCTGGTTGGACTGGGCGTTCATCCGGTAGAGGACGGCGAAGTCCTTCCACTTGCGGCCCGTCCGGTAGCCCTCCATGATCTGGCCGGCCACATACCGGGCCTCGTCGTTCTCGTTCATGGCGGTGTAGAGGGTGACCTTGTCCCCCTCGCTGCCCGCCGTCCACAGTTCCTTGCCCTTGCGGCCCTGGTTGTTCTGGATGACCGCGTTGGCCGCCGCCAGGATGTTTTTGGTGGAGCGGTAGTTCTGCTCCAGCCGGATGGTGCGGCAGCCCTTGTACTGCTCCTCGAAGGACAGGATGTTCTCGATGGTGGCCCCCCGGAACCGGTAGATGGACTGGTCGTCGTCCCCCACCACGCAGATGTTCTTCCGGCCGCCGGCCAGCAGGGAGGCCAGCAGGTACTGCAGGTTGTTGGTGTCCTGGTACTCGTCGATAAGTACGTAGCGGAATTTCCGCTGGTAATACTCCCGCACGTCATCATGCTCCCGGAGCAGCCGCACCGTGTGGAGGATGATGTCGTCGAAGTCCAGGGCCCCGGCCTCCCACAGCCGCTTCTCATAGGCGGCGTACAGCCGGGCGATCCTTTGCAGCCGGTAGTCCCCGGACTTGTCCGCGTCGGCGGCATAGTCGGCGGAGAGTTGGAGTTTGTCCTTGGCCTTGGAGATGGCGGAGAGCACCGAGCGGGGCGGGAACTGTTTGTCGTCCACGTTCAGCTCTTTCAGGCAGTCCTTCATGACCCGCACCGAGTCGTCGGTGTCATAGATGGTGAAGGAGGCGGGAAAACCCAGCTTCTCGATGTCCCGGCGCAGGATGCGCACGCAGGCGGAGTGGAAGGTGGAGGCCCAGATGTCGCCCGCCGAGGGGCCAAGCATCTTTTCCAGCCGCGCTTTCAGCTCCCCCGCCGCCTTGTTGGTGAAGGTGATGGCGATGATGGTCCAGGGGGGCGCCGGGTCCACGGCACACAGCCGGTCGGCCCGGTCCTTTTGCGCCCTGTCCGGGTGAGCGGCATAGTCTTTCAGAAAAGCTAGGTCGTCCTCGGTGACCCAGTCAGGCACCTCCTCGCAGTCGGAGCCCCGGCCATAGCGGATCAGGTTGGCCACCCGGTGGATGAGCACGGTGGTCTTGCCCGAGCCCGCTCCCGCCAGCAGCAGGAGGGGTCCCTCGGTGGCCAGCACGGCCTTGCGCTGCTCCGGGTTCAGGTTTTTGTAGTTCAGGGCGATGGCGGCCCGCCGCGCTTTGCAGAGATCCAGTTGTTGGCTGGGAGACAGCATGAGATCAGTCCTTCGTGTGTAGTGGCACTATTATAGCAGAAGGAGGGGAGAAGGGCAATTTTTATTTTTCGGGCCAAGGGGATTTGATCGGATATGGTATAAACTGCCTCCCGCCTGTCCACAATAGGGCCGGAGGTGTTATCATGAACAAGAAACGCAGCTGGCTGGAGAAATTCAGCGATTTTATCGCCGGCAAGGGATTCTATCTGGTGGTGCTGGTGTGCGTGGCGGCCATCGCCCTGTCCGGCTTCTATCTGGTGCAGGGCATCCGGGGCGTTCAGGGCGGGCAGGACGACCAGCCCGTGTCGGGGACGGCGCATATCACCGAGAGCGGAGCGCCTGTGGTCAAGCCCTCCGCCGCCCCCACGGCAAAGCCCTCCGCGGCGCCTACGGCAGCGCCCACGGCGGCCGCCACCGCCGCGCCCACCGCCAAGCCCTCGGCGGCTCCCACCGCGGCCCCCACGGCCGCGCCCACAGCGCCGCCCGCCGCAACTCCCGCACCCACCCCCGCCGCTCTGGTCTTTACATGGCCGGTGAACGGCAGGGTGGCGGCCGAGTTCTCGGTGGACGCCCTGGCCTATGACGTGACCATGGGGGACTGGCGGACCCATCCCGGCCTGGATCTGGCGGTGGACGTGGGCACCAAGGTGAAGGCCGCCGCCGCCGGCACGGTAAAGTCGGTGGGACAGGACGACCTGCTGGGCACGGTGGTGACCATCGACCACGGAGACGGCCTCATCAGCGAGTACGCCAACCTGGCGGCCGTTCCCACCGTGAAGGAGGGGGACAGCGTGATGACCGGGGACGTGATCGGCGCGGTGGGGACCACAGCCGCCGGCGAGAGCGGTCAGGCCGGTCATCTGCACTTCGCCATGTACAGGGACAACAGGGCGGTGGACCCCAGAGACTATCTGCCCCAGTGACGCGGAACGCCCGGCGCTTCATGCGGCGCCGGGCGTTTTGTGCGCTTTGCCCCTTCCATTCGGGGCGAAAAGGTGATATAATCCCCCAAATACGGAAAGAAGGGGGGATGTGCCATGTCAGACCGGCAAAACGACTTTTCACAGGGGAGCATTCCCGGCAACATCATGAAGCTGGCCCTGCCCATGACGGCGGCCCAGCTGGTGAACGTGCTGTACAGCGTGGTGGACCGCATTTACTTAGGGCACCTGCCGGACAGCGACCATCTGGCCCTCACCGGTATCGGCGTGGCCATGCCCATCATCACCATCCTCATGGGCTTCGCCAACCTGTGCGGCACCGGAGGCGCGCCCCTGTGCTCCATCAGCCGGGGAGAGGGGGACGACCAGGAGGCCGAGCGCATCCTGGGCAACTCCTTCACCCTGCTGCTGATCCTGGGGGTGCTGTCCACCGCCTTTTTCCTGATCTGGAAGAAGCCCATCCTCTATCTGTTCGGGGCCAGCGACGCCACCTTCCCCTATGCCGACGGCTACATGACCATCTACCTCTGCGGCACCCTGTTCGTGATGATCAGTCTGGGGATGAACCCCTTCATCAACGCCCAGGGCTTCGGCCGCGTCGGGATGATGACCGTCCTGCTGGGGGCGGCGGCCAATATCGTGCTGGACCCGCTGTTCATCTTCGACTTCGGCCTGGGTCTGGGGGTCAGGGGGGCCGCCCTGGCCACCATCCTCTCTCAGGGGCTGTCCGCCGCCTGGGTGCTGGCCTTCCTCATGGGGAAAAGGGCCATCCTGCGCCTGAAGCTCTCCTGCCTCCGGCTGGAGCTGGGCCGGGTGAAGCGCATCGTGGCCCTGGGTCTGTCCGGCTTCTTCGTGAACCTGACCAACAGCCTGGTCCAGGTGGTGTGCAACGCCACCCTCCAGCTCTACGGCGGCGACCCCTATGTGGGTGTGATGACCATCATCAACTCCCTGCGGGAGGTGTTCATCATGCCGGTCCACGGCCTCACCAACGGCTCCCAGCCGGTGGAGGGCTACAACTACGGCGCCCGGAAATATGAGCGGGTCCGGGAGTCCATCCGGTTCAGCGTGGGAATCACGGTGGTCTACTCCGCCCTGTTCTGGGTGGTGGCCATGGCCTTCCCTGAACTGCTCATCCGGGTGTTCAACGACTCCCCGGACATCATCACCATCGGCGTGCCCGCCCTGCGCATCTATTTCGGGATGTTCCTGTTCATGTCCCTCCAGCTGGCGGGGCAGGGGGTGTTCACCGGCCTGGGCCGCTCCAGACAGGCGGTGTTCTTCTCCCTGCTGCGCAAGGCCATCATCAACGCGCCCCTCACCGTGCTGCTGCCCTTGTGGGGGATGGGCACCACCGGCGTGTTCGCGGCGGAGGCCGTGTCCCAGCTGGTGGGCGGGCTGGCCTGCTTCATCACCATGTACTTCACCGTGTACCGGCCCCTGGGCCGCCTGGCCGACGGCCAGGCCCCGGAGGCTATCTGAGAAAACCCCGGAACAGAGTTCCGGGGTTTTTCACATCCATTTACCGCTCGCACTTCCAGTAGGCCACGCTGTACGGGGGCAGCTCGCTGCCCCCGCCGAAGTCGTGGAGCTGGCCGGTGAGCAGGTCCACCGCCCGGCCGCAGCCGGCGTCGAAGTGGGCGGTGTAGGGGTTGGAGTCCGCATTGACGGCCACCAGCACCCGCTCCGAGTCCGTCCGCCGCTGGAACACCGTCTGCCGGTTGGTGAGGACCAGGTCCCTGAAATCGCCGTAACACAGGGCCTCGCTCTCCCGGTGGGCCTTCGCCATGGCGGCGATGGCGTCGGTGAGGAAATTCCACTCAGGATGGTCGAAGCAGGGCCGCAGGGCGGCGTCCCCCTGGGACTTGTGGGCCTGGGCTCCCCACTCGCTGCCGTAGTAGACGCAGGGGATGCCCGGCATGCCGAACACCAGGCCGTACAGCAGGGGCAGGTGGGCGGGATTGGTCAGGATGGAGGCCGCCCGCGTCACGTCGTGGTTGTCGGCGAAGCACAGAAGGTGCTTGCCCTTGTACAGCGTCCACTGCTCCGGGCCGAACTGCCGCTTCAGACTGTGGACGATCTCGAACAGGTTGTTGCTGTTGAGGCTGGACCACAGGCCCTTGTAGCATTCGTAGTTGGTGCAGCTGTGTAGCAGATCGTCCCCCACCCAGCGGTTGTAGTCCCCGTGGAGGGTCTCGCCCACCAGGAAGAACTCGGGCTTGATGTGGTTGGCGAAGTCCCGCAGCCGGCGGAGGAAGTCGGGCTCCAGGCAGTAGGCCACGTCCAGCCGCAGCCCGTCGATGTCGAACTGCTCCACCCAAAAGCGAATGGTGTCCAGCAGATAGTCCACCACTGCCGGGTTGCGGAGGTTCAGCTTCACCAGCTCGTAGTGGCCCTCCCAGCCCTCGTACCAGAAGCCGTCGTTATAGCCGGAATTGCCCCCGAAGTCGATGTGGAACCAGTCCTTGTAGGGGGAGTCCCACTTCTTCTCCTGCACGTCCCGGAAGGCCCAGAAGCCCCGGCCCACGTGGTTGAACACACCGTCCAGCACCACCTTGATGCCGTGCTCATGGAGGGCGCGGCACACCGCGGCAAAGTCCTCGTTGGTGCCCAGCCGGGGGTCCAGGCGGCGGTAGTCCCGGGTGTCGTAGCCGTGGCGGTCGCTGTCGAAGATGGGGCAGAGGTAGACGGCGTTGGCCCCCAGTCTGCTGATATGCTCCGCCCACGCGCCGATCTTCTGGATGCGGTTGACGGTGACCCCGTCGTTCTCCTGCGGCGCGCCGCAGAACCCCAGGGGATAGATCTGATAGAATACGCTCTCGTCGGCCCACATGGTATGGCTCGCTCCTCTCTATGGCCTGGGCGCGGGCGCGCCCATGATCTCACACGTCCGCCAGTATACCATAAGAGGGCCCGTCCGGTCAAGAACAGAAGGGGCGGCGCGGCGCCGCCCCTCCGGGTCATCTCACGATCTTGTAGTAGGTCCGGTCGGTGAGCAGATACATCACCAGATAGACGATGAGGAAGGCCGCCAGGGTCGCCCCCGTGGAGATGAGGGCCACCGACAGATCCCGCACGTGGAACAGCTGGAGCATCTGGGCCACCAGGTTGAAGTCGAACAGCAGGTGGACGGCGGCGGCCGCCACCGGCAGGAAAAACACGATAAGCACCTGGGTCCGGATGGTGCCCCGGACCTGTTCCGGGGTCAGCCCCACCCGGCGCATGATGGCGAAGCGCTCCTGGTCCTCGTACCCCTCGGACACCTGCTTGTAGTAGAGGATCAGGGCGGTGGCCGCCAGGAAGATGGCCCCCAGCACGATGCCCAGGAACAGGAAGGAGCCCGCCGCCGCGTAGATTTGGTCGGCGGAGTCCTCCCGGCTGGTGTAGGACAGGGAGTAGTAAGAGCCGAACCCCGTGTCGCCGCCGGCGATACCGCTCCACCAGGCGTCGATGACGTCGTCCCCGCTGCCGGTCACGTCCAGCAGCGTGGTCCAGGTGCTGTGTCGCCACATGCCCCCCGGCCTCTCCAGGGGCCGCAGGAAGGCCCGGACCTCCGCCAGGGCGCCCTCGTCCGGCAGGATGAGGCACACCGGCCGGTAGGGATCGTTCGTGTCGGTGAAGTAGGGGACGGCCCCGAGCTGCTGTGTGATGTTCAGCGTGAGAGTGTCGCCGGTGGGATGGGCGTCGTGGTGGTCGTCCACCTCCACCCCCACCAGGGTGAGCTCCCCCGTGGGTCCCTCCCCGCAGAGGGCGGCCTCCCCGGCGGACAGCTCCGGGGCGGCTCTGCCGGTGAGGGCCTCGTAGTCCGCCGCCGACAGGAAGTGGAGGGTCCGCATCTTGCTCATGGAGGCGGACAGCCCCGCCCCGATCTGCCAGCCGTCCTCCGTGGGCAGGGCGTCCACGTGGAGGTCGCCGAAGGAGCGCAGCCCCTCCACCTCCTGTCCTGCCTCCGCCGCCGCGTCCCGGAGGGCGGTGTTCAGTCCGGCGGGATCGAAGGGGACGAACTCTTCGTCGTCCTCGCTGAACAGGACGTCATCCGTCCCGCCGTCCGGGTCGTACTGGACGGAGACGCTCACATCGGCGGGGTACTGGGCCTCCACGATGCGGCTCATCCCCCGGTACAGGGACACCGTGCCCGAGGCCATCACCATCACCATGGTGGACAGGATGCAGATGCTGGCCAGGCCCACCGCGTTGCGCTTCATGCGGTAGAGCATCCCGGACACCCCGATGAAGGGGCCGGGCCGGTAGTAAAAGCTCTTGTTTTTCCGCAGGAGCTTTAAGAGAGCGATGCTCCCGGCGGTGAACAGAAAATAGGTGCCGATGATGACCAGGATCACCGCCAGGAAGTAAAAAGCCAGGGCGGACACCGGGTCGGCCGCCCAGATGGCGATGCCGTACCCCGCCCCCAGGGCGACCACCCCCAGAATGGCCATCAAAAGGCGGGTCTTGGGCTCCTTCTCGCCCACGTTGCCGCCCCGCAGCAGCTCCACGGGCCTTGACAGAGACACCCGCCCCAGGTTCAGCAGCAGGGCCAGCAGGAGCAGGACGGCGAACAGGGCGCAGGTCATGACGGCCGCCGGCAGAGACAGCCCCAGCCGGAACACCAGCCCCAGGGGGATGAGCAGCCCCAGCACCGATACCGCCAGCACGTGGAGTATCATCCCCGCCAGGAGGCCGCAGCCCACGCCGATGACGGCGGTGAACAGGCTCTCCCAGCACAGCAGGGCGGCGATGCTGCCTTTGCCCATGCCCAGGATGTTGTAGAGGCCCAGCTCCTTTTTCCGCTGCTTCATCAGAAAGCTGTTGATGTACAGTACCAGCACGGCGATGAAGAGGGCCGCCACGAACATGCCGATGGTCATCATCATGCTCACGTACTCCGCCCCCCGCATCTCGTTTCTGCCGGGGTCGGTGGCCAGGGCGGCCATCACGTAGAAGGCGGCGGAGAGGCCCGTCAGCGCCAGCAGATAGGGCACGAAGAACCGCCGGTTGCTCTTCATCCCGTTCAGGGCCAGCCGGGGATAGAGCTTACGCACTGTGCTCACCTCCGGCGGACAGGCGGGTCAGCGCGTCGGTGATGAGGCGGTACATCTCCCCGTCGGTGCGGCCCTGCCGGGAGAGCTGATAGTATACCAGCCCGTCCCGGATGAACAGCACCCGCCCGGCCCGGCTGGCCGCCGCCGTGGAGTGGGTCACCATCAAGATGGTCTGGCCCGCTCGGTTGATGCGGACGAACAGATCCATCAGCGCCTCTGACGAGCGGGAGTCCAGCGCCCCGGTGGGCTCGTCCGCCAGCACCAGCTTGGGCCCGGTGATGAGGGCCCGGGCCACCGCGCATCGCTGCTTCTGGCCGCCGGACACCTCATAGGGGTACTTGTCCAGCAGCTCGGATATCTCCAACTCCGCCGCCAGGGGCTTCAGCCGCTCCTCCATCTCCGGGTACTTCTTTCCCGCCAGCACCAGGGGCAGCAGGATGTTGTCCCGAAGGGAGAAGGTGTCCAGCAGGGAGAAATCCTGGAACACGAAGCCCAGGTTGTCCCGGCGGAAGGCGGCCATGCTGCCCTCCTTCACCCTGGACAGGTCCATCCCCTCCAGCACCACCGAGCCGGCGGTGGGCCGGTCCAGCGCCGCCAGGATGTTCAGCAGGGTGGTCTTGCCGGAGCCCGATTCCCCCATGATGGCCACATATTCCCCTCTCTCCACCGTGAACGACACGTCGGCCAGGGCCTGGACCTTCTGGCCGCCGAACCGGGTGGAGTAGATCTTTTTCACGTGTTCCACTTCCAAAATGGGCATCGCGCAGTCCTCCTCAGTCAAACTGTATTAAGCGTATTAACACAGTTAATATACCACGGAGGGCGCGAATGTCAAGAGGGAAAATATTAAGTTTTCTTGAAACAGGGAAAGCCCCCGGACTTGCCGTCCGGGGGCGCGGCGTTATTTTAATAGCTCCAGTGGGCCGGGTCGTTGTCAAGAGAGATCACGTTGCCGGGGGCAAATATATCCCACTGCCGTCTGGTCTCGTTCCAGGCGATGGAGATGTTGGGATAGACCCGCTCCCGACCGTACTCGTCAGTGACCACCAGGGCCTCGCAGTAGACGTGGCCCCGCTCCAGGGTCACCTGCGGGCGGCGGAAGACGGGCAACTGAGCGGACGCCCCGCCATTGGCGGGTTCATACCATGTCGCCAGCGCGTTGTCCCGGAACAGGCCGCAGCGGATGTCCGCCACGGCGCAGTCGCGCGTGCTGATGGAGCAGGAGATGTGATCGTCTGCGGAAAGTGTGTCCCCCACGAATATATCCTGCCACAGCAAACCGCCCTCGATGTTCGCGTTGGGAAAGCTGCCGCTGTACAGCATGGAGTACTGCTCCAGCAGCTGGGTCTGACGGGTGCCGTCGGCGGACACGAACACCACCGAAAGCCGGATGTCGTCGGTGAGGGGACAGGTGACCGCTCCGGAAAAGGCGTGGTCCGCCCCCGGCTCCACCGGGGCCTCAAAACGCTCGCCGGCGCTCTCCAGCACGAAGATGGCGGTCATGCCCTCCTCATAGGTTTTGGGCACCGCCCGGAGGGGGAAGGTGATCCCGTTTGCCCGGTAATCGGGGGTGTAGTCGGCCTTCCAGTCGGCCACCAGGGTGTTCTGGGCCTCCAGGATGGACTCCACCCGGCCGGCGATGCCGTTGATCTGCCGGTTCACCGACTCGGATATATTGCCGATGGAGGATTGCAGGCTGTTATACTGGCTGCCCAGCCCGTCCAGCCGGCCAAACAGATGCCAGAACACCCCAATCAGCACCACCGCCGCCACCACAAAGGGCCATTTCCGCCGCTTTTTGGGCGGTTCTGGCTGAGGGATGGCGTCGATGTACCGCTTGGCGATCTCCTCCGCCATTTTCAGCTGTTCCTCGGTGAGCTCACCGCTGTTTTCCTGGGAGGGCTCCTCCTCCACCCCCAGCAGCCAGCCCACGGGCACGGAGAAGAGCTTGCTCAGATTCACCAGCTTCTCGATCTCGGGCAGCGTTTGATCCGCCTCCCATTTATAGATGGCCTGCCGGGAGACGCCCAGCCGCTCCCCCAGCTCCTCCTGGGACAGGCCCAGCTCCTTCCGTTTCTGCGCGACACGCTGTCCTACGGTCATGGCGCCCGCCTCCTTTCGGCCCTAATATATCGGAAACACCGCCCCGATTCCACCAACCGGGGGATGGTTTTTCGTCAACCGGGGGTTTACATGGGCAAAAAACAGCCCCCGATGGCATTGTACCACCGGGGGCCGTCTCAAACAAGGGGAATTATTTCTGGCTCCGCCCGATCTCCAGGCCCTTCTCGAAGGCCTGTTTGTTCAGGGGCAGCAGCTTGGGCTTGGAGCCCAGCTTGTGCTCGATGGTGCTCCACACCACGTCGGGGGGGACCACCTCGGTATAGCCCACGTACACGCCCAGCATGATCACGTTCAGCACCTTGGCGTTGCCCATGTCCAGGGCCATCTCGGTGACGGGGGCCTTGACCACCTTCACGTCGGGACGATTCACGTCCTTCTCGTCCACGATGGAGCTGTTGATGAACAGGGTGCCGCCCTCCTTCAGAGTGGGCAGAAACTTGGCCAGAGAGGGGCCGTTCATCACGATCAGGTCGTCCATCACGTCCCCCAGGGGGGCGCCGATGAGCCCGTCGGAGATGACCACGAAGCAGTTGGCGGTGCCGCCCCGCTGCTCCGCGCCGTAAGAGGGGAAGAAGGTCACGTTCTTGTCGGTGGAGTCACAGGTGGCCTGGGCCAGGAACTTGCCCAGGGTCATGACGCCCTGGCCGCCGAAGCCGGCCACGCACAGATTGGTTTCCATATCCAGCCCTCCTCACTTCTTGTCCCGGACGACGCCCAGGGGATACTCGGGCAGCATCTTCTGCTCGATGAAGTCCAGCGCGTCCAGGGGATCCAGGCCCCAGTTGGTGGGGCAGCTGGTGACGACCTCCACCAGGGAGAAGCCCTTGCCCTCCATCTGGTACTGGAACGCCTTCTTGATGGCGTTCTTGGTCTTGATGACGTTCTGCGGGGTGTTGCAGCTCACCCGTTCCAGATAGTGGGGGGCGGTGAGCTGGTCCAGCAGCTCGCACACGTGCATGGGATAGCCGTGCTCCTCGGCGATGCGGCCCTTGGGGGCGGTGGTGGCCTTCATGCCCAGCAGGGTGGTGGGGGCCATCTGGCCGCCGGTCATGCCGTAGATGCCGTTGTTGATGAAGATGACGGTGAAGTTCTCGCCCCGGTTGGCGGCGGAGACGGACTCGGCCAGGCCGATGGAGGCGAAGTCGCCGTCGCCCTGGTAGGTGAACACCAGGGAGCCGGGGCTGGTGCGCTTGATGCCGGTGGCCACAGCGCAGGCGCGGCCGTGGGGGGCGGTGATGTCGTCGTAGGCGATGTAGTCCATGTGGAGGCCGCAGCAGCCGATGCCCTGGACGCAGACGGCCTTGTCCACCAGGTTCAGCTCGTCCAGCGCCTCGCCGATGAGCTTGATGACGGTGGAGTGCATACAGCCGGGGCAGAAGCCGGAGACCTTGTCCTCCTGGATGGTGGTGGTGCGGGAATAGATCTTTTCCATGTTCGGTACCCCCTTACTTGGCCAGGATGGCGTCCACGGCCTCGAGGACGGCCTCCCGGCTCATGATGTTGCCGCCGGAGCACAGGCAGGTCTCAATGGGGCAGCGGCCCTTGACGCCCAGGTCCACGTCCTGCACCAGCTGGGCGGGGATGGACATCTCCACGTCGAGCACGCCCTTGCACACGCCGTAGTTGATCTTATCGAAGGAGCTGTAGGGGAAGGGGTGGACGGTGATGGGCCGGATGAGGCCCACCTTCTTGCCCTGGGCGCGGCAGATATCCACTACGGACTTGCCGATGCGGGCGCAGATGCCGTAGGCGGCGATAACCACCTCGGCGTCCTCGATCTGGTACTCCTCCACCTGGATATCCTTCTGCCAGGAGGCGTAGAGGGCGGCGGCCTTCTCGTTCTCCTGCTGCATGATGGCGGTGTTCCACTGGCCGGGCTGGATCCAGGCGCGGTTGGCGTAGTCCAGCTTGTGGCCGGTGCAGGCCCAGGCGGCCTTGCCGGCCTTGATGGCGGCCACCTCCTCGTCGGTCTTCATGGGGGGCAGCTCCACCGGCTCCATCATGGTGCCGATGACGCCGTCGGCCAGCAGCAGCACGGGGTTGCGGTCACGGTCAGCGTAGTCGAAGGCGGCGTAAGTAAGGTCCACGGCCTCCTGCACGGTGGAGGGGGCCAGCACCAGCATCTCAAAGCCGCCGTTGCCGCTGGCCTTGGTGGCCTGGAAATAGTCCTGCTGGGCGGGCTGGATGGCGCCCACGCCGGGGCCGCCCCGGGAGATGTTGGCGTACACCATGGGGATGCGGGCGGCGGCGCAGTAGGAGATGCCCTCGCTCTTCAGGGCGATGCCGGGGGAGGAGGAGGAGGTCATGCTGCGGGTGCCCGCGGCGGCGGCGCCGTAGACCATGTTGACGGAGGCCACCTCGGACTCGCCCTGGACGAACACGCCGCCCACCTCGGGCAGGCGCCGGGCGAAATATTCGGGAATCTCGTTCTGCGGGGTGATGGGGTAGCCGGCGAAGAAACGACAGCCGGCCCGGACGGCTGCCTCGGCGATGGCCTCGCAGCCCTTCATCAGTGTTCTTGCCATGTTCGTTTCTCTCCTTTACTTATAGACTTCGATGGCGCCGTCGGGGCAGACCCGGGCGCACATGCAGCAGGCGATACACGCCTCCTGATTGACGGGCTCCACATACTCGTAGCCCTTGGAGTTGACGTTCCTGCCCACCGCCAACACGCCCTTGGGGCAGTACTTCACGCAGTACTGGCAGCTCTTGCAGCGCTCGGCGATGACCTTGATCATTGCCATGTGAGATCCTCCTTTCCCCGTGGTTTGAAAACAGCTTGTATCATGAAGGCTTACGTCAGCCAGGGATACACCAGTTCAAGACGGACGGGCAGCACCGGCACGTCCGCCGCTTTGGCCGCCTCGGCGGCGATCTCCTCCCGGGCGCAGGCGAAGGCGACGGGCAGATAGGGGCTGATCAGCTCCACGATCTTTCGGTGTCCCTCTGCGAACTCCTCCGCGGTGGTGGTGACGCCGTTGTTGGGGTTGGACACGATGGTCAGCTGGTCCAGCCGCACGTGGGACACGCCCAGGATCTTCCCCAGGGTCTCGTCGATGTGCTCGATGGTGTCCGACCAGGGCCGGAAGGAGTTGACCACGTACAGCACTGCGGTGTCGGGCCGGTTCAGCTGGGGGGCGAACCCGCCGATGGATCGGGCCCCGATGTAGTCGCCCCCCACATCCAGCACGGTGAGGCAGCCGGGGTCACCCAGCAGGGGGGACACGCCGCCCACCAGGGTGGGAGCGTCCATGAACTGCTCCATGAAGTGGACGGTGACGCCCTCGGCCTCCAGCTTCGTCGCCGCGTCACGGGAGCGGAACAGGGGCTTGGTCATGTCCAGGTCGAAGAAGTGGACGGGCAGGGGGGTCCGCTCCGCCAGCCTCCGGGCGAAGGTCATGGCGATCTCGCTCTTGCCGGAGCCGGCCTCGCCCACGAAGACGAAATTCTTTTTGCCGGACAGGGTCTCGAAGATCCGCTCCATACGCGTCCTCCTTCCGTGGATATTCACAAGCCGGGGCTGAAACCATCCATCAGCATACACCATTTTTCCCAAAATGTCGAGAGAAGAAAACGGCTTTTCCGGGATGCTTTCAGTATAACGCAATATCATATATTTTGCAAGATATATGATACAAGAAAATATCCACAAAGTTTCGCCTCTAAAACTGTACATCTTGACAGGGGCCCTCCCGCCGGGATAAAATAGCGGCACAGAACACAGGAAAACGAGGGGACGTTATGAAAGAGATCATCCTGCTGAAGCAGGGAGAGATGGTGCTGAAGGGCCTGAACCGCCGGGGCTTTGAGGAAAAGCTCATGGGCAACGCCAAGCGCCGCCTGAAGAAGTACGGCAGCTTCAAGGTATACACCCGCCAGTCCACCACCTATGTGGAGCCCCTGGACGAGAGCTGCGACTTCGAGGGGGCATGGGAGGCCATGGGCAGGCTGTTCGGGGCGGTGGGTGTCTGTCGCGCCCGGGCCTGCGGGAAGGACGCCGACGCCATGGCCCAGTGCGCGAAGGAGTACCTGGGAGAGAAATTGCTGGGCGTCAAGACCTTCAAGGTGGAGTCCAAGCGGGCGGACAAGACCTTCCCCATGACCTCCATCCAGCTGTCCCAGTACGTGGGGGGCGAGCTCCACAAGGCGTTCCCCCATCTGACGGCGGATATGCACCATCCGGAGCTGACGGTCCACCTGGAGGTCCGGGAGACCGACGCCTATGTCCACGCCGACCCGGAGCCGGGGGCGGGCGGCCTGCCGGTGGGGATGGGCGGACGCGCCCTGTCCTTGCTGTCCGGCGGCATCGACTCCCCGGTGGCCACCTGGATGATGGCCAAGCGGGGCCTCATCGTGGACTGCATCCACTACTACTCCTACCCCTACACCTCCCCGGAGGCCAAGGAGAAGGTACTGGACCTGGCCCGGCTGCTGGTGCCCTATACCGGCAAGATGTGCGTCCATGTGGTGCCCTTTACGAAGATCCAGGAGGAGCTGCGCCGCTCCTGCCCGGAGGAGCTGTTCACCGTCCTCATGCGGCGGTTCATGATGCGCATCGCCTGCCGGGTGGCGGAGAAGAACGACATCCAGGCCCTGGCCACCGGCGAGTCGGTGGGCCAAGTGGCCAGCCAGACCCTGGACGCCATGGTGTGCACCGACGCCGTGTGCGACCGGCCGGTGCTCCGGCCCCTGGTGGGGATGGACAAGGAGGAGATCGTCCGCGTCTCCCGGCGCATCGGCACCTTCGAGACCTCCATCCTCCCCTATGAGGACTGCTGCACCGTGTTCACCCCCCGCCACCCCAAGACCAAGCCCCACCCGGAGGACCTGGCGGAGGCGGAAAAGGCCCTGGACGTGGAGGGACTGGTGAGCGAGGCCGTGGAGAACATCGAGCGGGTCATGCTGGACCTGTAAACGGAAAAATGGGCCCTGTCCCGGGCCGGATCGCGTTTTCCGCCTCCCCGCAAAGAGCATAATGAGAGGGTCCATCCCCGCGGATGGGCCCTCTTTTTTCGGCGCGCGCCGCCGGACGGGCCCTCCTGTATTTTTTTCACTGTCCCCCGTGGTTTTCCCGTCCGGAACCGTAGTATATGGGTGAGCGCTCGGAAAGGAGCTGGTACCCGATGATCGACGACAAAAGCATCATTGAACTGTTTTTCGCCCGTTCGGAAAGGGCCCTCGAAGAGCTCGACGCGAAATACGGGAAGCTGTGTCACACCCTCTCGCTCAATATCCTGAATAACCGTCAGGACGCGGAGGAGTGCGTGAACGACGCGTACCTGGGCATCTGGAACGCGATCCCTCCGGCGCGGCCCGACCCGTTGCGGGCCTACGTCTGCAAGGTGGTCCGGAATGTCTCGCTGAAGCTCTGGCACAGAAGGGGCGCGGAAAAGCGGAACAGCGTGTATGACGTGGCGCTGAAGGAGCTTGAGGACTGCCTGCCGGCGCCGGATACCGTGGAGGCGGAGGCGGAGGGGCGGGAGCTGACCCGCGTCATCGAGGGATTCCTGGACGGGCTGCGGGAGGAGAACCGGGTCATCTTCCTGCGCCGGTACTGGTTCTCCGACTCCTACGCGGAGATCGCCGCGCGCACGGGGATCCCCGAAAAGAGCGTCTCCATGCGCCTGGTCCGCGTCCGAAAACAGTTGAAACGATATCTGGCGGAAAGGGAGGTCTATGTATGAACGCAAAGGCATTTTCGGAGGCGCTGGGCGAGATCGACGGAAAGTATATCGAAAGCGCCATCTCCTATGAGACGCGGCGGCCGCGCGCCGCTCATACCAGACGCTGGCTGATTCCCCTGGCGGCCGCCATCCTGACCGTTCTCCTGGCGGGGACGGTCGCGGCGGCAGCCATCATGCTCGGCGACCTGTGGGTGCAGAAGCCCTCCGCCGACCCGGTGGAGGTCGTGCGGTCCGCTCTGGAGAATCAGGCCGGCAAGGAGTACGCCCTGAACATCGAGGTGGACCGCGTGGAGATCGACGAGGCGGAGACGGACCGGGTGAGGGAGCGGTTCATCAAGGGGACCATCGCGGACCGGCGGGGCTGGAGCGACGCGCATCTGGCCCGGCATTTCCTGGTGGTGAGGGCCGACTACTATGCCCAGTACGACCACACTCAGACCACCCGGGCCGACGGCGAGGTCACCATGTATTTCTATCTGACGCAGGACGTAGACAGCGGGGCCTGGACCATCGTAGACAACTCCGGCAACGTGAACTGGTTGGAGGACGATTCCCCCGTGACCGGCGCCCCGGCGGCCCAAACCGCGGAGGAGCAGCTGTCCGCCTATCTGTCGGATCTGTTTGACCGGGCCTATTCCCCCTACTATGACGGCCTGCGCTACCAGATCGACGATTACGGGGAGACCATGGACGGGGATACCGTTACCGCCACCTTCCTCTGGACGATGTACTATCTCGGCAAGGGATGGGACGTGGGGACAGACGAGGGCGTGGAGCAGCAGGTGAGCCAGTCCCTCCAGGCCAAAGCCGTGGTGGACGAAAACGGCGCCCTTGTCCCTGAGACCATCTCTGTTCTTGCGGATGAACGCGCTGTCGGTGACCCGGTTTACAGCGTCCCGATTGAAGAGACCTTCCCGGATCAGCTTGGGGACTGAGCCGTTCCCGCCCCGCCGCTCTATGGCAAAGAAACGCGAAACGTGCCGCCCTGTTCTCACAGGGCGGCACGTTTCGATATTGCGGTCAGATCACCAGCCCGCCGTTGGGGGCGATCACCTGTCCGGTGAGGAAGGAGGATTCCTCCCCGGCCAGGAAGGCCACGGCCTTGGCGGCCTCCTCCGCCGTGCCGATGCGGCCCAGGGGAGTCTCCTCCGCCAGGGCGGCCAGGTCCTCGGGGGAGAGGTGGGCGTTCATCTCGGTGTCGATGACCCCCGGGGCCACGCAGTTCACCCGGATGTGGGAGGGCCCCAGCTCCTTTGCCAGCGCTTTGGTGTAGGCGATGACCGCCCCTTTTGTGGCGGAGTAGGCCGCCTCGCAGGAGGCCCCCACCTGCCCCCACATGGAGGACAGGGTGACGATGCTGCCCGCCTTCCGCTCCAGCATATGGGGCAGCACCGCCCGGCAGCAGTGGTGGACGCCGTCCACGTTGACGGCGAACAGCCGCCGCCACTCCGCTTCGCCGATCTGGGAGATGAGCCCCACGTGGGAGATGCCGGCGCTGCACACCAGGGCGTCCAGCCGGCCGAAGGCGTCCAGCGCCCGGTCAACCATGGCCCGGACCTGTCCCTCGTCGGCCACGTCGGCCTTGACGGCCAGGGCGGGCACCCCCAGGGCGGACAGCTCCTCTGCCAGGGTCCGGGCCTTTTCTTCACTATGGAGGTAATTGATCGCCACCCCCCAGCCCCGGCGGGCCAGTTCCCGGGCGGCGGCTGCCCCGATGCCCCGGCTGCCGCCGGTGATGAGCGCGTAGTTCACAAAAACCCCTCCCTGCGGAAGTTCAGCTCAGAACAGCCCGGAGATGACCCCGTTCTCGTCCACGTCGATCTTCTCGGCGGCGGGGACCTTGGGCAGCCCCGGCATGGTCATGATGTCGCCGGTCTGGACCACCACGAACCCCGCCCCGGCGGACACCTTCACCTTGCTGACGGTAATGGTGAAGCCCTCCGGCCGGCCCAGCTTGGCCGGGTCGTCGGACAAAGAATACTGCGTTTTCGCCATGCACACTGGCAGGCCGCCGAAGCCCATCTTCTCCAGCCGGTCCAGCTCCTTCTCGGCGGCGGCGGAGTAGCTGACCCCCGCGCCCCCGTAGACCTTCTTCACGATGGTCCCGATCTTCTCTTTCAGCGGCTGGTCCAGCTCGTAGGCGAAGCGGAAGTCGCTGGACGCCTCGCACAGCCGCAGGATCTCCTCGGCCAGCTCGACGCCGCCGTCGCCGCCCCTGCCCCACACCTCGGACAGGGCCACGTTGACCCCCAGTTCTTTGCACTTGTCCCGGATGAGGGCCAGCTCGGCGTCGGTGTCGTTGGTGAAGCGGTTGATGGCCACCACGCAGGGCAGGCCGTACACCTGGGTGATGTTCTCCACGTGCTTGAGCAGATTGGGCAGGCCCCTCTCCAGGGCGGCCACGTTCTCCGCGCCCAGGTCGGACTTGGGCACACCGCCGTTGTATTTCAGCGCCTTGACGGTGGCCACGATGACCACCGCGTCCGGGTGGAGTCCGGCGGCCCGGCACTTGATGTCCAAAAACTTCTCCGCTCCCAGGTCGGCGCCGAAGCCGGCCTCCGTGACCACGTAGTCGGCCAGCTTGAGGGCGGTGTCGGTGGCGGAGACGGAGTTGCACCCGTGGGCGATGTTGGCGAAGGGCCCGCCGTGGACCAGAGCCGGGGTGTTCTCCAGGGTCTGCACCAGGTTGGGCTTGATGGCGTCCTTCAGCAGGGCGGCCATGGCCCCCTGGGCCTTCAGGTCGGCGGCGGTGACGGGCTTGTCGTCATAGGTGTAGCCCACGATGATTCGGGCCAGCCGCTCTTTCAGGTCCTTGAGATCGGTGGCCAGGCACAGCACCGCCATGATCTCGCTGGCCACGGTGATGTCGAACCCGTCCTCCCGGGGGACCCCCTGCATCCGGCCGCCCAGCCCGTCCACGATATTGCGGAGCTGCCGGTCGTTCATGTCCACGCACCGCCGCCAGGTGATCTTCTTCACGTCGATGCCCAGGGCGTTGCCCTGCTGGATGTGGTTGTCCAGCATGGCGGCCAGCAGATTGTTGGCGGCCCCGATGGCGTGGAAATCCCCGGTGAAGTGGAGGTTGATGTCCTCCATGGGGACCACCTGGGCGTACCCGCCGCCGGCGGCCCCGCCCTTGACCCCAAACACGGGGCCCAGGGAGGGCTCCCGCAGGCACAGCAGCACGTTCTTGTCCAGCTTTTTCAGCGCGTCGGCCAGGCCCACCGACGTGGTGGTCTTGCCCTCTCCCGCCGGGGTGGGGTTGATGGCGGTGACCAGGATCAGCTTTCCCTTCCGGGGCCTGTCCCGGAGGGGCACTACGTCGATCTTGGCCTTCACCTTCCCGTAGTACTCCAGCAGGCTCTCGTCGATGCCGGCCCGGGCCGCCACCTCCGCGATGGGCAGCATTTGGGCGCTCTGGGCGATCTCAATGTCGGTTTTCATGTGTGTTTTCCTCCTTGTTCGTCATGCGTCCAAAAATAAAAGGGCGCACAGAGAGATGTGCGCCCAGACGGTCGGCAATCAGGCGCGGCGCGCCGCTGTACTCCATGTGGTCACTCCACTTCCGTCAGTCATACAGCACCTACAGTGTACCACGGCGGAGCTGTCTCCGTCAAGCATATTACAAAAAGTATTCAACAGAAGGGGAAAGACAAATCGTATTCGTGCAAAGGCTGTATTTTCAAAGCTTACCATTGGCTTCCAGACGATAAAAGCGGTTTTCATAACATCAGCCGTAATTTTTGATACGGAAAGTTATCCACAGTTTGAACAAAGTTTTCAACAGCCCCCGGCGGCGCGGTTTGTCGCGGTTCCCATCGATTTTACCAATAATTACAAAATCCGACAGCGAACTTTTTCACGGGGTGAAAGTCCAATTTAGTTGACATAATCTTATACAGCCGTGGGGAAAGATAGATAAGAGGCGGCCACGGGCCGCCTCTTATCTATCTCTTCGCAATGTCCAGACTGGCCTTGGCGTTCAGTTCCCAGCCCGCGGTGTGGCCCGCCAGGTATTCGTAGTACCCTTGGCAGCCGATCATGGCGGCGTTGTCCCCGCAGAGTTCCAGCGGCGGCAGCCACAGCTTTGCCCCGGCCCGCTCGCAGGCCGCCGTCAGATCCGCCCGGATGCGGCTGTTGGCGGCCACGCCCCCCGCCACGGCGATCCTGTTGTAGCCGGTGAGGGCGTTGGCCTCCATGGTCCGGGGGATGAGGGCGTCGGACACGGCGGCGGCGAAGGAGGCGGCCAGGTCGTGGAGGTCCAGTGTCGCTCCCTTTTGCTCGCTGTTGTGGATGAGGTTCAGCACCGCCGTCTTGAGGCCGGAGAAGGACATATCCAGCGGGTTGCCGTCGATGTGGGCCCGTGGGAACACGTAAGCCTTGTCGTTCCCGCCCTGGGCCATCCGGTCCATGGGCCCGCCGCCGGGGTAGCCCAGGCCCAGCACCCGGGCGGTCTTGTCGAAGCACTCGCCGGCGGCGTCGTCCCGGGTGGAGCCCAACACCCGGAAGTCGGTGTAGTCCCGCACGTCCACCAGGGCGGTGGTCCCCCCGGACACGCACAGGCACAGGAAGGGGGGCTCCAGGTCGGCGTGGGCGATGTAGTTGGCGGCGATGTGCCCCCGCACATGGTGGACGGGGATGGGGGGCACCCCCAGAGCGAACGCCGCCGACTTGGCGAAGGACACCCCCACCAGCAGGGCCCCGATGAGCCCCGGCGCGTAGGTCACCGCCACGGCATCGATGTCCGGCTTGGACAGGCCCGCCTGCCGCAGGGCCTCGTCCGCCAGGCCGGAGATGGCCTCCACGTGCTTGCGGGAGGCGATCTCGGGCACCACGCCCCCGTAGACGGCGTGCATGTCCGCCGACGACGCGATCACCGAGGACAGCACCGTCCGGCCGTCCTTCACCACGGCGGCGGCGGTCTCGTCGCAGGAGGACTCAAAGGCTAAGATGTTCATACAGTCACTCTTTCCCGTCAAACTTCAGGGTCATGAGCAGGGCGTCCTCCGGCGGGTCGTCGTAATACCGCCGGCGGCGGCCCGCCAGCTCGAAGCCCAGCTTCTCGTAGAGGGCGATGGCCGGGGCGTTGGAGGCCCGCACCTCCAGGGTGAGGAAGTCCAGCCCCCCCTCCCGGCCCCGGCGGATGAACTCCTCCAGCATGGCTTGGGCGATGCCCTGCCGCCGGTACCGCTCCGCCACGGCGATGTTGTCGATATATCCCTCGCCGGCTACGGCGGTGAGGCCGGCGTAGCCAAGCACCGCGCCGTCCTCTCCCTCCGCCGTCAGCATATGGGAGTGCCGGCTGCCCAGCAGGTCCCGGAGGAGGGATTCGCTCCAGGGCCGGGAGAAACAGGCCGCCTCCAGCGCGGCGATCTGGGGAATGTGCCCCTCTGTCATGGGGACAAGACGATATTCCATAGTGGCCTCCTCAGTGTGCCTCCGCCCAGGTCTTTCCCACCTTGGCCTCGGCCAGCAGGGGGACGGCCAGAGCGGCCACCCCCTCCATCTCCTCCTCCAGCAGGTCCCGGACCTTTTGGCCCTCCCTCTCTGGGCACTCCACGATGAGCTCGTCGTGGACTTGCAGCACCAGCCGGGCGGCCAGCCCCTCGGCGCGGAGCCGGGCGTCCACCCGGATCATGGCCAGCTTGATGATGTCGGCGGCGGTGCCCTGGATGGGCATGTTCAGCGCCACCCGCTCCCCGAAGGACCGGGTGTTGAAGTTGGAGGACTTCAGCTCCGGCAGCCAGCGCCGGCGGCCGTAGAGGGTGGACACGTACCCGTCCTCCCGGCCCCTCTCCACCACCCGGTCCATATAGGCCCGGACACCGGAGTAGTGCTCGAAATACTTCTGCATATACTCCTTGGCCTCCGCCACGGTGACGTGGATGTCCTCCGACAGGGAGAAGGCGGAGATGCCGTACACGATGCCGAAGTTCACCGCCTTGGCCGCCCGGCGGAGGGCGGGAGGCACCTGGTCCTTCGGCATCCCGAATACCTGGGAGGCGGTGACGGTGTGGATGTCCACCCCGGAGTTGAACCCGTCGATCATGGCGGCGTCCCCGGACATATGGGCCAGCAGCCTGAGTTCGATCTGGGAGTAGTCGGCGTCCACCAGCACGTTCCCCGGGGCGGCGGTGAACATCTTGCGCATCTCGGCCCCCAGCTCGGTGCGCACGGGGATGTTTTGCAGATTGGGCTCGGTGGAGCTGAGCCGCCCGGTGGCGGTGACGGTGTTCTGGAAGCAGGTGTGGATCCGCCCGTCGGGGGCGATGACCTTGCCCAGGCCCTCCACATAGGTGGAGTTCAGCTTGGTGAGTTGCCGGTAGTCCAGGATGGCCCCGATGATCTCATGCCGGGGCCGGAGCTTTTCCAGCACCTCCGCGTTGGTGGAGTAGCCGGTCTTGGTCTTCTTCACCGGCGGCAGGCCCAGCTTCTCAAACAGAATATGCCCCAGCTGCTTGGGGGAGAGGATATTGAACTGCTCCCCCGCCAGCCGGTAGATCTCGGCCTCCAATGTGTCGATGCCGGTTTTCAGGTTTTTCCCGAAATCCACTAACGCCTTGCCGTCCACCAGGACCCCCGCCCGCTCCATCCTTGCCAGCACCGGGCACAGGGGCAGGTCGATGTCGTCATGGACGGCACGCAGGCCCAGCTCGTCCAGCCGCTTGCCCAGCTCGCGGTACAGGGACTCGATGAGGGCGGCGTGGGCCGTCAGCGCCGCCAGGGGGACGGCCCGGTCGGACAGGGGATTGAAGGCATCCGGGTCCAGGTAGTCCTTCGATTTGGCCGTCTCGGCGTTGAAGTAGGAGACGGACAGCTTCTCCAGCTCGTAGCTGCCGTCGGTGGGGGAGAGCAGGTAGGCGGCGATGGCGGTGTCGAACAGGAAACCCTCCACCCCCAGACCCTCGTCCAGCAGACGGACCATCAGGTTTTTGCAGTCGTGGGTGACCTTTTTGATGTCGGCGGCGAAGAAGCCCCGCAAAAACTCGTTATAGCAGTCCAGCCGGTCGGCGAAGAGGGCGGCGGCCCGGAGGCCGTCCCCCTCCGCCCACGCCGCGCACAGCCCGGACAGGTCGGGCAGGGCCAGGAAGGAAACGTGATCCAGCCCCCGCCACAGCCCCAGCAGCTCCCCCATCCGGGCCGGATCCGTCACTGTCTCGCTATCCCGGAGGGCCCCGGCGGCCCGCTGTTCCGCCGCGCCCCCGGCGGGGCCGGGACGGAGCCCCAGCCGGTCGATAAGCTTGGAGAACTCCAGCCGCAGGAGGATGTCGTACAGGGCCTGCTCGTTCCAGGGCTTCCGGGCGGCGTCGGCGGGGACGAACCCCATAGGGGCGTCACAGCGGATGGTGGCCAGGTCCTTGGACATCATCGCTTGGTCCCGGCCCGCCTCCAGCTTCTTGATGACCCCCGCCTTGGCGGGGACGCCGGGGGCGGTGCATACCTCCGGCATATGGTCATAGAGATCCTCCACGGTTCCGTAGAGCTGCACCAGGGGCATGGCGGTCTTCTCCCCGATGCCGGTGACTCCGGGGATGTTGTCGGAGGAGTCCCCCATCAGGGCTTTCAGGTCGATCATGTGGATGGGCTCGAAGCCGTACTCCCCCCGGAAGGCCCCGGGGGTCATCTCTTTGGTGGTGGTCTGGCCCATGCGGGTGGACACCAGCTTCACCGTCGTCTTTTCGTCGATGAGCTGTAAGGAATCCTTGTCCCCGGTGACGATGACGGTGGCGCCGCCCTCCTCCTCGTTGACCTTCGCCATAGTACCTAACAGGTCGTCGGCCTCCCAGCCCTCCAGCTCGTACCGGCGGACGTTCATGGCGTCCAGCACCTCTTTCAGCACCGGCATCTGGGCGGCCAGCTCCTCGGGCATGCCGTGGCGGGTGGCCTTGTACCCGTCGTAGGCCAGGTGGCGGAAGGTGGGCGCCCGCATATCGAACGCCACCGCCAGCCCGTCGGGCTGCTCCTCGTCCAGCAGCTTCAGCAGGATGTTGAGAAACCCGAAGATGGCGTTGGTGGGCAGCCCGTCCCGGGTGGACAGGTTCTGGGTGACGCCGTAAAAGGCGCGGTTGACGATGGAATTGCCGTCGATGACCATCAGCTTCATGGGCGGGACCTCCCTTGGGCGTTCATTGTGGATAGTGTACCATTTTTCCGGCGGTTAGGCAAGAGAAAGCGCGCTCCCGATTCATGTCCTGCGTCCGCGGAATGAACTGCCGCGGCTGAGCAAAAATTTGGAGCCCCGCCGGCCGGCGGAGCTCCTGCCCCTATATCATGTGATCTTTCTCCAGCAGCGCCCGGAGCTGTCTGCACCGCTCGTGAGCTTCGCCGGCCAGCTCCCTGTACAGTTCCAGCTGGTCCGGGTCTCCCCGGCTTTCGGCGGAGGCGCGGTAGTCCGCCTCCAGACCCTGCTCCGCCTGGTGCCGCCCCCGCAGGGCCCCCCAGTAGGAGGGAAGGGCGGGGACAGTCAGCAGCTCGCTGGGCCAGTAGCGGATGCCTGTAAGTAAGAAGTACGCCGCCGCCAGTCTTCGGGCGGTCCGGTGCTCCTCCCCGGCCATCGCGTTGAGGACGCGGGCGTCTCCGGGGCGGGCGCGTTTTGCCAGATGGCGGTAGAACTGCCAGCCCTCCAGGGCCTCCATCACCTGCCGACGCATCTGTCCGCCGCAGCCGCACGGCTCCCGGCCGCTCTCCTGTTGAAGGCCGTCTTCCGCCGGGAGGGGGCCGGTGTCCGACCCTGAGACGGAGGGCTCTGTGACAGCGGCTTCGACAGCCGGCCGGGGTCCCGGCGCCTGCCCCCGGGCCTGGCCTCCGCTTTGCCGGAGCAGACTGTCCAGGCAGGCGCAGGGGACGTCTCCCTCCAGATCGGCGGGGAACGCCTCTACCGGACAGTCCTCCGTGTCCCGCTCGCCCATCACCCGCTGCCACACCCGGCGAAAGACCTCCCGGTCCTTCACCGCGCAGGGAATGATCTCTTCCATAGTCACACCTCCTTTGCCCCACATTCTATGAGCAGAAGAGGCGGTTTGCGCCAAAACGGCGGAAGCGCCGCGGCCAGGACCGGGGAAAAGAGTAGGGCGGCCCCGCGGGGCCGCCTCTCACGCCGTTTACAGCGCCAGTTCCATGGCGATATGGGGGATGCCCGCCTCCAAAAACTCCCCGGAGACGGGTTTGAAGCCATACTTTTCGTAGAATCCCACCACGGGGATCTGGGAATCGAGGCGGATACGCCCGCATCCGGTCCGCGTACGGAGCGCGTCGATGGCCTCGGTGAGGAGCCTGCCGCCCAGGCCCTTGCCGTGTTCCAGCGTCAGCACCCGGCCGATGTGGACCGCCTGCGGATCGGCCTCCGTCCGATAGGCCCGGAGATAGGCGGTCACCTTGCCGCGCTCCTCATAGAACAGGTGCAGGCTGTGGTAGTCGGTGTCGTCCATATCCAGGCAGCAGATGCGCTGTTCCATCATGAACACCGCCGACCGGGCCTTGAGGATCTCATAGACCTCCCTGTTGGTCAGCTCATCAAAGGTTTTGACGATCAGCTCCACGGCGCTCACTCTTTCCACTTTGATGCCATTATTCTACACGATGATCGTCCCGGAGGCAAGACCATATCGTCTCTTTCACCGCGTACCCGCTTCCGCATCGGCCTGCTTCCGCCTTTCTCGTTCGCGGAAACCATGCCTTGACATTTTCAGCGGAAGCGTGTATTTTTGAACTGACGACATGGCGCGCAAAAGGCGACAGCGTCATGCGTTTTGTCTGCCAGCAAAATATTATAACTTTTCGGCCTTTTTCTAAATGTAGTTTGACTCAATTTATGCAGCCGCAAAAAAACACCGGTTTTTGTGTGCTTTCAGGGGAAAACAGGGACAAAAACCGGCGTTTTATGGCACCCTCGACGCGATTCGAACGCGTGGCCTTCCGCTTAGGAGGCGGACGCTCTATCCTGCTGAGCTACGAGGGCGTATAAGATAAATTGAATTACATTTAAAAAGGGCGATTGCTTCTCCGGCCGTTTAGGAGATAACCGCCTTGTTATTTTACTCAATTTCCCGCCTGCTGTCAATCATCAAAAGCGGAAAACCATTTGAAAAGAGGAACCCCCATGAGCCACACCGTGGAGCTGCTGTGCGTGGGCACCGAGCTGCTGCTGGGCAATATCCTTAACACCGACGCCCGGGACCTGAGCCGGGAGCTGACCGCCCTGGGCCTCAACGTCTGCTACCACTCGGTGGTGGGGGACAACCCGGAGCGGCTGAAGGCGGCGGTGGCCATCGCCAGAGGTCGGGCCGATGTGATCGTCACCACCGGCGGCCTTGGCCCCACCTGCGACGATCTCACCAAGCAGACCCTGGCGGAGGCATTCGGCAAAAGGCTGGTGTTCCACCCCGAGTGCGCCGCCCGGATCGAGGCGTTTTTCGCCAAAATGGGCCGAAAGATGACCGACAATAACCTCCAGCAGGCGTATCTGCCGGAGGGCTGCGCCATTCTGGACAACGCCTGGGGCACCGCCCCCGGCTGCGCTTTCGAAAGCGGCGGGAACTATGTGGTCATGCTCCCCGGCCCGCCCAGGGAGTGCCTCCCCATGTTCCGGGAGCGGGCCATGCCCTGGCTGGCCCGTCTCAGCGAAGGGGTCATCCGCTCCAGGACCCTCCGGGTGTTCGGCATGGGTGAATCGGAGGTGGAGTCCCTCCTCCGGGACCGGATGAACGCTCTGACCAACCCCACCCTGGCCCCCTACGCCAAGGAGGGGGAGGTGGAGCTGCGCATCACCGCCAAGGCGGATACCGCCGAACAGGCCGACGCCCTCATCGCCCCGGTGGAGGGGGAGGTCCGGGCCCTGCTGGGCCGCAGAGTCTACGGCGCGGACGTGTCCGGCCTGGAGCAGGTGGCGCTGGAGGGGCTCAGGGCCCGGGGCCTCACCATGGGCACGGCGGAGAGCTGTACCGGCGGCCTCATCGCCAAGCGGATGACCGATCTGCCCGGCTCCTCCGCCGTGTTGAAGGGCGGCGTCGTCAGCTATACCAATGAGGTCAAGACCGGCGTGCTGGGGGTATCTCAGGCGCTGCTGGACGAAAAGGGCGCGGTGTGCGCCGAGGTGGCGAAACAGATGGCGGAGGGCGCCCGCCGGGCGCTGAACTGCGATCTGGCGGTGTCCGTCACCGGCGTGGCCGGCCCGGACAGCGACGAGCGGGGCAACCCCGTGGGGCTGGTCTATGTGGCCCTGGCCGCCCCGGAGGGCACCGAGGTCAGGGAGCTCCACCTGGCCCGGGCGGTGGAGGGGCGGTACTGGGTGCGCACCATGGCCGCCAACCACGCTCTCGATCTGATCCGCCGCTGGCTGGAGGATCATCCCGCGTAATCCGGAGAAAGGAGGCCGCGCCGTGAAGCGGATCGTTAAGCTCGCCGCCGTCGCCGTGCTGTGCGCGGCGTTCCTCATGGGGCTCATCGCCACGGCCAACGGGGCCCCCGCCAACGTATACCTCATGGCGGTCAACGACCGGCCCATGGAGATGACGGCGGAGAATATGCCCATGATGGCGGGCGGGGCGCTGTACGTGCCCTATACCATGCTGTCCAGCCGGGCGACCACCATCAACCTAGGGGTAAGCGCCCAGTACAACTCCACCCGGCGGACGGTGCTGGTGTCCAGCGGCCAGCAGGGCGTAGTCTTTGACCTTCAGGCCAACAACGCCTATGACATCCGCAGCAACCCCCTGGATGCCCACGCCGTGGTGCGCAACTCCATGGTGTTCCTGCCCATCATGTGGCTCTGCAATTACTTCGGCAGCATCAACTGCACCCTCACCCGCACCAACTACGGCACCCTGGTCCGGGTGACCAACAGCGCCGTGGTCCTCAGCGACCGGGAATTCGTGGACGCGGCCAGCAGCCAGCTGGCGGACAACTACTACCGCTATCTGGCCTCCATCCAACCGGCCTCGACCCCAACGCCCACCGCTGCGCCCACCGCGCGGCCTACTGCCGGGCCCCGGCCCAGCGCCACCCCCACGCCCTCGGAGCCCCTTCCCGGCGAACGCGCGGAGGTGACTCTGGCCTACCGCTGGGGGGATCAGGCGGCGGAGGCCGCCCGCCTGCTGGAGAACGCCAGCCAGCGGGCCCTGTTCCTGTTCACCCCGGAGGAGCTGGCCGCCAACGACGGCCTGGTCCGCCGGCTGGCCGCAGCGGGGCACACCTTGGGCCTCGTCCTCACCGGCGAGACCGCCGAGGACTGCCTGGTCCAGGCGGAAGAGGGCGCCTCTCTGCTGGCGGCCATGGCACGCTGTCCGCTCTTCATCGTGGAGGCCCCCGCCCTGAACGGGGACGGCAGGGCCGCTTTGGAGCAGGCCGGATACGTACTGTGGGAGCCCCACCTCCGGGCCGATGACTACGGCTCTGCCGGCGCCGTCATGCGGGCGCTGTCCGCCCGGCGGATCAACCGGGTGGAGCTGACCTGCGACGGGACCGGCCTGGATCTGTCCCGCTACCTGTGGAGCGCCATGACCGCCGCCAGCTGCCGGGTCTATCAGGCCACCGCCCCCCTGCTGGCCCAGGCGGGGGATTGAATCAGTTTGATAAGGAGGCCCCCCGCTCTCGCGTGGAGAGCGGGGGGCCTTCTTCGTCCGGCTCACAGCCCCAGCTTGAACAGGTTGTTGTCGCTGGAGAAGTTGGAGGCGGAGTAGAGCACCAGCACCTGGTCGATGCCGTTGTCCGCCACATACTGTTTCAGGGACATATTATTATACCGCAGGTCCCACAGATGGACCTCCCCGTAGTCCAGCCCCAGGAAGGGGGCCAGGGAGTCGGAGTAGGAGTCCCGGACCACCAGCAGCTTTTTCCCGCCCTCCACCAGAGGATTGCGGAGGATACACAGGGGCTGGTTGCCCCCCAGGAACATGGAGTACTTGTCCTTGACCTCCAGCTTGGAGCGGTCGTACAGGGGGATGTCCACCGGCTTCCCCTCCGGGTAGCCGGTCACCTGCAGGGCCCCCTCGGGCACCCAGGTGTACATCTCGTCCGGGCGCACCCATCCCGCCCCGGCGGAGGACCAGGTGGTGCCGTAAAAGCTGTCGGACACCTTTTCGGGGTCATAGTCCAGCACAGTGACGGCGCCGTTGTTCATGCCGCCGGCCAGTACCGCGTAGCCCTGATAGGCCCCCATGGTGGTCCAGTGGTGGTCGGTGCGGTAGAACACGCTGTCTCCGGACAGGATGCCATACAGGTCGATGAAGTTCACATTTTCCCCGGCCAGCTGTTTCGCCGCCTCGTTCATGGAGCCGTCGTCCACGTTGGGGGCGTTGTCGGGCAGCCGGTCGGCCCACACATAGCTCTTGTCGGGCACCAGAGAGAAGTACACCGGCACCTCCACGTTGCCCGCCAGGGAATTGACATACCCCACCCGCTTGGCCAGGTCGCCGGCGTCAGGGGGCGTGAAGAAGGCGAACAGGGTCTGGCCGTCCCTGCTGAAATAGACCCGGTTGTTCTCCTTCTTGCCCAGCAGCCGCTCGGACTGGGCCTTCAGGTGGATCCACTCATCCCGCAGGGGGAACTGGTCGATGACGAAGTCCTCGAAGTCCTCCATGAAGTCCCCGCTGAAGAAGTTGCCCCCGTTGGTGCCGTTCATCAGCCCGGGGAACTCCAGCCGGCCGATTTTTGGCTCGGGCATCTGGGCCAGCCAGCGGTTCTCCTGCTCGGAGAAGTCCTTGGGGTGGGCCATGTCCCAGATCAGCCAGCCGCCAAATCCGAAGATGAAGGCGCAGAACAGGACGGTGATAAAAACGGAATACTTTTTACCCATGTTCTCGCCTCCTCAGAATCTGAAGTACAGGAAGGGGTTGTAGGTGCCGTCCACCAGGTAGGCGGTGGACAGGACCAGCCCCAGCACCAGCGCCGCCGGCAGGGCGACCTTCCACACCTTCTCGGGCAGCTTCTTCCACAGGTTTTTGGCCAGCGGCGTGGAGGCCACGCAGGCGATGACCAGGATGGGCAGATAGTTGAAGAAGTTGTAGAGGAAGTCCCCGTCCATGAGGCCGGCCCCGAAGCCGAACATGGCCTTCAGGTAGCCGCCCAGCTGCGTAAGATCCTCCACCGCGAAGATGGCCCAGCCCACCATGATCAGGAACAGGGCGTACACGTGGCATATCCAGGCGGGCAGCTTCTCCAGCCGTTTCAGCAGGAACAGCTTTTCCACCACCAGCAGCACGAAGTAGAACATCCCCCAGATCAGGAAGTTCCAGCTGGCCCCGTGCCAGATGCCGGTGGCCGCCCAGACCACCAGCAGGTTGAAGATCATCCGGGGGGCCTTCACCCGGCTGCCCCCCAGGGGGAAGTACAGGTACTCCCGGAACCAGGACCCCAGGGAGATGTGCCATCTCCTCCAGAACTCGGTGGCGGATTTGGACAGGTAGGGGTAGTTGAAGTTCTCCAAAAACTCAAAGCCCAGCATCCGCCCCAGGCCGATGGCCATGTCCGAGTAGCCGGAGAAGTCGAAGTACAGCTGGAGGGAGAAGGCCAGCACCCCCAGCCACGCCCCCAGGGTGGTGAGCTCCCCGGTGGGGGTGGCCTTATACACGTCCCACAGCTGGCCGATGGCGTTGGCCAGCAGCACCTTTTTGGACAGGCCCACCACGAACCGCTGCACGCCGGAGGCGAACTTGTCCACCGTGTGGGTGCGGCTCTCCAGCTGCTCGTCCAAATCCTTGTACTTGATGATGGGCCCGGCGATGAGCTGGGGGAACAGGGTGACGAAGGTGCCGAAGGTGATGATGTTCTTCTGGGTGCGGGCGTCCCCCCGGTACACGTCGATGGTGTAGCTCATGGTCTGGAAGGTGTAGAAGGAGATACCGATGGGCAGGGGATGGCCCAGCACTTTCATCAGCTCGAACCCGGCCAGGGCGTTCACGTTGCCGGCGATGAAGTCCCAGTACTTGAAGAAGAACAGCAGCGCCAGGTTGAAGATCACCGACGAGGCCACCGCCGCCTTGGCCCCCCGGATGTTCCCTTTGTTCTTGCACCGGGTCACCAGCATGCCGTGGGTGTAGTCGATGCCGATGGAGGCGAACATGATGAGGATATATACCGGCTCCCCCCAGCCGTAGAAGATCAGGTTGAGGATGAGCAGCGCCAGGTTGCGCAGCTTCAGCGGGGTGATGTAATAGACCAGCAGCACCACGCACAGGTAGAGGAACAGAAAATAGGGGGTGGAAAATACCATAGGCGGTCACCTCGCGTCAGGATGGGGAACAGGTCCAAAGAAACGGCGGGGGTCCGTCAGCGCGGCGGCCCCCGCCGGGTGTGTCAGCGGGATAGAGCGGACTCAGCCCAAGCCCAGGGCCAGAGCAAAATCGCCGTCCTCAGCGGCCATGTACTCGGACATCTCGTGGACGGCCAGGATGACATACTTCCCGCCGGTGAAGATGCGGGCGTTGTTCTCCCACTGCTCGATGACGGCGGGATACCAGGCTCCGCCCTCCACCTGGGAGTCGATACGCTCCTGGAAGATGGCGTTCACCCTGTCCACATCGGCCTCGTCCTCCACCTCCACGAAGGCGAACTCACAGGCCACGCCGGTCATCATGGGGGTGTAGATCAGCCGCTGCTTCACTGGGATGGCCCCCAGACCGGGGTACTCGTGGATCAGCCGCTCGTCGCTCATCAGCTCCAGCTCCGGGAACTCGTACTCGCTGACGGTGGGGAACAGCTCATCCATAAAGAAATGCAGGTCCACGTCTCCCTCGCCCACGCCGGAGGGCGGCAGGACGGTGTCGTCCTCGGGCTCCTGGGGCCCGGGGCCGCCGGGCACGAAGATGGGGGGAGCGGAGGGCGTCTCGCCGGGCTCCTCGGAGGGTTCTTCAGAGGGGGTCTCGGTGGAGGGCGCCACCGTCATATGATCTTGATCGGTGCCGTCGCCCATGGGGCCCTCGGAGGGCTCCTGGGTGGCGGGGGGAGCGCTGGGGGGAGCGGAGGGAACGTTGGCCTTGGGGGCGCAGGCGCACAGGCCGAGAGTCAGCGCGCCCGCCAGGGCGAGGATCAAACTGCGGGTATTCATGTTCATTTTCTCCTTTGCTGACAGCGGTGAGCCGGTCATCCCACCGCGCTGTTGAAGCTGGCCACGATGGCGTCGCAGTCGGCGTGGACCACCAGCATCAGATAGTTGCCCTGCACCGCGATGCGGCTGTTGCTCTCCCACTGCTCGATGGTGGAGGGATACCAGGCCCCGCCGTCCACCTGGGCGTCGATACGGGCCTGGAGGATGGCGCGCACGGCGGACACGTCGGCGCTGTCCTGCACCTGGATCAGCGCGATCTCACAGGCCACGCCGGTCATCATGGGCTGATAGACCAGCCGTTGATAGCAGGGGATGGAGAGCAGACCGGGATAGCTGTTTTGAAGATAGGCATCCCCCATCTGGCTCATGGCGGGCATCTCATAGCTGCCGTTGATCCTGGCGTAAAAGGCGTCCAGATCCACGCTGCCGCCGGGGGCGGACTGGACGGGCGCCTCGCTCTCCGGGGGCTGGGTCTCGGGGGGCTGGGTATTGCCGCCGATACCGCCGGGGTGGATCGGCGGGGCGGAGGGCCTGGGTTCCTCGGTGGGCGCGGGCGTCTCGGCCGGCATTGGGGTTTCCGCCGGTTCGGGCTCGGTGGGTTTCGGGGTCTCCGCGGGCTTGGGCTTCTCGGTGGGCTTCGGGGTCGCCGTGGGCTTTGGAGCCTCCGTGGGGGACTCGGTGGGCTCTGTTGTGGGCTCCTCTGAGGGCTCCTCGGTGGGAGGCGCCGTGGGCCCTTCGGTGGGCGCCGCGCCGGGCTCCTCCGAGGGAGTTTCGCTGGGCGGCGCGGAAGGTGCTTCCGAGGGGGCCTCGCTATCGGGCGGCTGAGTGGTTTCCGCCGCGGGACGGGCGCAGGCGCACAGGCTCAGCGCCAGCGCCAGAGCCAGAAACAAAACGAGCGTCCGTCTCATGGTCAGCCTCCGAAGGCCGCGTTGAAGTCGGCCTCGATGGCGTCGCAGTCGGTGTGGACCACCAGCATCATATAGCTGCCGGCGGTGACCTGGCGGCAATTGTTCACCCAGGCGTCGATGGTCTCGGGGTAGTTCTCGCCGTCCTTGGTGCAGGCGGCCACCCGGGCGTCAAAGATGGCCTTGACGGCGGCGGGGTCGCCCCCGTCGGCCAGCTTCACCAGGGTCAGCTCAGCGGCGGCGCCGGTCATCATGGGGGTATAGACCTGGAACTCCTCCACGCCCTCCAGAGCGGACAGGCCGGGATAGAACATCTCCAGCATATCGCCCTCGGCCAGCACCATGGCGGGGAACTCGTACTTGCCGACGGTGTCGTCGTAGAAGACGGTCAGGCTGCCGCCCTCGGCGGGCCCGGCGGGCTCAGAGGGCTGCTCAGGGGCGTCGGAGGGCTCCTGAGCGGGGCCGGGACCGGTCACGGTGTCCCCGCAGGCGCACAGGGCAAATACCATCATCAGGGCGAGCGCAAGAGCAATGACCTTTTTCATTTCGTATTCTCCTTATCATTGGGGATTGGACGGCGGTCTCCGCCGTCGAACGCTTAGACGGGGGAGAGGGGAAAAGGTTCCCATGATCAGGGAAAACTTTTTCCGCCCCGCCGGAACAGTGTACCACACCGGCGCGGAAAAGACAACCTCCCCCGGAGAAAAAGGGAAAAAACTGTCATGTGGGCCCAACTTCGGCAAAGTGACAGCAAAAAAGGTGAATATTTGGACAGTTTCGCCACTTTTTCTCTTGCCATTTGCGGGTAGAGCCGATATAATGTTCCGTGGCTGAGGGAGGATATCATGGTCAATATCGTGTTAGTGGAGCCGGAGATCCCCATGAACACCGGCAACATCGCCCGGACCTGCGCCGCCACCCGCAGCCGCCTCCACCTGGTGGAGCCTCTGGGCTTCGACATCAGCGACAAGGCGGTGAAGCGGGCGGGCCTGGACTACTGGCCCATGGTGGATCTGCACGTCTACCCCGGCCTGGAGGAGCTGTTTGCGCGGCACCCCGAGGCGGCGGACGACCTGTGGCTGGCCACCACCAAGGCCCCCCGGGACTACTCCCGGGCGCGGTTTCGGGACGGCTGCTGGCTGTTCTTCGGCAAGGAGACCGCCGGTCTGCCCGAGTGGTTCCGCATGGCCCACTACGACCGGTGCGTCCGCATCCCCATGCGGCCGGACGCCCGGAGCCTCAACCTGGCCAACTCGGTCGCCGTACTCGCCTACGAGGCGCTGAAACAGCAGGGCTTCCCCGGCCTGTCCGGCGAGGGCGAGATGGCCGGTCTGTGATCTGTTTCCCCGATCCGGCAGGATCTGCCCCTATCACTTTGACTTGACGAAAGGAGCTTGAACATGAATTACAACAAGAAGACCGTCAAAGACATCGACGTCGCCGGCAGGAAGGTCCTGCTGCGGTGCGATTTCAACGTGCCCCAGGCCAAGGACGGCAGCGGCGCCATCACCGACGACAAGCGCATCCGGGCCGCTCTGCCCACCATCCAGTATCTGCTGGACCAGGGCGCGGCGGTCATCGCCTGCTCCCACCTGGGCAAGCCCGAGGCCAGCTTCGAGAAGTGGGTGAAGAAGCAGACCGAGAAGGGCAAGGACCCCGCCACCCTCACCGAGGAGAAGTGGAAGAAGTCCCTGAACGCCCTGCGCATGGAGCCCGTGGCCGCCCGCCTCAGCGAGCTGCTGGGCAAGCCGGTCATCCTGGCGGACGACGTGATCGGACCCGACGCCCAGGCCAAGGCCGCCGCCCTCAAGGGCGGGGAGATCATGCTGCTCCAGAACACCCGCTTTGAGAAGGGCGAGACCAAGAACGACCCCGCCACCGCCAAGGCCATGGCCGCTCTGGCCGGGGAGAACGGCGTGTACGTGTCCGACGCCTTCGGCGCCGTCCACCGCGCCCACGCCTCCACCGCCGGCGTGGCCGACTATCTGCCCGCCGTCTCCGGTTTCCTGATCCAGAAGGAGCTGGAGGTCATCGGCGGCGCCCTGGCCAACCCCAAGCGTCCCCTCGTCGCCATCCTGGGCGGCTCCAAGGTGAGCTCCAAGATCGGCGTTATCAACAACCTGCTGGAGATCGCCGACACCGTCATCATCGGCGGCGGCATGGCCTACACCTTCTCCGCCGCCCAGGGCGGCCAGGTGGGCGACTCCCTGCTGGAGGCCGACTGGGAGGACTACGCCAACGACATGGTGAAGAAGGCCGCCGAGAAGGGCGTGAAGCTCCTCCTGCCCGTGGACACCGTGGCGGCTGACGCCTTCTCCGCCGACGCCAATTCCCAGGTGGTCAAAGCCGGCGAGATCCCCGCGGGCTGGCAGGGCCTGGATATCGGCCCCGCCACCGTGGAGCTGTACTGCAAGGCGGTGGCCGACGCGGGCACCGTCATCTGGAACGGCCCCATGGGCGTGTTCGAGTTCGAGAAGTTCGCGGCGGGCACCAAGGCCGTGGCCGAGGCCCTCTCCAAGACCAGCGCCATCACCATCATCGGCGGCGGCGACAGCGCGGCCGCAGTGCAGCAGCTGGGCTACGCCGACAAGATGACCCACATCTCCACCGGCGGCGGCGCCTCCCTGGAGTTCATGGAGGGCAAGGAGCTGCCCGGCGTGGCGTGCCTGCTTGACGCCTGATCTGAAATTTAATCATATACGAACAAAGGAGCTCGACTACTCATGAATCTGAAATACCGCAAGACTATCATCGCCGGCAACTGGAAGATGAACAAGACCCTCACCGAGACCAAGGCCTTCGCCGAGGCCATCAAGCCCAACCTGGGCCGCCACAAGTGGTGCGAGGTGGTGCTGTGCGTGCCCGGCGTCAACATCCCCGGCGCCGTCAAGGCGTTCAAGGACACCCGGGTCGCCATCGGCGGCGAGACCTGCCACTACGAGGCCTCCGGCGCCTTTACCGGCGAGGTCACCGCCGAGATGCTCAAGGACGTGGGCGCCAAGTATGTCATCATCGGCCACTCCGAGCGCCGCCAGTACTACAACGAGACCGACTTCACCGTCAACAAGAAGGCCAAGGCCGCCCTGGCGGCGGGCCTGAAGCCCATCATCTGCGTGGGCGAGAGCCTGGAGCAGCGGGAGCTGGGCGTCACCGAGGAGCTGATCTCCTACCAGGTGAAGACCGCCCTGTCCGGCCTGAACGAGAACCAGGTGCGCCGCGTGGTCATCGCCTATGAGCCCATCTGGGCCATCGGCACCGGCAAGACCGCCACCGCCCAGCAGGCCGGCGAGGTCTGCACCCACATCCGCTCCATCATCCGCAAGCAGTTCGGCGCCCGGGTGGCCCGGGCCGTCACCATCCAGTACGGCGGCTCCATGAACGCCAAGAACGCCGCCGAGCTGCTGGCCCAGCCCGACATCGACGGCGGCCTCATCGGCGGCGCCTCCCTGAAGCCCGACGATTTCGTGGCCATCATCAACGCGGCCAACCAGTAAAAGTGCGAAGGGGTTTCTATGAAAACACCTACTACCCTCATTATCATGGACGGCTTCGGCATCTCCCACTCCACCCTGCGGGGGGACAACGCCATCGCCGCCGCGAAGACCCCCAATCTGGATAAACTGTTCGCCGAAAATCCCGTATGCCGCCTGTCCGCCTCCGGGCTGGACGTGGGGCTGCCCGACGGCCAGATGGGCAACAGCGAGGTGGGCCACACCAACATCGGCGCCGGCCGGGTGGTGTTCCAGGACCTGCCCAAGATCTCCAAGGCCATCGACGAGGGCACCTTCTTCCAGAACAAAGCCTACGTGGACGCCATCAACGCCGCCAAGGCCGCCGGCCGGGCCGTCCACATCTACGGCCTAATGTCCGACGGCGGGGTCCACTCCCACATCACCCATATCGAGGCCGCCGTCAAGCTGGCCCACGACCTGGGGGCGGAGAGGATCTTCGTCCACTGCTTCCTGGACGGCCGGGACGTGCCCCCCACCTCCGGCAAGGGCTTCGTGGCCCGGATGAAGGAGACCTGCGACAAATACGGCGCGAAGATCGCCACCGTGGAGGGCCGGTACTACGCCATGGACCGTGACACCAACTGGGACCGGGTGGAGAAGGCATACGCCGCCATGGCCTACGGCGAGAGCGTAGAGTTCAACGCCGACCCGGTGGATGCGGTGCAGAAGTCCTATGACGCCGGCGTCACCGACGAGTTCATGGTCCCCGTGGTCACCTGCAAAAACGCCGAGATCGGCGCCGGGGACGCCATCCTGTTCATGAACTTCCGGCCCGACCGGGCCCGGGAGATCACCCGTTCCCTGGTGGACCCCGACTTCAAGGGGTTTGAGCGGAAAAAGGGCTTCTTCCCCCTCCACTACGTCTGCACCACCTCTTACGACGCCACCATGCCCAATGTGGTCATCGCCTACCCCAAGGAGACGCTGCACAACATCTTCGGGGAGTATATCTCCAGGCTGGGCATGACCCAGCTGCGCATCGCCGAGACCGAGAAGTACGCCCACGTCACCTTCTTCTTCAACGGCGGCGTAGAGCAGGTCTTCCCCGGCGAGGACCGGTGCCTGATCCCCTCCCCCAAGGTGGCCACCTACGACCTCCAGCCGGAGATGTCCGAGCCCCTGGTCACGGAGGAGTGCGTACGCCGCATCGAGAGCGGGAAGTACGACGTGGTCATCCTGAACTTCGCCAACTGCGACATGGTGGGCCACACCGGCGTGTTCGAGGCCGCTGTCAAGGCCGCCGAGGCGGTGGATGACGGCGTGTCCCAGGTGGTGGCCGCCACCCTGAAGCTGGGTGGCAAGGTCATCATCACCGCCGACCACGGCAACGCCGAGCACATGGTGGACGCCGACGGCTCCCCCTTCACCGCCCACACCACCAACCTGGTGCCCTGCTGTGTGGTGGGCGCCGGCCAGGTGAAGCTGCGGGACGGCCGCCTGGCCGACCTGTGCCCCACCATGCTGGACCTGATGGGTCTGGAACAGCCCGCCGAGATGACGGGTAAGTCCCTGATCGTACACTGAGATAACATCAAATCATTTATTTGAGAGGAGAAAATCATCATGAAGCAAATGCTGGAAATCGTTGACGTCATCGGCCGTGAAATTCTGGACTCCCGCGGCAACCCCACTGTTGAGGTCGAAGTCGTTCTGGACGACGGCACCGTGGGCCGCGCGGCGGTTCCCTCCGGCGCCTCCACCGGCGTGTACGAGGCCTGCGAGCTCCGTGACGGCGACAAGGGCCGCTATCAGGGCAAGGGCGTGGAGAAGGCCGTCGCCAACGTGAACACTGAGATCGCCGAGGCCCTGGTGGGCATGAACGCTCTGGAGCAGCCCGCCATCGACAAGCTGCTCATCGAGCTGGACGGCACCCCCAACAAGTCCCGCCTGGGCGCCAACGCCATCCTGGGCGCCTCCCTGGCCGTGGCCAAGGCTGCCGCCGAGTCCTGCGGCATGAGCCTCTACAACTATATCGGCGGCGTCAACGCCAAGACCCTGCCCGTGCCCATGATGAACATTCTGAACGGCGGCGCCCACGCCACCAACAACGTGGACATCCAGGAGTTCATGATCATGCCCGTGGGCGCCTCCTCCTGGAAGGAAGCCCTCCGCATGTGCGCCGAGGTGTTCCACACCCTGAAGAGCGTGCTGAAGGACAACGGCACCCCCGCCGCCGGCGTGGGCGACGAGGGCGGCTACGCCCCCAACCTGAAGAAGGACGAGGACGCCTTCAAGTGCATCGTGGCCGCCATCGAGAAGGCCGGCTACAAGCCCGGCGAGGACTTCATGATCGCCATGGACGCCGCCGTGTCCGACTGGTACAACCACGAGGACGGCACCTACACCCTGCCCAAGGCCGGCAAGACCATGACCCGCCAGCAGATGGTCAACATGTGGAAGAAGTTCGCCGACAACTATCCCATCATCTCCATGGAGGACTGCATGGGCGAGGACGACTGGGAGGGCTGGGGCATGCTCACCAAGGCCCTGGGCGACCGCGTCCAGCTGGTGGGCGACGATCTGTTCGTCACCAACTCCGCCCGCGTGGCCAAGGGTCTGGAGCTGGGCGTGGCCAACTCCGTGCTCATCAAGGTCAACCAGATTGGCACCCTCACCGAGACTCTGGACACCATCGAGAAGGCCAACCGGGCCGGCTACACCGCCGTGGTGTCCCACCGCTCCGGCGAGACCGAGGACGTGACCATCGCCGACATCGTGGTGGGCGTCAACGCCGGCCAGATCAAGACCGGCGCTCCCAGCCGCACCGACCGCGTGGCCAAGTACAACCAGCTGCTCCGCATCGAGGAGGAGCTGGGCGACGCCGCCCAGTATCTGGGCAGGAAGGCCTTCTTCAACATCAAGAAGTAAGCTCCCGACAGACGCAAAAAGTTCCGGCGGATCATTCCGCCGGAACTTTTTTTGCTATTTGCAAAACAGCTCCCGGGTCCCCACCGCCAGCAGGAATACCCCAAAGCACTTCCGCAGGATACCCACGTCCAGCCCGGTGGCCAGCCAGGCCGCCAGGGCGGTCCCGGCGAGCCCGGCCAGAATGGCGGGAACCAGCGCCTTTTTCTCGATATACCCGTTTTTGACATGGGCGGGCAGGGCGGTGGCGGCGGCGGGCAGGAAGTACAGCAGATTGACCCCCTGGGCCAGGTTCTGGGGCACCCCGGCGAAGCCGGTCATATAGATCAGCAGCAGGGACCCGCCCCCGACGCCGAACCCGGACAGCACCCCGGTGACCGCCCCGGCCAGCAGGGGGATGAGCCAGTCCGTCACAGCAGCGCCCTCACTCCGCCGTAGAGAATCAGCAGGGCGAAGGCCCGGCGGAGCAGCTTCATGGACATCTGCCGGTAGACTTTTCCGCCGACAAGACCGCCGATGAGCCCTCCCGCCAGATAGGGCAGCGCCAGCTGGACGTCCATGTTCCCCCGGTACCAGTAGATGCCGGCCGACAGGGCGCACAGCGGCGCGATGACCGCCACCGACGTGGCAAATGCCTTTCTCTGATCCAGGCCGCACTTGCCCGCCAGCATGGGCACCAGCGCCATGCCGCCGCCCCCGCCGAAAAATCCGTTCACCAGTCCGGCGGCGGCCCCCGCCAGGGCAAACCACCCGGTCCTGGACCTGCTTTCCCGCACAGCCGTCCCCTCCCGTCGTTTCTGCCCTTAGTATGCCGCGGGGGGAGGGGGATTATTCGGCCGGCGTCTGTCCAGACAGAGGGGGGATCTGCCGCCGGTTTTTGTTAAAACAGACCGTTGGCGTTTACGGGGGTGATCTTCTCCACGTTGTGGTCCACCACGTCCCAGTGCTCCGCCAGCTTGCCGCCCTCCAGGCGGTAGATGTCGCACACCTTGTTGACGGAGCCGTCCGCCATCGTACACTTGAAGAAGACGTATACCATGTCCCCGTCCGCGCCGATCTTCACGATGTCCATGTGGGGCTTCATGGCCAGAAAGCCCTGGGCGAATTTCAGAAAGCCGGCCTTCCCCGTCTCACAGCCGGGGTTGTGCTGGATATAGTCGTCCCTCATATAGGCGTCCAGGTTGGACACGTCCCAGCCGTTGAAGACCTCTTCGTAAAACTTCAGCACGATCTCCTTGTTGGTCATGATCGGTCCCTCCTATCACCGCAGAACGGCGCCGCAGTCCTTCTCCAGCGCCTCCAGGATGGACTTCACATCCTGGTCGGCCTCCTCGCCGGTCAGCGACCGGTCGTCGGAGCGGAGGGTCAGACTGAAGGCCACCGACTTCTTGCCGGGGGCGATGCCGGGGCCCCGGTAGATATCGAACAGCTCCACGTGCTTCAAAAGCCCCTTGGCGCCCTTTTTGATGGTCTCCTCCAGCCGGCCCACGGTGACAGCCTCGTCGCACACCACGGCGATGTCCCGGTCCACGCTGGGGTACTTGGGCAGGGACGTATACTCCGCGTCAGGCCCCTGGGCCAGGGCCAGCTCGTCGAAGGACAGCTCCGCGCAGTAGAGCTCGCCGTCCACGCCGTAGTTCTTGGCCACGTTGGGGTGGATCTGGCCGATGAAGCCCAGACAGTCGCTGTCGCTCAGCACCGCCGCCACCCGGCCCGGGTGGTACGGGGCCACGCTGTCCCCCCAGATGTGGGGATCGGCGGCCTCAAAGCTCACGTCCACCGCCCGGATGCCCCGCAGCACGGCCTCCACCGTCCCCTTGAAGGCGAAGAAGTCCATGTCCTCCCCGTAGGCCCCCAGGGTGAGCATCTTGCCCTCGCTCGCCAGGCCGTCCTCCCGGCCGGGGAGGTAGATGCGGCCCAGCTCATAGAGCTTCACGTTTTTGTTGCGGTAGCTCCAGTTCCGGGCCAAAATTTCCAGCATGGAGGGCAGGGTGGTGGTCCGCATGATGGAGGTGTCCTCCCCCAGGGGATTCAAAATCTTGAAGGAGCGGCGCTGGGGGAAGTTCTTCGACCAGCCGATCTTGTCATAGGCCGTGGGGGAGATGAAGGAGTAGGTGATGATCTCGTCGTACCCGCAGGCGCGGCACAGCTCGCCCAGCTTGTTCTCCAGCTTCTGGGCGTCGGAGTAGCCCCCCTGGGTGGTCTGGCCCCGCATGAGGGTGACGGGAATGTTGTTGTACCCGTGGAACCGGGCCACCTCCTCCGCCAGATCGGCCATCCGGCGCACGTCCCCCCGCCAGGAGGGTACGGTGACCCGGTCGCCGTCCACCTGGAAGTCCAGCTTCTCCAGGATGCGGACCATCTCGTCCTCGGGCACATCGGTGCCCAGCAGGGCGTTGATCTTGTCCGGTTCCAGCTTGAGCACGGTGGGCTGGGGCACGTTGTTCAGGATGTCGATGACCCCATCGACGACCTCGCCGGCCCCCAGCATTTCAACGAGCTCGCAGGCCCGGTTGACGGCGGGGAGGGTGTTCAGCGGGTCCAGGCCCTTCTCGAACTTGGCGCTGGCCTCGGTGCGCATGCCCAGAGCCAGAGCGCCCTTGCGGATGCAGGCGCCGTCGAAGCAGGCGGACTCGAACACCACATCGGCGGTGTCGGCCACGATCTCCGAGTTCAGGCCGCCCATGATGCCCGCCAGGCCCACGGCCCGGCCCTCGTCGGCGATGACCAGGTGGTTGTGGTTGAGGGTGTGGACCTGCCCGTCCAGAGTGGTCAGCTCCTCCCCCTCGGCGGCCCGGCGGACGATGATCTTCCCGCCGTTGACGTACCGGTAATCAAAGGCGTGCATGGGCTGGCCGTACTCCAGCATCACGTAGTTGGTGATGTCCACGATGTTATTGATGGGCCGCACTCCCATGGCCCGCAGCCGCTCCCGCATCCACTTGGGGGACGGGGCGATCTTCACGTTCCGCACCATCCGGGCGGTGTACCGGGGCACCAGGTCCGCGTCGGGGGTCTCCACGTCCAGCAGCTCCACCAGGGAGCCCTGGGCCCCGCCCTGGACGACGGGCTCATGGAGCCGCAGGGGCTTGTCGAAGGTGGCGGCCGCCTCTCTGGCCAGACCGATGACGGACAGGCAGTCGGGCCGGTTGGGGGTGATCTCGAACTCGACAACGCGGTCGTCGGCGTTGATGACGGGTTTGATGTCGTCGCCGGGGGCGATGCCGTCCTCCTGGAGGACGAAGATGCCGTCGGGGATGCAGTGGGGGAACTCCCGCTGCTCCGCGTGGAGGTCCACTAAGGTGCAGATGGCGGCGGTGGAGGTGTTGAAGGCCACCATGTCGCCGGCGTGGATGTTCTGGCAGGGGGTGGTGACGATGGCGCCGGTGGGGCCGTCCTTGTCGGAGTAAGTGAGCACGCAGGTCCAGAGACCGTTCCCGGCGGGCTTGACCCCCTCCACGGAGGCGGCCACCACGGGGCCGTAGATCTTATGGCCCGGCTGCACGTCGGCGGGGATGGAGGGCTTGTCCGGGTCGATGGGGTGGTAGTCGTTCAGCAGGGCGGCGGCGGTGATGACCCCGTAGGGGAAGTCCCGCTCGTCCAGGTTCAGCTCCTTGAGGGAGCACAGCATCCCCTTGGACTTGACCCCCCGCAGGTTGCCCCTTGTGATGTGGACCCCGCCGGGGAGATACGAGTTGTCCTTGGCCACGGGGACCAGGTCTCCCTCGTGGATGTTCCAGGCCCCGGTGACGATCTGCACCGGTTCGCCGGCCCCCACGTCCACCTGGCACACCCACATGTGGTCGGAGTTGGGGTGCCGCTCCATGGACAAAATTTTGCCGACGACTACGTTGGAGATCTCAGCGCCCAGGTCGGTGGTGCCCTCCACCTTGGAGCCGGAGAGGGTCATGGCCTCGGCAAACTCCCGGTCGGGGACGTCCACCCGGGCGAATTCATTCAACCATTTTCTGCTCAAATTCATGGTGTTTTCCTCCCTCTCAGAACTGCTCCAGGAACCGCACGTCGTTCTCGAAGATCAGCCGCAGATCGTCGATCTTGAACCGGCGCATGGCGGTGCGCTCCAGACCGAAGCCGAAGGCCCAGCCGGAGTACACCTCCGGGTCGATGCCCGCCATCTCCAGCACATGGGGGTGGATCATCCCGGCGCCCAGCAGCTCGATCCAGCCCTCGCCCTTGCAGGTGGGGCAGCCAACGCCGCCGCACTTGTGGCACTGGACGTCCACCTCGCAGGAGGGCTCGGTGAAGGGGAAGTGGTGGGGGCGGAAGCGGGTCTGGGTGTTCTCCCCGTACAGCTTTTTGATGACGGCGTTGAGGGTGCCCTTCAGGTCCGCCATGGTGACGCCCTTGTCGATGACCATGCCCTCTACCTGGTGGAACATGGGGGAGTGGGTGGCGTCCACCTCGTCCTTGCGGTACACCCGGCCGGGGGCGATGATGCGGATGGGCAGGGGCATGGAGTCCATGGCCCGCACCTGCATGGGGGAGGTCTGGGAGCGGAGCATCACCTTCTCGTCTGTGTCGAAGTAGAAGGTGTCCGACCAGTCCCGGGAGGGGTGGCCCGGCTCGGCGTTGAGCCGGTCGAAGTTCAGCTCGCCCAGCTCGATCTCCGGCCCGTCCAGCACGGTGAAGCCCATGCCGATGAAGATCTCCTTCATCTCGTCCAGGGCGATATACATGGGGTGCCGGTGGCCCATGGTGACCGCCTTGCCGGGGATGGTCACATCCACCGTCTCGGCCTTCAGCTTATGCTCCAGGGCGGCCGCCTCCAGCTTTTTGGAGGCGGTGTCCAGGGCGTTTTCCAGGGCAGAGCGGACCTCATTGGCCAGCTGGCCCATGGCGGGGCGCTCCTCGGCGGACAGCCCGCCCATCTGCTTGAGCACCGCCGTCAGCTCGCCCTTTTTGCCCAGGTACTGGACCCGCAGGGCGTCCAGGTCCACCTTGGACTTGGCCCCCTCAAAGGCGGACAGGGCCGCCGCGCGGATGTTTGCCAGTTGTTCTTTCATACACAAAAACTCCTTTTTTGTTGAGTGGATTTTTCACTTTTTCGGCCTGATCTTGCCGGTCATGGACTCCACCGCCAGCTTGAACACTCTGGTGCGGGGCACGACCGCCCGGCCATAGGGGAAGTCCTCCCGGCGGTAGTGGGCCACGATCAGGCGCAGGGCGTCCTCCTTTTCCCCGTCGGGTACCGGCTCGATGTGCCCCTGGCCCACGACGCTTTGATACGCCATGGTGCAGCTCCCATGTTCGTCGTCCAGGATCAGCTCGTGGGCGCAGTCCATCTCGAAGCTGGCCCGGCTGTCCCGCTCCATCAGGGTATATTTGGTGCCCTCCGTGGCGCCGTGGAAGTACAGCGTGACCTGTCCGTCCTCCACGCGCATACCAAAGTTCAGCGGCAGGATATAGGGGTATCCGTCGCCGTTCAGGGCCAGCCGGCACACGTCGCACCGCTCCATGATGGCCACGATGCCGTCGAAATCGGTCACTTCCCGGTCCTTTCGTCTCATCGGTTTCCCTCCAAAAACGCGATTTTTGCTTTAGTCCTCCGGCTTGAACCGGAGGAACTCCTTTCCCCGCCAGGTGAGCGTCCCCCGTGCGCCCTCTCTCAGCGCGGCAAAGTCGGCCCCCTCCAGGGACAGTTCCAGCTCCCGGCCGTCGTCCAGCCGGAAGACGGCGAAGTACACCGTGGCCGGGGTCCGGTAGATGCGGCTGCGCGGCTCGGTGCCGGACCGCTTGGAGACCACCCGGGCGGAGGCGGTCTCCGTTTTCTCCCCGGACCGGCCCAGCAGCCGCACCGCCCCCAGGGCGATCACCACCAGGGCGAACATGATCAGGATGACGGCCCAGCCGGGCATCGAACTCACTCCCCTCGGCAATAAAAAACGCCCTTCCCCCCGGACAACCGGGACGAAAGGCAACCCTTCCGCGGTACCACCCGCGTTCGCGCCCCAAGGCGCGCGCTCAAAGCCCCGTAACGGCGGGCCGCCGTCCCGCTCTCGCGGGCCGCTCCCGGGCGAACCAAGCGACACCCCACAGGCAGGCTTTCAGCCGGTGACCCGCCCTCTCTGCGCAAGGCAAACTCGCTATTTTCCCGTTCCTCACATTTGCACCCAACCTTTATATCACAAAAGGAGTTGAAATGCAAGGGGGATTTCATTATAATGAGAGGGATATTGAAAGGAGGTCCCGCCTATGCAGCCCGTCGCCACAGCCGCCCAGATGAGAGAGCTGGACCGCGCCGCCATCCAGGAGAGAGGCGTCCCCTCCCTGGACCTGATGGAGCGCGCCGCCCGGGCCGTGGCCGGGGCGGTGATGGACCTGGTCCCCCTGCCCGCCCGGGCGGGGAGTGACGGCCCCAACCCCAGCCGCTTCACCACCGTGGCCTTCGCCACCGGGGAGGGGGAGCCCTCTGACGCGGACAAACGGCAGGCGGAGGCCATCCGGGCCATCGTGGAGTCCAAAAACACCGACCCCACCCCCCGGATCGCCGTGTTCTGCGGCCCCGGCAACAACGGCGGGGACGGCTTCGCCGCCGCCCGGCTGCTGCTCCGGGAGGGCTATCAGGTCCACACCTACTTCCTCGGCGACCGGGCCAAAATGACCCGCGACGCCAACGTCAACGCCCAGCGGCTGGAGTGCTGCGGCGGCGATTCAAAGATCGAGCCCTTCCGCCTGGACCTGGACCACCCGGAGGCCCTGGACAATGAGACCCAGCTCCAGCTGGCGTGGCTGTCCACCTGCGACTGCGCGGTGGACGCCCTGTTCGGCGTTGGCCTGTCCCGGCCGGTGGAGGGGACCTTCCGCTCCGCCATCCAGTACCTGAACCGCATGGGCCCCCGGTTCCCCGTGGTGGCCTGCGACATCCCATCCGGCGTCCACACCGACACCGGGGAGGTGCTGGGGGAGGCGGTGAACGCCGCCGTCACCGTCACCTTTACCTGCGGCAAGCCGGGGCTCTATCTGGGCGAGGGGGCCGCCCACGCGGGAGAGGTGCGGGTGGTGGACATCGGCATCCCCCACGATTTGGAGTTCCGCCTCATCCACCGGGCACCCCAGCGGGTGGAGGCCGTCCAGGCGGGCGAGTTCCGGCTCCCCTGCCGCCCCCGGGCCGCCCACAAGGGGGACTTCGGCAAGGTGTTCGTTCTGGCGGGCAGCGTGGGCTACACCGGCGCCCCGGTGCTGGCGGCCAATGCCGCCGTCCGGGCGGGGGCCGGACTGGTGTATCTGGGCGTACCGAAGGACATCTACCCCATCGTGGCCGTGAAATGTACCGAGGCCATGCCCTTCCCCCTGCCGGTTGACTACGCCGACCTCCTGGAGAAGGCCCACTCCTGCGACGTGGCCCTCATCGGCCCCGGCCTGGGCCGCGCCCCTGAGACGGAACAGCTGGTCCTCCGTCTGCTGGCCGACCTGTCCATCCCCGTGGTGCTGGACGCCGACGGCATAAACGCAGTGTCCGGGCATATAGATGTGTTGGACAAACGCTCCGCCCCCACGGTGCTCACCCCCCACGACGGGGAGTTCTCCCGGCTGACGGGGGCCGCCCTGCCCATCGCTGACCGCGTCGCCGCCGCCCAGAGCTTTGCAAAGGCCCACAACTGCGTGCTGGTCCTCAAGGGGCACGGGACGGTGACTGCCGCCCCCGACGGCCTCTGCCGCATCAACACCACCGGCAACCCCGGTATGGCGAAAGGGGGCTCCGGGGACGTGCTGGCGGGGATTCTGGCCGCCCTGCTGGCCCAGAAGCCCCTGAACGGCCCCGGGGCCGGCGCGGCGGATCTGGCCGCCGCCGGGGTGTGTTACCACGGCGAGGCCGGGGACCGGGCGGCGGAAAAGCTGGGGGAGTACGGCATGACCCCGTCCGACCTGCTCACCGAGCTGCCGGGGGTGCTGCGGGATCACACGGAGCGGGACCGGATCATCTGAAAAACGGAGGAACGAGAATAAGTGCGCAGACTGTTCGCCTGTGTACTGATGATGACCCTGCTGGCGGCCTGCGCCCCGGCGGGAGAGACCCCGGAGGACGCCGCCTTTCACTTGCAGGAGCATTACCGCGGCATGGCGGGCTTTTCCGCCACGGTGGACCTGACGGCGGAGTACGGAAACAAAGTCTACGACTTCACGGTGGACGCCCTCTGCCGGCGGGACGGCGAGTCGGTCCTCACCGTCACCGCCCCGGAGCTCATCGCCGGCATCACCGCCCGGCTGGCCGAGGGGGAGACCGTGCTGGAGTACGACGGGGCCGCCCTCTCCCTGGGGGACCTGGACGGGGAGGGGCTCACCCCCGTGTCCGCCGTCCCCGAGCTGTTCCGGCAGGCGGCCATGGGCTGGATGGCCCGGTGCGCCTGGGCGGACGAGGGGCAGACCCAGTTGCAGGCCCTCTGCCGGGATCCGGAGGCCGAGGAGGGCACCGGGACGGAATTTCTGATCCTCTTTGACCGGGAGACCTTTTCCCCCGTCCGGACGGAGGTGAGCCGGGACGGGACGCGGGTGCTCACCGCCCAGTTCAGCGATTTTACCTTTTTGGAGATGACCGACGATGACACAGGAGACGGCCCGGACCTGGGCTGAGATCAGTCTTTCAAATTTGGAGCACAACTACCGCGCCCTGCGGGCCTGCGCCCCGGACAGCAAGTTCCTGGGCACGGTGAAGGCCAACGCCTACGGCCACGGGGCGGTCCCTGTGGCGAGGAAGCTGGAGGCGCTGGGGGCGGACTACCTGGCGGTGGCCTGCCTCAGCGAGGCGAGAGAGCTGCGGGCGGCGGAGATCTCCGCCCCCATCCTGATTTTGGGGACGACCCCCCCGGAGCTGGCCGGGGAGCTGGTGGACCTGGACATCACCCAGAGCGTATCCACCCCGGAGCTGGCCAGGGCCCTGTCCGAGGCCGCCGGGGCGCGGGGCAAGACCGCCAAGGTCCACCTGAAATGCGACACCGGCATGAGCCGCCTGGGGGTCCTCTGTCGGGACCCCATCCGCGCCGCCGGTGAGCTGGCCGCTCTGGCCGCCTGGCCCCACCTGGATGTGGAGGGGGTGTTCACCCACTTCGCCGTGTCCGACGAGCCGGGGGAGGACAGCGAGGGGTACACCATGCTCCAGTTCACCCGGTTTCTGGATACCCTGGACCGGTGCCGGTCGGACCACGGCCTGGAATTCAAAATCCGCCATTGCGCCAACAGCGGCGCTGTGCTACAATATCCCTGTACCCATCTGGACATGGTCCGCCCGGGCATCGCCCTCTACGGCTGCTACCCCGACCCCTGCTGTCAGGGGCTGGACGGCCCCGGCCTGCGGCCCGTGATGACGCTGAAAAGCCGGGTGGCCGCCGTCCGGGACTTCCCGGAGGACACCCCGGTGAGCTACGGCCGCACCGCCCGGTTCGGCTGCGGAGGCGGGCGGACGGCGGTGCTGCCCATCGGCTACGCCGACGGCCTCCACCGGGCCCTGTCCAACGCCGGCTCCGTGTGGCTGGGCGGACAGCCCCGCCCCATCATGGGCCGGGTGTGTATGGATATGTGCATGATCGGCCTGGACGCCGCCAATGTGAGACCCGGCGACGTGGCCGAGATCTTCGGCGAGCACCTGTCCATCGAGGTGAACGCCGGCATCGCCGGCACCATCTCCTACGAGCTGCTGTGCGCGGTGGCCCCCCGTGTGCCCCGCCTCTATCTGGATTGACCTTTTTCGCCCCGCCGCATAGGATGAACAGGGGAGCCCGTTGGAACCGCCCAACGGCGAGCCGCGGAGGTTTTCCCTTTGCGGTATAAAAACCTCCGCCCCGTGGGAGAATGATAGTACCCGGTCTACATAGGCGTAGCCGGGCACTATATCCGGCGGAGTGTGAAGTTCCTGTGGACAACAGCGTCAAGCGAGGCGACATCTTTTACGCGGACCTGAGCCCGGTGGTGGGCAGCGAGCAGGGCGGCGTCCGCCCGGTGCTCATCGTGCAGAACGACACCGGCAACAAGCACAGCCCCACGGTGATCGCCGCGGCCATCACCTCTCAGATGGGGAAGGCCCGTCTGCCCACCCATATTACCCTGGCCGCCCACAGCTCCGGCCTGCCCAAGGACTCGGTGGTCCTGCTGGAGCAGATCAGGACCCTGGACAAAAAGCGGCTGCGGGAGCACATGGGCCGGGTGGACGACCAGGTCATGCGGCGGGTGGACAGCGCCATCGCCGTCAGCTTCGGCCTCAGCCCCGAGCGATTGGTCTGAATTTGCCCAAGAGAGACGGAGCGCCGGTCAGCGGCCGGCGCTCCCCCCGCAACGGAGGGATACATATGAAAAAGTGGAAGATCGTCTGCGCCGTGCTGGCCGCGCTGTTGCTGGGCGCCACCGCGGCCTACGCCGCCACCGCCGCCGCGGGCAGTCAGGGGGACCCCCTGGTCACCCTCAGCTACCTGGAAAGCATCTTTAAGCCCCAGGTGGAGAAGATGGCGGAGGACGCTGTCAGCGCCCACAAGGACGAGCTCCAGGGCGCCCTGAACGACGCCGTCGATGAGCGCGCCGGGACCTCCACCTTTGCGGTGGTCACTCTGAGCAGAGGCCAGACCATCACCGGCAAGGTGGGCTGCGAGGTCATGCTCCGCATCGGCACCGCCACGGCGTCGGGCGGCAGCCCCGCTCTCATCGACACCACCGACGGCTCCACCCTTAACAGCGGCGGCGAGCTGGTCACCAACCACCTGTACATGGTCACCATCGAACCCCGCACCGTCACCGCCACCGCCGGCACCGTCAAGCTGCTGGTGCGGGGGCCCTACACGGTGAAGTGACCCCATCCCCGCAAAGGGCAAAACCGCCGGAAGGCGGTTTTGTTTTTGCTTTACAAACGGAGCGGGGTTTGGTACAATAATTCCCGAAAAAACGCGACATGGAGGTCGTTTCAATGGACAAGCAGTGGTTCGACGACATGGAGGCCCGCATCCCCCACGGGGAGGTGCGCACCCGGTTCGCCCCCTCCCCCACGGGGTATATGCACGTGGGGAACCTGCGCACGGCGCTGTATACCTGGCTCATCGCCCGGCACGCGGGAGGCAGGTTCCTCCTCCGCATCGAGGACACCGACCAGGGCCGGCTGGTGGAGGGCGCGGTGGACGTGATCTACGCCACCATGCGCCGCTGCGGCCTTACCTGGGACGAGGGCCCCGACCTGGGCGGCCCGGTGGGCCCCTACATCCAGACTGAGCGGCGGCCCCTCTATAAAAAGTACGCGGAGCTGCTGGTGGAGAAGGGGGCGGCCTACTACTGCTTCTGCGAAAAGGCCGAATCCAAGGAGGACAGCGGCCAGTTTGAGCGCTCCGACGACCCCTGCCGGGACCTGGACCCCGCCGAGGCCAAGGCCCGGGTGGAGGCCGGCGAGCCTTACGTCATCCGCCAGCGCATCCCCCACGAGGGCAGCACCACCTTCCACGACGCGGTCTACGGCGACATCACCGTGGAGAACGGGGAACTGGACGACCAGATCCTGCTGAAGCGGGACGGCCTGCCCACCTACAACTTCGCCAACGTGGTGGACGACCATCTCATGGGCATCACCCATGTGGTGCGGGGCGCGGAGTACTTGTCCTCGGCGCCCAAGTATGACCTGCTCTACAAGGCCTTCGGCTGGGAGATCCCCACCTACGTCCACTGCTCCTCCATCATGATCAACGACCCCGAGACGGGAGCCGTCCGCAAGATGTCCAAGCGCCACGGGGACCCCTCCTACGAGGACCTGATGGCCCAGGGGTACCTCAACGAGGCGGTGGTGAACTACGTGGCCCTGCTGGGCTGGGCCCCCCGGGGGGAGCTGGCCGAGCGGGAGTTCTTCACCCTGGACGAGCTGGCCGCCGTGTTCGACATCGAGGGGGTTTCCAAGTCCCCCGCCGCCTTCGACATGGCCAAGCTCACCTACTTCAACGCCTCTTATCTGCGGGCCATGGCCCCGGAGGACTTCGCCGCCGCCGCCGAGCCCTGGATCCGGCAGAGCGTGAAGAACCCCGCCTACGACGCGGCGGACATCGCCGCCCTGCTCCAGGCCCGGTGCGAGAAGCTGTCCGATATCCCGGACAAGGTGGACTTCTTTGACGCGCTGCCGGAGTATGACACGGAATTGTTCACCAACAAGAAGTCCAAGACCGACGCCCAGGTGTCCAGGGCCATGCTGGAGGCCGCCATCCCCATGCTGGAGGGGCTGCAAAACTGGGCTCAGGACGACATCCACGACGGGCTGATCGCCCTGGCCGAGTCCCTGGGGGTGAAGAACGCCACCCTCATGTGGCCGGTGCGCATCGCCGCCGCCGGCAAGGCGGTCACCCCCGGCGGCGCGGTGGAGATCTGCCGCATCCTGGGCAAAGAGGAGACCCTCCGCCGGCTGCGGCTGGGACTGGAAAAACTGGCCTGAGGCCGTTTTTGGCCCTGTCACAAAGGGCGTTTTAAGCGCAAAAAGAGTGGTTTTCGGAGAGAAAACCACTCTTTTTGCGTCACTGTGTTGCACGCGGGGCCGGAATTTCCAGGGATTTTCTGGTAAATCAGCCGTCCAGAGCCAGGGAGGCGGCCAGCAGTTTTTTGGTGTACTCGTGCTGGGGGTGGTCATAGATGTAGTCCACGTCCCCCTGCTCCACGATCTCACCGCCGGTCATGACGGCCACCCGGTCGCACAGCTGATAGACCACTGCCAGATCATGGGAGATAAACAGGTAAGACAGCCCCAGCCGCTCCTTCAGGTCGGCCAGCAGGCGCATGATCTGGGCCTGCAGGGTCACGTCCAGGGCGGAGACGGGCTCGTCCAGCACCAGGAAGCGGCTGCCCTGGATCAGGGCGGCGGCGATGGCCACCCGCTGGCGCTGGCCGCCGGACAGTCTGGCGGGCCGGCGGGCCAGATGTTCGGGGGAGAGGCCCACCAGGGCGATCATCTCCTCCACCCGGCGGCGGCGCTCCGCCTTATCCTTCACCCCGGCGGCCCGGAGGGGCTCCTCCAGGATCCAGCCCACCGTTTTGGCGGGGTTCAGGGAGCCGTAGGGGTCCTGAAACACCATCTGGGGCCGGGGGCTGTTCACCACCAGTTCCCCCTGGATGTCGGTGACCAGGCCCAGCAGGGATTTGGCCAGGGTGGACTTGCCGGAGCCGGACTCGCCCACCACGCCCAGGGCCTCGCCGGGGGAGAGTGTGAGCGACACGTCCCGGAGGACCTGTTTGCGTTCCTTCCCACGGCCGTAGAAGCTGTTTAAGTGGGAGACGGTGAAGATGGGCTCAGCCATGGACGCCGCCCCCTTTCAGCTTGGTCCGGGTGGGCCGGGAGGAGATGAGCAGCCTGGTGTAGTCCTCCCTGGGGGTTCGGAAGATGTCCTCGGTGGGGCCGGACTCCACGATCCTGCCCTCCTTCATCACCAGGACACGGGGGCAAAGGGCCCGGACCACCGCCAGGTCGTGGGAGATGAACAGGATGGCCACCCCTTCGGTGCGGTTGATGTCCTTCAAGGTCTCCAGGATCTGGGCCTGGATGGTCACGTCCAGGGCGGTGGTGGGCTCGTCGGCGATGAGCAGCTTGGGCCGCAGCACCAGGGCGGCGGCGATCATCACCCGCTGGCGCATGCCGCCGGACAGCTCGTGGGGCCAGGCGTCCCAAAGGTTTTCCGGGTCGGGCAGGCCGGCCAGGCGCATGGCCGCCAGGGAGCGGGCCTTCCGCTCCGCCGGGGGCAGCTTGCCGTGGACCCGCAGGGCCTCCTCCACCTGTCTGCCCACCCGCATGGTGGGGTCCAGGCTGGTCATGGGCTCCTGGAAGATGATGGACAGCTCGTCCCCCTGGTACTCCCGGAGCTGCCGGGGGGAGAGGGAGAGCAGGTCGGTCCCGTCGAACAGGGCCTTGCCGGTGACTTCGGCATAGGGGCTTTGGATGATGCCCATGAGGGCGTGGGCGGTCATGGACTTGCCGGAGCCGGACTCGCCCACGATGCCCACCACCTCCCCCGCGTCCATCTGGAGGTTGAAGCGGTCCACGGCGGTGAAGGGCTGGGGCCCGTCGTGAAAGACCACGGACAGGTCCCGGATATCCAGCATCATGGTTCCACCCCCAGTTCCCCGCGGACGCCCTCGCCCACCAGGCCCACGCCCAAAATCAGCAGGATGATGACCAGGGCGGGGAAGGCGGTGAACCAGGGGGCCTTCAGCAGATAGGCCTGGGACTCGCTGAGCATATAGCCCAGGCTGGGCTCGGTGGGGCTGACGCCCACGCCCAGGTAGCTCATGGACGCCTCGGCCAGGACGGCGTTGTTGAAGCCGATGGTGAGCCCCGACAGCAGCACCGGCCAGGTGTTGGGCAGGATGTGGACGAAGATGATGCGGAGGTCGGACACCCCCATCAGCTTGGCGGACTTCACATAGTCCCGGTCCCGCTGCTTGAGGAATTCCCCCCGCACCAGCCGGGCGAAGCTGGGGACGAACAGCACCCCCAGGGCGGCGATGATATTGTACTTGCCCCGGCCCAGCAGGGCGATGGCCACCAGGGCCAGCAGGATGCTGGGGAAGGCGGAGACCGCGTCGCACAGGCGCATGATGAGGGCGTCGGCCGCGCCGCCGTAGTACCCGCAGAGGGCCCCGATGAGCAGCCCGAACACGAAGCCGATGACCAGCACCGCCGCCGCGATGGTGAGCGTGGTGCCCGCCCCCTCCAGGGCGCGGGAGAAGATGTCCCGGCCCATATAGTCGCACCCGAAGGGGTGAGCCAGGGAGGGCAGGGCGTACTTGTCCGCCGAGCTGCGGGCGGAGGGGTCGTAGGGGGTCCAGAAAAAGCCCAGGACGGTCCAGGCTGTCATGATGACCGTGAGGGCGGTCCCCGCGGCCAGATACCAGTTCTTCCGCTTCACGCCCTCACCTCCCGTCGATCCGGGGGTCCATCACCCGGTAGAGGATGTCGGCCAGGAAATTGCAGCACACCACCACGATGGCCACCAGGGCCACGATGGCCTGGACCACCGGATAGTCCCGGTTGCCGATGGAGGTGACCAGGATGCGGCCCACCCCCGCCACGCCGAACACCTGCTCCACCACGATGGAGCCGGTCAATATCTCGGCGATGGTCATGGCCAGGAAGGTGACCACCGGGATCATGGCGTTGCGCAGCACATGGCCCCACAGCACCGAGGACCGGGACCGGCCCTTGCTGTACGCCGTGCGGACGTAGTCCTGGCCCAGCTCCCCCAGCACCGAGCCCCGGAGCAGCCGCACCGTCATGGCGCTTTTGGGGATGGCCACCGCCAGGGCGGGGAAGAGCATATACCACAGGTGGGGCAGCAGCCCCGCCGACAGGGGGACGTACTCCGGCCGGAACCAGCGGAGCACCAGGGCGAACAGGTACATGATGCCGATGCCCAGCACGAAGCCGGGCACCGACATGGCCAGCTGGTCCAGCACGGTGAGGACCTTGTCGGGCCAGCTGCCGGCGAACCGGGCGCACAGCAGCCCCAGGGGGATGGAGAGGACCACGATGAGGACGAAGGCCAGGGCCGCCAGGGTCAGGGTGGCCCCCACCTTGGGCAGCAGCAGCTGGGCCACCGGCATGTGAAAGTTGAAGGAGTCCCCAAAGTCGCCGGTGACGAACTCCCCCAGCCATTTCAGGTACCGCTGCCACAGGGGCAGGTCCAGGCCCATCCGCTCCCGGAAGGCGGCGATCTGGGCGTCGGTGGCGTCCATGCCCAGGACGGCCTCGGTGGGGTCGCCGGGGATGACGGAGAAGGCGAAAAAGGCCAGCAGCGTCACCAGCAGCAGGGTGCCGATGAGCAGCAGCACCCGTTTTATGATCGCTTTTGCCAAGGGGACGGCCCCCTTTCAATCAGAAAATGCGGCCCATTTCCTTCCATAAAGCCGGAAAGGGGCTTACCCCCACGGGAAAAGAACTCCCGTGGGGGTGTTTTGCCGTTATTTGAATCTGACGCTGGACATATCCAGCACATAGGTGCAGTAGAACGTGAAGCTGTCGGGGTCCAGCTCCGGGGAGATGGCCACCAGCTCGCACAGGTCCTGGAGCCACAGGGAGGCGGCCTGCTCGTTCAGGATCTGCTCCGCCCGCTTGTAGAGGGCCATCTGCTCGCTCTCATCCAGGGTGGTCTGGGCCTTGGCGGTGACCTCGTCATACTCCGCGTCGGAGAAGTTGATGAAGTTCTTGCTGTGGTCGGAGGCGTAGCGCACCAGCATCTCCCGGGCGGTCATGTCGCTGGCGGAGATGCCGGACACGGTGGTCTCAAAGTTCCGGCCCTTGTATACGTCGCTGACCCAGGTCTCCCACTGCACGGAGACCACCTCGGCGTTGATGCCCACGGCCTCCAGCTGTTCAGAGATGATCACACCGGTGTCCACGTGCTGGGCGTAGTTGGAGGGGACGGTGATGGTCATGTCGAAGCCGTCGGGATAGCCGGCGTCGGCCAGGAGCTGCTTCGCCTTTTCGATGTCCTGGGTGTAGGTCTCGGCCAGCTCGGGCAGGAAGTACCGCTGCTGGGCGGGATACATGCTGGTGCCGGTGGGCACCCCCGCCCCGTCGCACACCATGTCGATGATCTCGGGCACGTCGATGGCGTAGTACATGGCCTGGCGCACCCGCACGTCGTCAAAGGGCTCGACGGCGTTGTTGATGTAGAGGGCCTGGACCAGCTTCATGGTGCTCTGGAGGACGGCGCAGTCCCCCACCTGGTCGGCGTAGGTGCTGGGCAGGTGGATCACCAGGTCCAGGGAGCCGGCCTGGAGGGCCATCACCATGGAGCTGACGGCGGAGGCCCCGGTGTAGATGCGGAAGGTGACCTCGTCCAGGGAGGCGGGGTCGCCCCAGTAGCCGTCGTACCGCTTCACCGTCAGGCTCTCCTGGGGGGTGAAGGAGACGAAAGAGAAGGGGCCGGTGCCGATGGGGTTCGAGCCGATGGTGGAGCCGGAGTCCGCGGGGATGATGTGGGCGGCGGTGAGGAAGTAGGGGAACTCCAGGCGGGGCTCCGCCAGGGTGACGACCACCTGGTCCCCCTCACCGGGCTCGATGGACTTGATGAGGCTCTCCCCGGTGGCGGGGTCCAAAATAAAAGAGGAGACGATGGGCACCCCATCATTCTCCCCGCCGTTGCAGCGTCTCAGTGAGTACAGGACGTCTTCGACGGTGACGGGGGCCCCGTTGTGGAAGGTGACGCCTTCCCGCAGGGTGAAGGTGTAGGTGAGCCCGTCGGGGGACACATCCCAGCCACTGGCGACAGCGGGGATCACTCCGCCGTCGGGACTGGCCTTCACCAGTCCTTCGAAGAGGTTGAACAGCACCTCGCTGGTCCCGGCGTTCACCGCCATGTGGGGATCGAGGGTGTCCAGGTCCTGCGCGATACCTACCGTGACTGAGTTCTTCCCTTCCGACTCCTCAGTGGGAGTGGCGGACTCGGGGGGTAACTCGCCCGATTGTGCAGGCGCCGAGGGGCCGGTGCCGGACTGCGTGCCTCCTGTGCAGGCGCACAGTGAGGCCGCGAGCATGGCCGCGACGACGAGCAGCAAAAGGGCCCGTTTCAAGAGCTTGGGCATTTTGCTTCTTCCTTTCTGCATTTCTCGCAACTGTATCGTATTCAGTTGTCCCGCCGGGGTGGCTGCCCGTCCGGGTCAGTTCCTCCGGCGCGACTATTGTATCAGCATGGGGAGAGAATTGCAATCCCTTTTTTCAGACCGGGAGGTCCGCGCCGCCGTCGAGGCCCCGCCGCCCATCTGTCGGACGGCGATCTACGCAAAAACTCCCGGTCCTTTTTGGAACCGGGAGTTTTCATGCCTTTATGCGGTTCAGGCCAGCTTCTCCTTGACCACGCCGGTGAGCTGGGCGAAGGCGGCCTTGTCGTTGACGGCCATCTCAGCCAGCATCTTGCGGTTGATCTCCACGCCGGCCAGCTTCAGGCCGTGCATGAAGGTGGAGTAGTTCATGCCGTTCATCTTGCACCCGGCGCTGATCCGGGCGATCCACAGCTGACGGAAGTCGCGCTTCTTCAGCCGGCGGCCGGTGTAGGCGTACTGCAGGGACTTCATCACCTGCTCGTTGGCCATCTTGAAGTGCTTGCTCTTGGCGCCCCAGTAGCCCTTGGCCAGCTTGAGGATCTTATTCCTTCTCTTGCGCGTCATCATCGCGCCCTTGACTCTTGCCATTGTCGTTCAGCCTCCTGTTATGAGTAAATGAGTTGAAACCTTATTTATAGGGGATCATGCGCTTGACGGTGGCCTGATTGGTCACGTCGGCGTAGGCGCCCTTGCGGAGGCCTCTCTTGAGCTTGCGGGTCTTGCCGTGGCCGTTCAGCAGGTGGCTCTTGTAGGCGTGAGCGCGCTTGACGAGGCCGTTCTTGGTCAGCTTGAAGCGCTTCTTGGCGCCGCTGTGGGTCTTGACTTTGGGCATGGCGGTATTCTCCTTTGTCATGTGATGGCGGCTTTGGGCCGCGGGGTTTACTTTTTGGCGGACCTGGCGGACAGGAAGATGGACATGTGCCGGCCCTCCAGCTTGGGCTCCTTGTCCAGATTGGCCACCTCGCCGCACTGTCCGGCAAACTCCAGCAGAAGGTTCTTGCCGATGTCGGTGTGGGCCATCTCACGGCCCCGGAAGCGCACGGTGACCTTCACCCGGTTGCCCTCGCTCAAAAACTTCTGGGCGTTGCGCAGCTTGGTGTTGAAGTCGCCGCTGTCGATGCCGGGAGACATGCGGATCTCCTTCACCTCCACCACGTGCTGGTTCTTGCGGGCCTCTTTTTCCCGCTTGGACTGCTCGAACCGGTACTTGCCGTAGTCCATGAGCTTGCACACGGGGGGGACGGCGGTGGGAGAGATCTTCACCAGGTCCAGTCCGGCCTCGTCGGCGTGATGCTGCGCCTCGGCGGCGGACATGACGCCCAGCTGAGCGCCGTCGGCTCCGATGAGCCGCACCTCCCGGTCCCGGATCTCTTCGTTGATCTGATGAGCCGTGTTAGCTATGGTCAAACACCTCCTGTAGGACAAAAACAAACGTGAGCGGAGAGCGCCCACGTCCACAACGAAACAGCACGCCTCACGCGTGTCGTTCCACCATGTTGACCCCTTCGCCCGCGGCGGGAGGTGAGGACAGCGGCGCTGCACCTGCTTTGTTTTGCTCAAGTAGAATAGCAGAAAAATTTCGGATTGTCAATAGCAAAAATAAGTATTTTTGCGCCTCTTTGGTTTTGTATGGGGAGAGAGGAGGCGTCCTGAGGACGGCAGGGGAAATGCTTGCGTTTTTCCGCCATCCTCAGGACGTTCCCGGCGTGGCGAAGCGGGTGGGATTCGAACCCACGGTATCATTGCTGGTACACCTGATTTCGAGCCCTTAAAACCGGGCGTCCTCCGGCGTCCTCGTCCGTCCTCTGTTAGCACCTGAAAACGGCGGAAACCCTTGTACTTCTAAGCGTTTTGCGAACTTTCCGGGCAATTTCAACGGATTCAGACAGAGGGTGAAAAAGCGGGTTTTGCGGTAGTTTGTTAGCATTCTGTTAGCAATGTCGAGCCATGTAAAAAACTTTTGGATTTTGAAAGTTTATAAACTTTGATTCTAAAAACTTGATTTTTTGTTCATCGTGTGGTATCCTGTCAGCAGAGGTGATCGCCATGCGGAAACAGCCGTCCGAACTGAAAAATCGGGACCTGTACCTGAACCGCCTGATCGCGTTCCAGGACACGGAGCCCGTCAAGGTCATCACAGGCATCCGCCGGTGTGGCAAGTCCAGCCTGCTCCGCCTGATGGCCCGGCATCTGCGGGAGACCGGCGTAAAGGCGGAACAGATCATAGAGATGAATTTTGAGTCCATGGAGTTCCGAGGGATGACCGCCGAGGGGCTGTACCGCCATGTGAAGGAGCGGCTACCGGAGACTGGGCGGGCCTACCTGTTCCTGGACGAGATCCAGCGGGTGGACCAGTGGCAGGATGCCGTGAACTCCTTCCGGGTGGACTTCGACTGCGACATCTACGTGACCGGCTCCAATGCCTATCTGCTGTCCTCCGAGTACGCCACATACCTGGCCGGGCGGAGCGTGGAGATCAAGATGCTGCCGTTGTCCTTCAAGGAGTTTTTGGACTTCCACGGCTATGAGGTGCGGGAAAGCAGGGGCCCCGCCGGGGCGCTCCGCCGGCGCGTCTATGACGGAGACGGCGAGAGCTATGAGCCCCAGGAACTGCTGGAGGCATACCTGAAATTCGGCGGGATGCCGGGCATCGCAGACGTGGGGCTGGACACCGACAAGGCGCTGGCCCTGCTGGATGGGGTGTACTCCACCGTGGTGGTGCGGGATATCCTAGAGCGGGAGCGGCGGCGGGGCCAGCGGCAGCTCACCGACCCGGAACTGCTGCGGAAAATCATCATGTTTTTGGCGGACAACATCGGCAACAGCACCTCTATCTCCACCATCGGGAACACGCTGATGAACGAGCGTCTGCTAGACGGCGACCGCAAGAAGCCGGCAGCCCAGACCGTCCAGGCCTATGTGGCGGCCCTGCTGGAGTCCTTTGTATTCTACGAGATCAAGCGGTTTGATGTCAAGGGGAAAGAATATCTGCGGACGCTGGGAAAGTACTACATTGTGGATGTCGGCCTGCGCAACTACCTGCTGGGGTTCCGGGATATGGACACGGGACACATGATCGAGAACGTGGTGTACTTTGAACTGCTCCGCCGTGGATATGATGTGGCCATCGGAAAGGTGGGCAATCGGGAGGTAGACTTTATCGCCGCCACGGCGACGGAGAAGCGATACATCCAGGTCACCGAGTCTATGAACGATCCCGCTACCCGCGAACGGGAGCTGACACCGCTGCGCATGATCCGGGACAACTACGAGAAGATCGTCGTTGCGGGGAGCTGCGATAACCCCGTCACGCAGGACGGCATCAAGATCATCCGCCTGACAGATTTTTTGCTGGACAACTGAACACGTCCGCTTCGGCGTCCGCGCGAGAGCGCGGGCGCTGTTTTTATGCCCTGCCGCCCTGATCCCCACGTCCCCCGTCTTTCGTCCTTCGTCCGCCCGCAGGCGGCTGCCGGCGCTGTCAACGTACCATTCCCACCGTCGGCAGCGCGGCGAAGCCCGTCCCCTCCGGGGCGGAGCGAAGCCGCAAAACGGGGTGCCGGGGTGTCCCCGGCCGCACGCCTTTCCGCCCGACCGGGCGGAAAGGTATAGTGCGTTATACCGCCCCGCTGCACTGCCACACAGCGCCCGACTCTCGTTCTGGGAGCCGGGCACTTTTTATAGGCGGAGTGCCCGCCGCGCCACCGCCGTATTCGCCACAGACCTCTCGGCGGCGGGCCGGGGCGGGATGTGAAAAACCTCCGTCCACCGCACAATTGTTTTTTGAAAGGAGTCTTCCACCATGCCATTTGCCATCTTGCGATTTGAGAAACGGAAGGGCGGCCCGGCCAGCGCCCTGGAAAAACATCACGAGCGGAAGAAGGAACAGTACGCCAGCAACCCCGACGTGGACACCTCACGCTCCGCTCAGAACTACCATCTGGTCCAGCCGCAGATGAAATATTACGCGGAGATCCAATCCCGCATCGAGCGGGCCCAGAGGGCCAACCCCCGGTGCCGGGTGAGGAAGGACAGCGTGAAGTTCATCGACACCATCATCACCGCCACACCGAAATTTTTAGCGAGTCTCTCCGAGAAAAAGACCCGCCGCTACTTCGAGCGGGCGCTGGAGTTCATGCAGAGCGAGGTGGGCGCGGAGAACATCTTTTCCGCCGTGGTCCACATGGACGAGCGCAACCCTCACATGCACCTGTGCTTCGTGCCGCTTACCAAAGACAACCGGTTGTCCGCCAAGGAGGTGATGGGGGACCGGGCGCGGCTGGTGGAGTGGCAGGACCGATTCCACGACTACATGGCCGAGGAGTTCCCGGAGCTGGAGCGGGGGCAGGCGGCGGCGGTCACCAAGCGGAAGCACATCCCCACCTGGCTGTACAAGCAATCCCACCGGCTGAGCCAGGAGATGAAGCAGATCCGGAGGGAGGTCAAGGACATCGGAGTGCTGAACGCATCAAAACAGAGGGAGAAATTGTTGGCGCTGCTCTCCCAGTGGTACCCGAAGGTCAACGCCTTTGAGGCGAAGCTGAAACCCTACGGCCAGCAGATCGAGGTCATGCGGAAGGAGGAACTTGCGCTGCGAGGCGAGGCGGAGCAGGCCAAGTGGGAGCGGGATCAGGAGCACCAGGAGGGGCTGAACCTGATCTACGAGCTTCGGGAGTACCAGAGTTTCATCGACTCCATCCCGCCGGAGATCTACGAGGAGCTGCGGCGCCGGTATGAGCTGGGCCAGCAGCAGAACCAGTACTTTGATCACAAATGAGGAGGAATCGAAAATGACTTACGAGGAACAGTATCCCTGTCGGGCGCAGATCATCCGCACCAAGGCGGATCGGGAGGCCGCGCCGCTGAGCGAGTACCGTATTCCCACCGAGGATGGAGAGTTCACCGGCACCCTGGCCTTTCGCTGCTGGCACAGAAATAAACCCATGCTGCTGTGCTGCTTCGACGCGGATGATGGGCGGAAGGTCATGCTCCAAGCTTGGTGGCAGAGTTGGGGCGTGAACTACTCGCCCAAGGAGACGCTCATCAACTTTGCCGACGAGGTCTTTGACGGGAGCCGGTGGAGGTGTACTTACCGCAGAAAGGCAAACGGGTACCTCTCCTGGCGGACGGCGGAGCGGGCGGAGTGATCACTCACTATCCATGTCCTGATAGACGCGGTGAGCGCCCGGAAGAAACTCCGGGCGCTCACTGTCGTATCGATTCAGTTCAATGGCCAGCCGCCACGCCAGCCGGAACCCACTAATGAAGCTGTCCAGAGAGCGGGCATCCGCGATCTCATCCTTGGCGTCAATGATCCGTAGTACCAATCGGCGGCCCTGCTTGTCCAGCAGTTCACCGAGTGCCTGACGGGCAGTCTCGGCCTCCGCTTCGGCTGCGGGGACTTCGGGGCGGATGTAGAAACTGTCGTATAAGGCTTTGAGGGTTTCGTTCATATGTCTCGCCTCCTGTTAGCAAGACACAATAGCACAATCTGAGCGCAATAGCTACTGTTTTGTGCTGGGAGTATACATCAATCTTTGAAATATTGGTATTTCAACATTGCCAAAAGGATTACTACGGAACTGCCGCCTCAATGCCTCGTTTTCTTTTTTCGTTAGTCGGAAGATCGGTTTCGGTGAAATGTCAATATGACAATCTTTTAGCTTGTTTTTGATATCAGTCTTCTCAACCCCATGAGCAGCACAATACAGGTCAATTGCCCGTTCCGTTACTACTGTGCTATCCCGAACGATTTTTGCAGCATCTGCAATACGCTCTTTCGGAAACAGCGTATTATTTTTCTCTGCTCCAAAAATATCCATTATTTGCTGGTTGTATTTCGGGTTATGTTGGAAGTATATTTTATTGCCGCGATTTAGAGATTCCAGCGTAGCGCCCTGGGGCAGCCTTATACCAAAAGCACATTGTTGACCTGGTCGCGCAAAGGGCTGTAGTCCAACTATTCTGAAATCTAGATCATCAGTTTCCATCCCCATCAAGGAGAAGAAGGTGCTGATAGACCCAACTCCGCTGTGCATCGGTTCATACCGCCCTTTTAGGTCGTTATACTTTGTCACCGCAAAAAAAGCAGCCACAGAAATATCCGACGTCAAATCCAGCATATCTGTTTTTATTTCGTAGTGCTGGGCAAGGGCAAGCATATCTACATCTACGTTCCATTGCCTTGCGTAATAGACCGGAGGAAATTGTTCGGCAATCAAGGAAAAATCTATTACTTTTAGCCGATCTATCAGAAGTGATTGTTCTGTCGCGTTCCTATATATAACGGGATCGCAAATCCAATCTTTGTTTCGCTGCCCCCGATAGAGTATCATATTCATCCCTGTGCGGGGGATCATCACGGTTTTCCCATTTGGGCCTGTCATCATGTCGTATGCGAGATGTCGCCGCAGAAGCCCCTGTCCATTCTTATCTTTCAGATTTAACACCGGAGAGGATGGCTCAATGGCACGAATAGCCTCAAAAATGTCTGCGTGTATCATCGACTTTTCAAATCCCGTCCATAGTTTATGAATGTATAGGTGAGCAAACAATTCACTTCATGTTCCACACCGTTTCATCCCCGCAGATGTTCCTCACCTTCACCCGCAGGGGCCGCTTGTCACAGCAGATCGTCCCGTCCCAGAACTCCTTGGTCTTCGCCCCGTCCCGGATGACGAACCCGTTCTTGTCGATCTTGATCTCGCTGTCGGAGTGCCACTCGCCCTCCACCGCAGTGCAGTCCACGCTCAGATACTCGATGAGCTCCAGCCCGGTCTTGCTGATCTCAATGGGCTTGAAGGGCCGCTTCTCCGTGGCGTTCATCCGGGCCTTCTGGTTGAACTCGTCGATCTTCTGCATGACCCGGTCGCTGAGGAACTTGTCCACGACCACACGCCAGCCGCCGAACAGATCGGCCCTGCTCTCCTCCACATGGAATTCGGCATAGTCTCCCACCACCACATCGTCCAGGATGGTCTTCAGATCCCGTAGCTCGATCTCCACCACGGTGCTGTCATCGTCCCTGATGAACTTTTTGATCTCTTCCTCGCTGGTGATGTCGATGTAGTAGACGATGACCTTCTTCACGCTGCTGTCCAGGTCGGGGATGGCCTGGTGGAGGATGCGGTTCATCATTACCTCGTCCAGCAGCTTGGAGGAGCTGTCCATCAGGTTGGGCACATAGACGGGCACGGTGCCCAGCTTACTGTCGGATATGGCCCCCTCCCAGAAGGAGTCCAGGAAGTCCTCGTTTTTCAGGCCGGGGATCAGCGACTTGATTTTGTCCATGGTCTGCACCGGGTTGCGGTAGAGCTGGACGCCGTCCTTGATCTCCAGCACGTCAAACTCCGCGCCGTCCGCTTTCAGGCGGTCGCGGGTAGTCTGGATGGAGTTGAGGCCGATGTCACAGTGGATGAAGCGCCGGCCCAGCTTGGCGGCCACCGCTGCGGTGACACCGCTGCCGCCGAAAAAATCGGCCACAAGCATGGATGTATTTGATGCCAGGCATACTATCCTTTCCAAAAGTTCCTCAGGTTTTTGGGTCGCATAATCTGTAAGTTCACTATTATTGCCTTTTAATGTTGAAATGTCTGTCCATAAATTATTGATTGCTTGACCTTGATACTCATCAAGATAAATCTTTCTATAAACCTGTTTATCTTTGGAATCAGGGAAATGCAAGTAGCCCAAACGATCAAGTTCCTCCATTTTATGGCGGGTCACTGCCCACCCATTGGGCGGTGTTTGATATCCCTTGTAATCGTACATTAAGTTCGGACGAGGGTTAGGGCTCCGCATGACTGTAATCATGTATCGTCTGCCGTCGGCATCTTTATATTTGAATTGCTGCTCGATATATTCTTTCGAGGCTTTCGAAAATACAGGATTCATAACATAGTCGGAGGATTTGGAATACCAAAAAATCGTATCATACGCCACAGAAAGAGAATTCATCGATCCCAAGGCTGTTCCCCCTTTTCTGCGCCAAACAATTTCATTGATACAATTACTTTCACCAAAGACTTCATCCATAAGGATTTTTACATATGCCCCAATATGGTAGTCTAAATGTACAAAAATTGATGCCTTCTCGCTCATGACACTCTTGATGGCCATGAGGTTCTCATACATCCAGTTCAGGTATTTCTCTTTGTCCCACACGTCGCCGTACATTTTCTCTTCAAACTTACGGAAATCCTCAGTGGTTTCTAATTCCTGCTCCGCCTGGGCCATGGCCTCGGCCACCTTGGGGTTGCGGCGGATGTAGACCTTCTTGGCGTAGTCCGCGCCGCTGGCGAAGGGCGGGTCGATGTAGACCAGATCCACCTGGATGCCCTGCTCCTTCAGATAGGCGCAGGCCGACACGCACTCGCCCCGGATGACCATGTTGCCGTCCGGGTTCTCGCCCACCGTCTCCTGTTTCTCCATCTCATACAGCGGCATCCCCCGCTGGAGCACCATGGACACATCGTTTGCGCCCTTGTATTTCAGTATGCGGTTGAAATTGGCCAGCACCGCCTGGCCCTCGATGGGCTCAGGGATGAAAGGGACGTATTTAATCGGCATCAGTGGGCACCTCCTGGCTACTTTTTTCTTTTCTTCTATTGAAATAATTCATCTGATAGGCAAGTTTGTCTAATGCTTTTTGAAGCTTTTCCAAATATGCCGCGGCCTCATCGCCAACATGCTTCCAGGGATAGTTTTTAATTTCCGTTACATCCAAGTCTCCAAGCAAGCACTTCATAACGGTCTTTCTGTCATCAGCGGCAAATAAATAGACATGTCGTATATTTTCCCATATATCATCAGTAATTTTACGAATGCTAGAGTGCCGATTTATTTGCTTTAACTCACAAATGTAATAGTATACATCCTCATTATACACATGAATTATCATATCGAGGTCTTCGCGCAATTCATAGATATCGATCATGTTATCTAACCTCAAATTATTTGTAAGTGATTCCATGAATTTATAGCAACCTCTGTATAGCAATAAAATCGTAGCATTTCGCTCATGATAATAAGCCACAGCCGAAGTAATACAGATTAAGATTCCGCTTGAAAATAGTCCTACGCAGATATTGCTTATGTATTCGTACTCGGCAATATACGTTACATACGATATAGTCAATGCAATAATCGAAACAAAGCTAGACCAAAATAGTGTTTTCCTTTGCAATCTCATTATCTGACCCCCTATGATTGGAAAAACACACTCTTCCCTATCCATTGTTTAAAATCTAATTTCCATCAAAGAATTTCTTAATTTTCTCTTTCACAATCCATAATCTCTCCGCCTCCGGCATGGTGTCCTCCAGATACAGGTATTCGAACCGCTCATACCCGAACTTCGCGTTGTTCTGCCGGACGAACTCCGACTCTGTGAACGCCCGCTTGTCCTTGAACTTCGGGTCGTTGGCGTAGAGCTCGCCCTTGGTCTCCACGATGATGGCCTTGTAGATCTTTCCCGCTCGGCGCTGGAGGATGAGGAAGTCCGGGGTGTACATCCCGATATACCGATACCGGCCCCCGGCGGACTTGTAGCAACGGATCTGAAACTCTGTCAGGGCCTTGTCCCCGTTGTAGTAGAGCTCCAGCCCCATGGCCTTGACAGCGGGATCGTCCAGGAAGGGCAGCATCCCATCCATGAACTTCCGCTCGAACCCGCTGTCCGTGCGATAGGGCAGGTAGTGGAAAGACTTGTCCTTCTGTGGGTGGGAGGAATTTTGCTTACGGAGCGTTTCGGCAATCGCACGGTTGGCCGGGCTGTCGTCCGCCTCCAGTACCAGAATCGCCGCTTGGATATCGGGCTTCATTTTCAGCTTGCCCTGGTCGTCCAAGATGATGTTTTCCACCGTATCCTGCTTGGGATAGTAGGCGTCAGCGGAATCGGCATGGATCACCGGCTGGAAGTTGGCAATGTTCAGCAGACTGGCCTCCTCCGGGACAAGCTCCTCTTTGGTGGTGTAGGTCCGCTTGATACAGAACGCCTTGCGGATGTTGGCCTCCACTGCGGCCCGGTCATACCGGGAACTGAAATACCGGCTGCCATCCCGCTCATAGGTGATCTGCTCGAACACCCGCCGAAGCGCCTCACGGTGCTGATTCAGTTCTTCCAGCTTCAGCGTATCAATGCTGCTCCGGGCGATCCCATACAGCCAAGCGTCGAAGGTGGCGGGGACGGCGCCCTGCTCCTCGTCGTGAACCTCCGTCGCCAGGGCTTTCATAGTCAGATCAGTGGTGGTCGTACTCTCCAGCGCGGCCTCTGCACCGACGCAGGCCTGGGGGATGTCCGCCGCCGGGTCCGCCTCGCTGGTGATGGTAGTGGCATAGCTGACCTTCAACTGGTAGAACTCCACCCTGGGCAGCTTGAGATAGCCCGTCCGATCATAGCGGTTGAGCGTGATTTTGCCATTGTCGGCGTCCCCGAACTCTTTGAGGGAGATGTGGTGCTGCTGCTGGAGCTGGGCGTCCAGTTTCTCTCCGTTGGCCCGGTTCAGGTAGATGAGCGCCGTCTCCGGCTGCCCCTTGTCCACTTGACGCAGGCAGCGGCAGGAGGTTTGGAGCACCATGTTCTTGGGGCAGTCCCCCTCCTGGGAGAGAATGATCCCGGTGAGGCTGCGGCAGTCCCAGCCCTCCTTGCCGATCTGCACTAACAGGACGATGCGGACTCTGGAAAAAGGCTTGTCCAGGCTGTCGAACTGCATTTGGCTGTCCGCCGGCTGGGGGTGTTGTTTGTTGCCCTTGTGGAAGCGGAGAATGGCGTCCCCTGGGAGGCCGTATTCCCCGGCGATCCTGGAGACCAGGGGATAGACCGTCTCCTCCAGTTTCTCAATGGTGCCGCAGTAGATGCCCAGTTTGGCGGTGGTGTCGTCCTGATAAACGGTATCCAAATAGGTGTCCAGGAACGCCCTGACACCGTTCTCGATGATGCGCGTGCTCTCCGCTATGTCTGCGATCTTCACCACCGGGCGTTTCAGGAAGTTCCCCACGCCGCTGATAAGGGGATAGTAGTAGACGATATTGGTGATCTCCGCCGTGGCCACGGACAGCCTGTCCGTCACGGCGATTTTTTCCGCCCGCTCCAGGTACGGCGTGCCAGAAAAGCCCACCACAGAGTTGACTGTGCGGTTCGCCGTCCACTGATTCACCACGGCCCGCAGTTTGATCTCGTCGCTGACCGCATGGTGGACCTCGTCGATGAAAACGGACAGGGCAGGCAGCTTGCCGATCAGGTTGCGCAGCTCGTTGGCTTGCCGGTCCTTTTCGTCGTCACTCTCCTCGTAGAAGGTGATCTGTCCGCTTCGCTCCTGGATGCGGTCCAGAATGACCTTTTCCGCGTTGGTCACGGCCACCAAACCGAACAGCTCGTCCAGCGGCTGGTGGTTGGCGATTTTTTGCACATTGGGATTCTTTGTCTTGTTGGACTTATTGGCGGTCTTGGCCTGATCCAGCACCTCGAAGGAAATCATGCGCTTAACGCGGGACGCAGCGGGCTCCGGAATGACCCAAGCTGGATCGAACTTCTGGATGGTCTTCAGACTGGGAACCACGGAGGACTTCAATCCAGAGGGCGCAAAGATAATGAAATTGTGGGCGAAGGCAGGGTTTTGCGGCTCATTCAGCGCGAAATACAGATCAAGATAGATAAACGCCGCCATGAGGTAAGTCTTTCCCGCGCCCATGGGCAGGCTGAACAGGTAGTCGGTATAGGAGACGCCGTAGAAAACGTCCTTAAAAAACTTCTGATAGTCGATGCTGTCCGGCTCTGATGCGATCTGTTCCGCCAACCGTTTGGAGACCTGCTCACCCTCGTCGTTTTTCAGGTTAGCGTACTCCAGGAGCGCTGCCGCTGCGGGGTCAGCCCGAAGATACCCTTTTACCCGGTCAGGGAGGGACAGTTCTCCGATGTCCGCAGTGTTGAACGCGCCCTCTGCAAACAGGGCAGAGAGGGGCCTGCACCCACAGCAGATCTTCAAAAACAGATAGGTTTTTATGGCCTCGATCTGCGCGTCGCGCATCTGGCCGGTTCGCTCAATATAACGGAGCAGATCCCTGACTGTGCAATCAGGAGATGCCAGCCACTGGTTTCTTGCGTTGGTAATCATTTGATGGAACATCTTTTGCTCCCCCAACTGTGAATAATAGCGATTTCGCTTTAGATTTTCTCTTTCTCCCTAAACACCTTCACGTTATAGTAATTCCTGCACCGTGTACTACAAAACTCGCTTTTGGGATTGATATTGTAATATATTTGCTCACAGTTTTTGCAGATTTTCAGTGTCTTTCGCGGGCTGCTGACCAATGCGCTGTACGCGAAATGGAGAAACGCCTCCAGCGAGGAAAACTCCCAGGAAAACTGCGGGCGCGTCGCTCCTGTCATGTGAAAGCCAATCGATCCGGACAAAGCCAGGAGATCGGAGCCTTTTGGAAGCGGGAGAACCTCCGGTCTGCCGATAATGCTGAACCGCTGATACAGGCTTTTGAACACGTTGCGAAAGCGCTCCAATTCCTCGCCATAGCCTTTGCTGTTTACCAAGCGGCTTGACGGCCTCAAATCGGGGTGCTGGACAGGGGCGGTGTCCTTATCCGCCCCAAGCCCCAGGAGGCCGTAACGGGCCGCAAAATCGGTACAGGCGTAGTCTTTTGACGGGTCGTCTATGGTGATCAGGCGTCCCAGTTCCAACGCATTTGCAACCAGCTCTCCAGGCATCTCTGCGCAGTTATACCAAATCAACCTGGGCTGCTCAGAGGCGTCCAGATCCGGAACCAGATATTGCACGCCTCTATGTTTTTTAATTGTATAGCCCTGCCACAGAGGCCACATGATGCGCTGGCCTGCTAAGACATCATTCAATTCCATCACAGTTCCTCCTGTGTAATCGCTGTAATCACTATATCATCTTTCAGCCGGAGCCGCAAGAGCGGTTCTGGCTATTTTTGCATTTTTAGAGGTCTTTGCACCCGGTCACCAACAGCCGGACCTTCTCGATTGCCCTCTTTCGGAGTTTGGTCACGTTTCGGACCGAGCATCCCAGTTCCTCCGCGATCTCTTTGGTGGAGACCTGGGATACGACGTTCTCCCAGAGCACCAGCCGCTGGAGGTCGCTCAGCTCTTTCAGCGCCGCGCTGGTGGGATACTCAGCGACCAGTTGGTGGATGTCCTCCGGGGGTTGGGAGAAGATCACGTCATCCCATTCCTCCCAGCGGCACAGTTTCCGCCAGTCTCCCGGCCTCTGGACTCTCAGTTCTTCCGGCTTGGGCTCCCGCTCCATCACCGTGGGGTCCAGGTCCGCCCGGTGTTCTTCGTGTCTCCGCTCGTTGTTCCCGTCGTAGCGGTCCAACTCGGCCAGGACGCCGTCCCAGTTGCCGGCGCCGGCCAGTTCTCGGAGCCTATGATCCAGTTCCGCCTCCCGCTTGTCGGCCTCATTCCCCCACTTAAAATTCTTTTCTGCCATGGTACCGTTTTCACCCTCCGAACCGTCTATCTTATAGACGGAGTAATTGTTGTAATTATAGTAATCAATTACAACTCGATTGTCAAGAGGGAGGGCTGCAAATCATGGGCAGAGAGGATAAAAATCTGACCCGATACCGGGCCATGTTCCGGGGCTACCCGGACGCTCTGACCCCGGAGCAGGTCCGGCAGATGCTGGGTGTGGGCCAGCGGACGGCCTACCGGCTGCTGCGGACGGGGGCCATTCCCAGCGTGCGGATGGGCCGGATCTACCGGATTCCCAAGACGGCGGTCATCGACTATCTTTGCGCCGGGGAAAACGCAGAAAAGACTTGAAAAACGCGCCGTTCCAAGGTAACATCACAAGACCTTAGAGCGGCGCGGAAGGGAGGTATCTGTTATGAAAGGGGAGGTCACCGGCAGCTTGTTTGAGCGCCGGGGCAAATTTACCGCCATCCTAAGCTACTACGACGAGGACGGCAAGCGGCGGCAGAAGTCCGTGGCGCTGGGCATCCCGGTGAAGGGTGGAAAGCGTAAGGCGATGGCCAGGCTGGAGGAATTGAAGCGGGAGTTCATCCTCAGAGAGCCCGCCAAGCCCAAGGAGGAGTCTCCGCTGTTCGCGGACTATCTGAAGGATTGGCTGAAGATTGCCTCCACCACCATCGAGCGGACCACAAAGCAGAGTTATGAGCAACTGTTCAAAGCTCGGCTGGACCCGTTTTTTCGTTCCCGGAAGCTGAAGCTGTGCGATGTAGAGCCTAAGCACATCCGGGAGCTGCACCAATCCATCCTGGACGACGGCTGCAACGCCAATACCGTCATCCACTACCACGCCCTGGTTCGAAAGGCGCTTCAGTACGCCGTGGAGAACGACATGATCCCCAGCAATCCCGCGGACCGGGTGGCCCGGCCCCGCAAGGGCAAGTATCTGGCCAGCTACTATACCAAGGACGAATTGGCGGCGCTGTTCGAGGCCACCAAGGACGACTCTATGGCAGTGGTCATCCAGTTGGCGGCCTATTACGGCCTGCGCCGGAGCGAGGTGCTGGGCATCCGCTGGAGCGCCGTGGATTTCCAGCGGGGGACCGTGTCCATCAACCACAAGGTCACCGAACTCACCGAGAATGGCGAACACCGGCTTTACACCGAGGACAAGCTCAAAACCAAGTCCAGCTTCCGCACCCTGCCCCTGTTCCCGGCCACCCGAAAGCTGCTGGAAGAACAGAGGGAGAAGCAGGCGCAGTACCGGGCCATGTTTGGCAAATCCTATTGCCGGGAGTACATAGACTACGTCTGCACCGACGAGTTGGGGCAGCTGTTCCAGCCAAACTACGTCACCAACCATTTCCGGGTCCTGCTGGAACAGCACGGGCTGAGGCACATTCGATTCCACGATCTCAGACACAGCTGCGCCACCCTGTTGCTCAGCCAGAACGTCCCCATGAAGCAAATACAGGATTGGCTGGGTCACTCCACCTTCTCCACCACTGCCGACATCTATTCCCACCTGGATTTCAGCTCCAAGCAGGAGTCCGCCGCTGCCATCGCCGCGGCCTTCGCCCCGCCGGAGCCCGAACAGGCAGAAGAACAGTTGGGGGAAGTAGAGGAGCAGAACGAGGCCCCCGGCTTCAGCATGACCATGGGGGTGTGAGGTGAACTACCAAAAGCTGCGGGAGCAGTATCCCGCCGTCATCACCATGGATCAGTTCTACCGTATCTGCCATATCAGCAAACGCAAGGCCCGGTGGCTGCTGGAGCACGGGGTGGTGCCCTGCCGGGACTCAGGGAAAAAGACCCGGCGATTCAAGATCCGGCTGGCGGATGTGATTGCTTTCCTGGAACGTCGGGACGCCGGAGATCCTGCGGTGGCTGCGCCCAAGGGAGCGTTCTCCAGTGGGGCCCACGTCCGCAAACCGGGACGGGTTCCTCTTACCGCTTCGGAACGAGAGAAACTGCGGGCATCCCTCCTGGCCGCGTGGGAAAGCTGGCCGGACGCACTGACGGTGCGGCAGGCGGCGGAGCTGTGCGGGTGCTCGGAGAACACGATGCACCGGTGGGCGCGGATAGGTGCCGTGGCAAGCGTGGCTTACCGCGGCGCCTATCTGGTGTCGAAGGAGGGGCTGGCTGGGTGGATGGCTATCAGACGGGGCGGCGCTCTCAGGCAGGAGCCATGGGTGCCCAGACAAATTGATGATTCCATTCGTTTTATATAGCACCGTCAAGAGCCGATAAAAACCGTACATTCGCTGACAGGGCTGTTCGGAGCGGGGAGTGCGTCGCTCGGAGGAGTCCTGTCGGACATTTGCTGTTTTCTGCCGGTCAAGAGCCGGGAGAAATATCTGAAAAACGTCCCTGTCGAGTGACAGAGGCGTGGAAAGGAGTTTTTATGATCACCGGGCTGACAAAGCGGGAAAAGACCACGGAGATCTGGTTCGATGAGAAAGACCCCAGGATCCACATCCGCACCCACAACACCGATTTGAAAAAGCGGCTTGCCGCCTATGCGCGGCGAAACCCCGGAGTATGCCGCCAGACCGATGAAGACCCGGAGACGGGATGTTTGGAATTTGACATTGAAAAAGGGCGGTTTTCCTTCCGGCTGACCGCCCCTTACAGCGAACAACGGCGGGAGGCGGCAAGCAGGGCGGGGAGGGATCACGCTGCCAATTTGTCGCATCATATCCGCAAGGATGAGATGTAGGCCATTTAGAAAAAATAGCGCAAATGCCGGCCCTCAGGCCGGCATTTGCGCTATGGCGGAGATGGAGAGATTCGAACTCTCGCGCGTTTTTTAGACGCCTACCGCATTTCGAGTGCGGACCCTTCAACCACTTGGGTACATCTCCATGATAGAATTGTCGCTGGAATTTCTGTTAGCATTTTGTTAGCACGGCCTGAAAACGCACCCTCCCGAACAGCCCACAAACGCCCTGTTTATGCGGGTTTGCGGCGTTTTGGGGGACACTGTCGTGGCATGATTTCGAGTGCGGACCCTTCAACCACTTGGGTACATCTCCGTGTTTTAGCTTGCTTTTTCATTTGGGCAGAACAACAGGGCAGAACTGCGGGATGGCGCTCATTCGGGACAATTTGCCCCGCATGCCGGAAAATGCCCGGGGACAGGACAGCCTCCAAATTCTTACATTTCGAGTCAGGGCCGTTATAACCACTTCGATACCGCTGCGTATTTGGCTTTTTGCCCCGATGGGGCTCCATTAGGATACCCCATTTCGCCGTGAATGTCAATCTTTTTGCGGGGCGCGCAACACCTGCTTGTCGGCCCACTTCCCACTGAACCAGCGGCAGAGATAGATGATGGCCCGGACGCCCCAGTCGGTGAACCAGGCGATCCACACGCCGATGAGGCCCACATGGAACACCCGGCACAGCAGGAGGCAGCCGCCCGTGCGGAAGATCCACATGGAAAGGGCGGACACGGTGGCGGAGTAGCGCACGTCCCCCGCCGCCCGCATGCCGTTGGGCAGAGTGAAGGCGATGACCCACAGGATGCACTTCATCACGCTGATGATGGCCATGATGCGGAGGGTCAGCGCGGCGCTCTCGGACGACATGCCGGAGACCCGGGTGACGAAGGGGGCCGCGGCCCACACGGCGCCGCACATCACGGCAGTGGTCAGCTCGGAAATCAGGCAGAACCGCCAGGTGTACTTTTTGGCCTCGTCCACCCGGCCGGCGCCCATGCACTGGCCGGCCACGGTGAGCAGCCCCAGGCCGATGGCCTGGCCCGGCATACACTGGACCATGTCCAGGGTCTGGATCATGGCCTGGGCGGCCATGACGGGACGGCCCATGGTGGACACGGTGGACTGCACCACCAGCTTGCCCAGCTGGAACATGGAGTTCTCCACGCCGGTGGGCACCCCCACCCGCAGCACCGTGCCGATGACGGTCCAATCGGGCCGGATGCGGCGGTAGTCCCGGATGGAGATGGTCAGCTTCGGGCTGCGGAGGAGGGCCAGCAGCAGCGCCGCGCTGAGGACCCGGGACAGGGTGGTGGCGACGGCGGCGCCCACCACGCCCTGATGGAACACGAAGATCAGCACCGCGTTGCCGGCGATATTGACGCAGTTGGCCACGGCGGCCACCGCCATGGGCGGGGCGGAGCGGCCGGAGGCCCGGAACACCGCTGCCGCCGTCTGTTGGGCGGCCAGGAAGGGGTAGGACAGGGCGGTGATAAAAAAGTACTGCAGGGCCTGCCTCATCACGTCGGCGTCCACCGAGCCGAAGATCAGCGCCAGCAGAGGCCGCCGGAAGATCAGGCACAGCGCCGCGATGCCGGAGGAGATGACCACCGCCGTCAGCAGCAGCTGGCGGGCGGCCTGGTTGGCCTCGGCCCGCTGGTCCCGGCCCAGGTGCTGGGCGCAGACGATGACCCCGCCGGCGGCCAGCGCCGCCAGCAGGTTGAGCACCAGGGTGTTGATGGCGTCCACATTGGACACGGCGGAGATGGCCGCGTCCCCCACGCTGGTGACCATCATGGTGTCCGCGATGCCCATCAGCCCGGACAGGATCTGCTCCAGTACCAGGGGGATCAGCAGATTCACGATCTGGCGGCGGGTGAACATCAGGGAAGACCTTCTCTCGAGCGGCCGGCCGCCGGGAGGCGGGGCCTTTCAGTTATTTCAGATAAGCCAGCACCTCATCAGTGCGGGCGCGGGCGTGGTCCAGCCCCTGCTGCCACAGGGCCCGGATCTTGTCCGTGTCCGTCTCCACCCGGGAGAAGCCCTTGGTGCTGTCCGGGCAGAACAGGAGGATGTCGCCCCGCTTCTCGACGGAGAACAGCTCCTCCCGGCTGCGGTTGTAGTCCTCCGCCCGGCGCTTCATCACGTCGACGAACCGGGGGTATTTGCGGTAATACACCTTTATGAAAGGGAGCAGGCTGTCCGGCCTGCGCACGTAGCTCCGCTCCCGGGTGAGGACCACCACCACCCGGTCGCAGCCCTTCTCCAGCGCCCGCTTCCAGGGGATGCCGTCGGACGCGCCGCCGTCCAGGCACTTGACCCCGCCGTACTCGATGACGGGGAACAGCACCGGCATGGCGCAGGTGGCCTTCATCAGGGTGAACCTGGGATCGGCCTCGGTGGCGGGGAAGTAGCGGGGGACCCCCGCCTCGATGTCGGTGACACCCGCCTCCGCCTCCCCGTGCCAGCGGGCCAGGGCGGCGAAGTCGTAGGGCACCAGCTCCGCGGGGATGCGCTCGAAGGAGAACTCCAGTCCGAAGTAGCTGCGGTTGCGGGGGTCGATGAGATTGCGCTTGCCCATGTACCGCTTGTCGCCCGCGAAGCGGGTGAGGATCTCCAGATTGCGGCCGTATTGACGGGAGAGAAAGCTCATCCCGTAGGCGATGCCGGCGGAGACGCCCACCACATAGTCGAAGTCCAGCCCGGCCTCCAGGAAGCCGTCCTGCACACCGCTGGAATAGATGGTGCGCAGCGCGCCGCCCTCCAGGACCAGTCCCGTTTTCATACTCGCGCCCCCTTTTTCGAAGTATTATACGCCCCTTTTTTCGAATTGACAAGACCGGCGCTTTCGGAAAAACCGCGGCCCGCCGCGGCGGATCCCCAACAGCCTGAAAAGGTTCGAATTTAGTTTCTTTTGCCCGCTCTCCGCCTTGACTTTGCCCATCCGTCACGGTATAATATGGTTACGCAAGTATGCCTCCCGCATGGGAGGGACAGGAGGTACGTATGAATAAGAGCGATGAGTTCAATGAGGCGCTGAGCCGGTTCAGCCAGGGGACGAGCACCGACGCCTACAAGATCATGGGCTCTCACAAGGAGATCAGAGACGGGCAGGAGGGCTTCGCGTTCCGGGTGTGGGCCCCCCACGCCAGGAGCGTCCGGGTGGCCGGTTCCTTCAACGGCTGGGCCACCGACGGCCCCGCGATGGAGCCGCTGGACGGCGGCGTGTGGGAGGGCTTCGTGCCCGGTCTGCGCGACTTCGATGACTATAAGTACTACATCGAGCGGCCCGACGGCTCCTTCGTCTTCCGGGGCGACCCCTACGCCTGCCACTGGGCCACCCGGCCGGGCAACTCCAGCAAGGTATACGATCTGCAGGGCTTTCCCTGGACCGACGGGGCCTATCTGAAGGCCAGGGCCAAAAAGAAGCTGCTGAACAGCCCGGTGAACATCTATGAGATGCACCTGGGCTCCTGGCGGACCCACGACGACGGCAACCCCTATAACTACGTGGATCTGGCATACCAGGTGGCGGACTATGTCACCGGGATGGGCTACACCCATGTGGAGCTGCTGCCGGTGAGCGAGTACCCCTACGACCCCTCCTGGGGCTATCAGGTGACAGGATACTACGCCCCCACCTCCCGGTACGGCACCCCCAAGGACTTCATGAAGTTCGTGGACATCCTCCACAACGCCGGCATCGGCGTCATCATCGACTGGGTGCCCGCCCACTTCCCCCGGGACGAGCAGGGCCTGTTCGAGTACGACGGCGACTGCTGCTACGAGCCCGCCGACCCCGTCATGCGGGACCATCCCGACTGGGGCACCCGGGTATTCGACTACAGCCGGTACGAGGTCCGTTCCTTCCTGATGTCCAACGCCATGTACTGGCTGGAGGAGTACCACATCGACGGCATCCGGGTGGACGCGGTGGCCTCCATGCTCTACCTGGACTACGGCCGGCGGGACCGGGAGTGGCACCCCAACAGGGACGGCGGCAACATCAACCTGGACGCCGTCCAATTCCTGCGGGACGTGAACGCCGCCGCCCTCAGCCGCGACCCCAACGTGCTGATGATCGCCGAGGAGTCCACCGCTTTCCCCATGGTCACCAAGCCGGGGTATGACGGGGGCCTGGGCTTCAACTTCAAGTGGAACATGGGCTGGATGCACGACATGGTGGACTACATGTCCACCGACCCCCTGTTCCGCAAGGGCCGCCACAACAACATCACCTTCTCCCTGACCTACGCGTTTTCGGAGAACTTCATCCTGCCCCTGTCCCACGACGAGGTGGTCCACGGCAAGTGTTCCCTCATCAACAAGATGCCCGGCGAGTACGACGACAAGTTCCAGAACCTGCGCACCTTCTACGGCTATATGATGACCCACCCCGGCAAGAAGCTGCTGTTCATGGGCGGCGAGTTCGGCCAGTTCATCGAGTGGGACGAAAAGCGGCCCCTGGACTGGTTCCTGCTGGACTATGACAAGCACCGCCAGCTCCAGGAGTATGTGAAGGACCTGAACCGGTTCTATCTGGACCACCCCGCCCTGTGGGCCAACGACACCGACTGGCAGGGGTTCCAGTGGATCGCCTGCGACGACGCAGACCAGAGCGTCATCTCCTTCCGCCGCATCGACCCCAAGGGCAAAGAGGTCATCGTGGTGTGCAACTTCTGCCCCGTCCAGCGTGACGGCTACGTCATCGGCGCCCCCAAGGCGGGCACCTATGTGCCGGTGCTGTCCAGCGACGACGCCAAGTACGGCGGCCGCGGCACGAAGCTCGCGCCCGTCTCCGCCAAAAAGGTCCCGCAGCACGGGCTGCCCTGGTCCATCGAGCTGACCCTGCCCGCCATGTCCGCCGTGTTCTATGAGCGGAAGGTCATCCGGCATGAAAAGGCAGAGGATAAGGCGGAAACCTCCAAGGCCGAGCCCGCCAGACGGGGCCGCAAGCCCAAGGCGGAGGCCGCTCCCGCCGGGGAAAAGCCTGTCAAGGCGAAAAAGACCGCATCCAGGGCGAAAAAGGCGGAGGCCCCCAGGGCCGAGGCCGTGAAAGCAGAGAAAAAACCCAGCACCCGCAAGACCGCCGCGAAAGCCAGACCCGCGAAATCCAAAGCCACAAAATAATCAGAGGGGGACGATAACCGTGATCGAGCGTAAAAAAGAGTGCATCGCCATGCTGCTGGCCGGCGGCCAGGGCAGCCGGCTGTACGTGCTGACGGAGGACACCGCCAAGCCTGCCGTGCCCTTTGGGGGCAAGTACCGCATCATCGACTTTTCCCTGTCCAACTGCGTCAACTCCGGCATCGACACCGTGGGCATCCTGACCCAGTATCAGCCGCTGGAGCTGAACGACTACATCGGCAACGGCCAGCCCTGGGACCTGAACCGGAACTTCGGCGGCGCCCACGTGCTGCCGCCCTACACCCGGGCCAAGCACAGCGACTGGTACAAGGGCACCGCCAGCGCCATCTACCAGAACATCGCCTTTGTGGACCGGTACAATCCCAAGTATGTGGTGCTGCTGTCCGGCGACCACATCTATAAGATGGACTACCACAAGATGCTGGAGTTCCACAAGGAGAAGGGCTCCGAGTGCACCATCGCCGTCATCGACGTGAGCGACGCCGAGGCCACCCGCATGGGCATCATGTCCACCGACGATAACATGGCCATCACCGACTTCGAGGAGAAGCCCAAGCACCCCAAGAGCAACCACGCCTCCATGGGCGTGTACGTGTTCACCTGGGACGTGTTGCGCCAGTACCTCATCGCCGACGAGGAGGACCCCAACTCCGAGAACGACTTCGGCAAGAACATCATCCCCGCCATGCTGAAGGACGGCCGGGCCATGTACGCCTATCCCTTCCAGGGCTACTGGAAGGACGTGGGGACCCTGGACAGCCTGTGGCAGGGCAATATGGATCTGCTGGACCCCAACGATCCCCTGAACATCCACGACCCCAACTGGAAGATCTACGCCCGGAACTACGCCAGCCCGTCCACCCGCATCGACCCCGGCGCCACCGTGGCCAACTCCCTGGTGGCAGAGGGCTGCATCATCCGCGGCAAGGTGGTCCACTCCGTGCTGTACACCGGCTGCGTGGTGGAGGAGGGCGCCTGCGTCACCGGCGGCGTAATCATGCCCAACACCGTCATCAAGAAGGGCGCCGACGTGAACTACGCCATCATCGGCGAGCAGTGCGTCATCGAGGAGAACGCCACCGTGGGCGAGAAGCCCGAGAGCGACGATCCCTTCGCCCACAACGGCATCGCCGTGGTCGGCCACAGAAAGACCATCGCCTCCGGTACGGTGGTCAAAGCCAAGGAAATCATTTGAGGGGGTGCGGCACTATGAATATGACTGGTATCATTTTCTCCGAGATGTACGGCGAGGACCTGAGCGTCTTCACCCATGACCGCAACCTGGCGGCCATTCCCTTCGGCGGCCGGTACCGCCTGGTGGACTTCGTGCTGTCCAACATGGTCAACTCCGGCATCAATAACGTGGGCGTGCTGGCCAAGCAGAACTACCACTCCCTGATGGACCACCTGGCCAACAACCAGGAGTGGGACCTGAACCGGAAGAACGGCGGCCTGCTGCTGCTGCCCCCCTTCGCCTCCGAGGCGGTGAACCACAACAACCGGGGCAAGCTGGATGAGCTGCGCAACGCCCTGAACTATCTGGAGAACGCCACCACCCCCTATGTGCTGCTGGCGGACGCCTATGTGGTCTACAACATGGATTACCGGCCCATGCTCCAGGCCCACATCGACAGCGGCGCCGACGTGACCATCGCCGCCACCCGGGTGGAGGACAGCCCTGCCGAGTTCCCCTCCGTGTTCCAGGCGGGCCGCAGCGGCCGGGTGACCTCCTACGCCCTGAACTGCACCGCCCGCCCCGGCGATTTCGCCGGCATGGGCTGCCTCATCATCTCCCGCCAGCTGCTCACCAGCGCCATCCGGGAATACACTGCCCGGGGCATCTATCACCTGGAGCGGGACTTCATCCAGCACCAGTTCAACCGGGGCCAGCTGTCCCTGAACCTGTATGAGTTCAAGGGCGTGTGCCTGCGCATCCGGGACGTGGACGAATACTTCAACAACAGCCTGGCCATCATCCATGAGGAGGTCGGCGGGCCCCTGTTCCGGGGCGACCGGCCCATCTACACCCGCGTCACCGACGAGGTCCCCACCTATTACGGCCCCGAGTGCTCCGTGTCCGCCTGCGTCATCGCCGACGGCTGCTCCATCGAGGGCGAGGCCGACAACTGCGTGTTCTCCCGCGGCGTGCGCATCTGCAAGGGCGCCAAGGTGAAGAACTGCGTCATCATGGAGGGCAGCGTGGTCGGCGAGAACGTGGAGCTGGAGAACGTCATCGTGGACAAGTGGGCCAATATCACCGCCGGCGCGGAGCTGAAGGGCCTGACCACCAACCCGGTGATCATCCGGAAAGGAGCCACCGTATGAGGATCCTGTTCGCCTCCGGCGAGTGCGCCCCCTTTATCAAGACGGGCGGACTGGGCGACGTGGCCGCGGCACTGCCCAAGGCGCTCAGCGAGGCGCCGGGCTCTGAGATCGCGGTGTTCATCCCCTATTATAAATCCCTGAAGGACGATCCGGAGCTCCAGGTGGAGCGGGTGGCGGAGTTCACCGTCCCCCTGTCCTGGCGCAATGTGTACGCCGGTGTGTTCCGCCTGGTGAGCAGGAAGAAAAAGCTCCAGTATTATTTCATCGACAACGAATACTATTTCTACCGGGACGGCTCCATCTACGGTCACATGGACGACGGGGAGCGCTTCGCCTTCTTCTCCAAGGCCATCCTGGAGTCCCTGCGGTATCTGAACTGGTACCCCGACGTGATCCACTGCAATGACTGGCAGACCGCCCTGATCCCCGTATTCCTCAAGGCCGCGTACCAGGGCATCGAGGAGTACCGGGGCATCCACACGGTGTACACCATCCACAACATCGAGTACCAGGGCTGGGCCGGGCACGATTTCCTGGGCGAGGTCATGGGCCTGGGCGAGGACTGGCGCGGCGTGGTGGATATGAGCGGCGCCGTCAACTTCATGAAGGCCGCCATCGTCGCCGCCGACCGGATCACCACCGTGTCCCGCACCTACGCGTTTGAGATCCAGAACAGCTACTTCGCCCACGGGCTGGACGCCGTCCTCCGGGAGAACAGCGGGAAACTCACCGGCGTGGTCAACGGCATCGACACCGAGGAGTGGAACGCCGCCTCCGACCCGCTGATCTACGCCAACTACACCCCCGACACCCTGGAGAAAAAGGCGGAGAACAAGCGCTTCCTACAGGAGCGGCTGGGCCTTGCCGTCCGGGACGACGTGCCCCTGGTCATCATGATCACCCGCCTGGCGGGGCACAAGGGCGTGGACCTGATCCAGGCCGTCATGGACGATTTGATGTGGGACGAGATACAGCTGGTGGTCATCGGCACCGGCGAGGCGCAGTATGAGGATATGTTCCGGGGCTACGCCTACGCCTTCCCCCACAAGATGTCGGCCAACATCGTGTTCGACAACACCCTGGCCCACCAGACCTACGCCGGCGGCGATCTGGTGCTCATGCCCTCCAAGCAGGAGCCCTGCGGCCTGACCCAGCTCATCGCCATGCGGTACGGCACGGTGCCCATCGTCCGGGAGACCGGCGGCCTGTTCGACACGGTGCCCGCCTACGACCCCGAGACCGGCGAGGGCAGGGGCTTCACCTTCAAAACCTACAACGCCCACGATATGCTGGATGCCATCCGCCGGGGCTGCGCCCTGTTCCATGACAAGGATGCCTGGGCCGCCCTGCAGAAGAACGACATGCGGGTGGACAGCTCCTGGAAAGCCTCTGTGGAGGATTACTGGGAGCTCTACCGTTCCTTCTGAAAAAAACCTTGCAAATCAGATATAGTGTGATATAATAGCCGCGCTCACAGCCCGGTTTGCCGGGCTGTGAGCGCCGATGGCGTTTCAATGGGGCGGCAGCCCCGGAAAAGGTCCTCAAGCCCGTCGAGAAATGCCGGCAGCCGCCGGCGGTAAGGAGTTTCGCGCATGGATCAGAAACAGATCATTTCCAATTTGAACAATACGCTGCTGGTGCGCTATGGCTGCCAGATGGAAAACGCCTCCCCCCAGCAGATTTACCGTGCCCTGTGCTACAATGTGAACCGGATGCTGGCCACCCAGAGCGCCGCCTACTACCGCAAGCAGGAGGCAGAGCACAATAAAAAGGTCTACTATATGTCCATGGAGTTCCTGGTGGGCACCTCCCTGCGGAACAACCTTTATAACCTGGGGCTCCAGGACGTGTTCACCAAGGCCCTGGCCAAATTCGGCATCGACATCCAGGACCTGTACGAGCTGGAGCCAGACGCGGGCCTGGGCAACGGCGGCCTGGGCCGTCTGGCCTCCTGCTATATGGATTCCGCGGCCAGCCTGGGGCTGCCCATGACCGGGTACTCCATCCGCTATGAGTTCGGCATCTTCAAGCAGAAGATCATCGACGGCTGGCAGATGGAGTTCCCCGACGACTGGCTGTCCATGGGTGACGTGTGGCTGGTGCCCCACGAGAGCGAGGCCATCGAGGTCAAATTCGGCGGGCAGATCCACTCCTGGGACGACAACGGCAAGTTCCGGGTGGCCCACCTGAACTACCAGTCCGTCATGGCGGTGCCCAACGAAATGTTCATCACCGGCTACCAGAGCAACGCGGTGAACCCCCTGGTGCTGTGGAGCGCCAAGTCCCCCAACAGCTTCGATATGTCCGCCTTCTCCCGGGGCGACTACGCCAAGGCCCTGGAGGGCGACACCATGGCAGAGGTCATCTCCAAGGTGCTCTATCCCGCCGACGACCACATCGCCGGCAAGCGGCTGCGCCTGCGCCAGCAGTATCTGCTGGTGTCCGCCTCGGTGCAGACCATCCTGAAGAAGCATCTGCGGGAGTACAAGTCCCTGGACAACCTGCCCGACAAGGTGTCCATCCACATCAACGACACCCATCCCGCCCTGTGCGTGCCCGAGCTGATGCGCCTGCTCATCGACGAGTACGACTACTCCTGGGACAAGGCGTGGGACATCACCTGCCGCACCCTGTCCTACACCAACCACACCGTCATGAGCGAGGCCCTGGAGCGCTGGAGCGAGGATCTGTTCTCCGAGCAGCTGCCCCGCATCTATCAGATCGTGTGCGAGATCAACCGCCGGCTGTATATCGATCTGCAGGCGTTCTACGGAAATGACTGGGCCAAGCTGGACTACATGGCCGTGGTCGCCAAGGGCGAGATCCGCATGGCCAACCTGTGCCTGGCCTGCTGCCACAAGGTCAACGGCGTGTCCAAGCTCCACTCCGAGATCCTGAAGGACAGCATCTTCCACGACTACTATGTGATGGAGCCCGACAAGTTCACCAACGTGACCAACGGCATCGCCTACCGCCGCTGGCTGTGCCAGTCCAACCCGGAGCTGCGGGACCTGCTCAACGAGCTCATCGGCCCCGGCTACACCACCGACAGCACCCAGCTGGAAAAGCTGATGAAGTACCACGACGATCCCGCCGTCCTCCAGCGGCTGCGGGAGATCAAGCTGGCCAACAAGGTGCGCCTGTCCAACCTGATCCTCAAGCGCAACGGCCTGTACGTGGACCCCAACTCCCTGTTCGACGTGCAGATCAAGCGCCTCCACGAGTATAAGCGCCAGCTGCTCAACGTGCTCCAGATCCTCCATATGTATCTGGAGATCAAGGCCAACCCCAACGCCCCCTTCCAGCCCCGGGCCTTCATCTTCGCGGCCAAGGCTTCCGCCGGCTATATCATGGCCAAGCAGATCATCCAGCTCATCGTGTCCCTGTCCAAGATGACCAACAACGACCCCGACACCCGCGACAAGCTGAAGGTGGTCTTCATGGAGGACTACAACGTCTCCCTGGCCGAGGTCATCTGCCCCGCCGCCGAGATCTCCGAGCAGATCTCCATCGCCGGCAAGGAGGCCAGCGGCACCGGCAACATGAAGCTGATGATCAACGGCGCGGTGACCCTGGGCACCCTGGACGGCGCCAACGTGGAGATCCACGAGCAGGTGGGGGACGACAATATCTTCCTCTTCGGCCTGAAGACCAACGAGGTCAACGAGCTGTGGCAGAAGGGCTACCATCCCCTGGACTACGTGCGCAGCGACCCGGAGCTGAAGGCCGTTATGGACGTGCTCATGGGCGGCATCGGCGGCATGCACTTCGACGATATCGTCCGCTCCCTGACCACCAACAGCAAGGGCACCGCCGACCCCTATATGTGTCTGGCCGACTTCCACGACTACGTCCGCGCCCAGCGTGAGGTGTCCAAGGTCTACGCCGACCAGCGGAAGTTCACCAATATGTCCCTGGTGAACACCGCCAAGGCGGGCTTCTTCTCCGCCGACCGGGCCGTGGAGGAGTATATGAAGAATATCTGGCATACCAAGGTCAGCCGCTGAAGCGAAAGGCTGCAATCATACGTCAAGGAGGAACTGCTATGCGTCAAGTGTGCTTTGGCATCGACGTGGGCGGCACCACCGTCAAAATGGGCCTGGTGGCCCAGGACGGGGAGCTGCTGGAAAAGCAGGAATTCGTCTCCGCCCACGATGTGGAGGAGATGTTCGACAATATCGCCGTGCATATGAGCGAGGTCATGAGCCACTTCCCGGACTGCCAGTGCGTGGGCGCGGGCATCGGCGTGCCCGGCCCCGTGGTGGACCAGCGCCTGGTACGGGGCTGCGCCAACCTGGGCTGGGGTGAGGTGGACGTGGCCGCCGAGCTGGGCCGCACCGGCCTGCCCGTCAGGGCCGCCAATGACGCCAATCTGGCCGCCATGGGCGAGATGTGGCAGGGCGCCGGCCGGGGCTGCAGGGATCTGGTCCTGCTCACCGTGGGCACCGGTCTGGGCGGCGGCCTGATCAGCGGCGGCCGCATGATCACCGGCTTCAACGGCGGCGGCGGCGAGGTGGGCCACATCCCCTCCTCCTTCCACCCGGACTGGCAGTGCGGCTGCGGCAAGTACGGCTGCCTGGAGGCCACCGCCTCCGCCAGCGGCATCATCCGGGCCGCCCGGCAGTTCGCCCCCTTCAATGAGATGAAACGGGTCACCGCCAAGGACGTGTTCGACGCCGCCAGGGACGGCGACGAGAACGCCCGGCAGGTGATCACCGACGCCGGCCACGCGGTGGGCCATTGCGCCGCCATCCTGGCCTGTGTGATCAACCCGGAGATCATCCTCATCGGCGGCGGCGTGTCCGCTGCGGGCCGGCCCCTGATGGACCCCATCGAGGAGGTCTTCCGCAAGGAGGCCTTCGGCCCCAGCTCCCATATCCGCATTGCCCGGGCCATGCTGGGCAACGACGCCGGCATCTTCGGCGGCGCGGCCTTGTTCTTCTGCGAATAATACATACAACGGGCCGGCGTCTCCGCCGGCCCGGCCTGATAAGGAGATGTTTTGTCATGCTGAAACTCGATCTTTCCAACCTGGAGGGCGCGGTGTCCCAGGAGCAGCTGGCCGCCATGACGGCCGAGGTGGCCGCCGCCCACGACAAGCTGTACGACCCCGCCGCCCCCGGCTCCGACTACGTGGGCTGGGTGCGCCTGCCCGAGAATTACGATAAAGAGGAGTTTGCCCGCATCCAGAAGGCGGCGGCCAAGATCCGCTCCGACTCCGACGTGCTGGTGGTCATCGGCATCGGCGGCTCCTATCTGGGGGCCCGGGCGGTGCTGGAGGTTTTTCCGCCCAAGGGCATCGAGATCTGCTTCGCCGGCTGCTCCCTCAGCCCCAACGAGCTGCAAAAGGTGATGGACAAGGTAAAGGGCAAAAACTGGTCCATCAACGTGATCTCCAAGTCCGGCGGCACCACCGAGCCCGCTGTGGCCTTCCGGGTGTTCCGGGACGCCCTGGTGAAGCAGTACGGCGCCGAGGCCAACGGCCGCATCTACGCCACCACCGACAAGGCCAAAGGCGCCCTGAAGGGCGTGGCCGACGCCAACGGCTGGGAGACCTTCGTGGTGCCCGACGACGTGGGCGGCCGCTACTCCGTGCTGTCCGCGGTGGGCCTGCTGCCCATCGCCGCCGCCGGCATCGACATCACTGAACTCATGGGCGGCGCCCACGACGCCATGACCGTCTTCGACAAGCGGGACATGAGCAACCCGGTGTGGCAGTACGCCGCCGCCCGGAACCTGCTCTACCGCCAGGGCAAGAAGATCGAGCTGTTCTGCACCTACGAGCCCTCCTATTCCTTCGTGGGCGAGTGGCTGAAGCAGCTCTTCGGCGAGTCCGAGGGCAAGGACGGCAAGGGCATCTTCCCCGCCTCCGCCCAGTTCACCACCGACCTCCACTCTCTGGGCCAGTACATCCAGGACGGCGAACGCCACCTGTTCGAAACGGTCATCTACGTGGACGATACCGGCTGTGACGTGGCCATTCCCTACAGCGACGACAACGGCGACAACCTGAACTACCTGGCCGGCAAGCCCCTGAGCTTCGTCCGGGAGATGGCCTTCCGGGGCACTCTGGCCGCCCACAAGGACGGCGGAGCCCCCTCCATCGTCATCCGCATGGACAAGATGAGCCCCCGGGCGCTGGGAGAACTGTTCTATTTCTTCGAGCTGTCCTGCGGCGTCAGCGGCCATATGCTGGGGGTCAACCCCTTCAACCAGCCCGGCGTGGAGGCCTATAAGAAGAACATGTTCGCCCTGCTGGGCCGGCCCTGAGCAAAAAAAGACGCAAAAAACAGGCGTCCATCCTCCGGGATGGACGCCTGACGGTTATATTCCGCTTTTTTAACGGTCAACAGCGCCCTCGCAGATCCACTGCTTATAAGCCCATTGGCGATGGGTGTTATCCACCGTGTCGGCGCTGATGGGCGTGCCGCACTCCTGGTAAACATAGATGCTGGAGTCGCTGTCGCTGGTATAATACGTGCAGCCCTTCAGACCCGTGTCATGTGCCTCCCGCGCGGTCAGCTCTCCCGCGTATACGTAGCCCTCCGGCAGTTCCTTCACCGGCATATAAGGGTCGATATAGCAGTTGCCCGATATCATGAGGCTGGGCCGATCCACCCACTGCGCCATGCAGCCCGCCAGGGTCAGCAGCAAGCACGCCGCCAAAAGGAATGCCATCGCCCGTTTCATAGCGTTCACCTCCTCCCCATATTTTTATTACTTTTTGCTATTTTTAGTATACTATGTCCACCCCATCTCTGTCAAGGCAGGCATAACTTTCCCGCACCACTTGCAAACGGGCCGCGATTGTGATATCATAACAAAAGCGTACGCCAGTATCCAAATGAAGGGAAGATTTAATATGTCCGGACATTCCAAGTGGCATAACATCCAGAAGACCAAGGGCGCGGCCGACGCCAAGCGCTCCGCCGCCTTTACCAAGATCGCCCGGGAGATCATCGTGGCCGTCAAGACCGGCGGCAGCGGCGACCCCGCCAATAACTCCCGCCTGGCCACCGTCATCGCCAAGGCCAGGGCCGCCAATATGCCCAACGACAACATCAAGCGCACCATCGACAAGGCCGTGGGCTCCGGCAACGCGGACAGCTACGAGGCCATCAACTACGAGGGCTACGGCCCCTCCGGCGTGGCCGTCATCGTGGAGGCGCTGACCGACAACCGCAACCGCACCGCCTCCGACGTGCGCCACTACTTCGACAAGTTCGGCGGCAACCTGGGCGCCACCGGCTGCGTGTCCTGGTCCTTTGACCAGAAGGGCGTGCTGGTCATCGAGAAGGAGGACCTGGACGAGGACACCGTCATGATGGACGCCCTGGAGTGCGGCGCCGCCGACTTCGAGCCCGAGGACGAGGTCTTCACTGTCTACACCACCCCCGACGACTTCCCCGCCGTCCTGTCCGCCATGGAGGACAAGGGCTACGCCTTCCTCTCCGCCAAGGTGGAGATGGTGCCCCAGAACTACGTTACCCTCACCGACGAGAAGGATATCTCCAACATGGAGAAGCTCATCGACATGCTGGAGGACAACGACGACGTGCAGAACGTGTGGCATAACTGGGATAACTGAGATTCTGGAAGAAACAATCAAGAATTCCTTGGTAGAGTGCGAAATCCGATGATACACCGAGAGGACACAGCGAGGTTGCAAGACGAACCTACGAGAAGGTGGGACAGTCATGGTAGTCAATATCAGGTGCCCGAATTGTGGTAAGGAGGGAATCCCAAGCACAGAAGAAAAGTGTCCAGAGTGCGGATTTGAAACGAGAAATTATTTTGTAGAGAAGTTCCCAGAGGTTGAAGTCGCTTTTGAGAGCGAAATTACTCCGCCTTCTAAACCGGAACTTTGGTTGGTAGCTCTTGTCGTTTTTGATGTAGTTGCAGCTCTCGTCGCATTTATTTTGGCAATTATAATTTATCCCGGAAATGGGTGGCTTGCCCCTGTCATTTTTGCAATCCCGGCAACATTCTTTGGATTCATCGCAACAGCTGGTATTGTGCATGAATATAGCAAGCGCAAACTCTTTTATACTGACTTTGAAGCCTATCAGAAACAGAGCAAAAAAGAGGCCAAACTATGGGAGGCAATTGAACAGAAAAAGCGTGAGGAGGAAGAGCAGGAACTGTCCAAACTCCCTGCCTGCCCTATATGTGGTTCCAAACTTCATGTAAAGCGCATCAGCACACTCAATCGGGCCGCTTCTGTCACCGCATGGGGGTTGGCCTCGTCTAAAATCGGCAAGCAGTATAAATGCGAAAATTGTGGGCATATGTGGTAAACCAAACCTCTAAGGGGGAGCTTCGGCTCCCTCTTTTTTTTGCACTCGTTCTAGAAATTATTGGATTTAAAATTGTTTGAGTTTGGATTTAGAAATGGTCCGTAGGCATTGAGGCTCAAGGCTTACAGGCTCACTTGAGGCACAAATATAGTGAATACAAATATCACGTTTTCAAAATTTTTGATTTAGACGTGCCTTGTTAGCGCCCGGATTTCCCTGCCAACTCACACACGCACAGCCGGTGTATATATGGATGGAAGTAGTGTGCAAACAGGTTCGTTTCTCCAAATGTTTGAAATCAAAGCACCCAGTTCATCCGTCTATTGACTGACGAATCGGGGTGGATGCAGGATTTCTAAAAATGAAAGAAAACCATATCTTTCAGCTTCCTGGCAAAGGCCGGGGGCAAAAATATTCTACAGGAGATGATAACAAATGAAAAAATCCCAAACTTATGTTTGCAGGAACAACCTGTTGACTGAGCGTGGCTCTGAGCCTTTCAAGGTTGTCCCTGACAAGTTCAACGGCAAACACATCGTGTGACTCTACGCGGACTCTCTAAGGTCAGAGGCTGTTTCGGATGAGTATGACAAGTTTATTGTGAGGAGGAATTTTCAGTGAGAGAAAAGGTATTCAACAGGTTATTTACAGTCGAGTCCATCGTAACCATCATGCTGGCGGTGGTGTTTGCTTATTTGGCAATCACCGGTAACATTGATACGGATTTCTTTAAAGACACTTTCTGCGTTATCATAGCTTTTTACTTTGGCCGCAATCCGAAGCAACCTACAAACACAAAAACTAAGTAACAATTTTGCGGGACTTCCTACATAAGCCCCTCCCGCGCGGGAGGGGCCGCTTTCTATGCCAATATGAAGGGGTCGCCCCGGCTGCCCGAGCCGGACAGGGCGGGCGTCTTTCCGATATCCACCACCGGGCGGAGCACCCGGGGGACGTTGGCCTCGCCGAAGTAGACGTGGCCGTCCGCCCCCACATAGCGGGTCAGCACGCCGGAGGGGCAGTAGGGGGTATCCAGCCACCAGGGCCGGCCGGCGATGTCATAGCCCTCCCGGGCCAGGGAGGCCGCCAGATGGATGTCCGGCAGCCGCACCCGGTCGGAGGCGGAGACCTGCCAGGCCCGTTCCCACAGCCGGTCGGACAGCACGGCGATGTGGCTGCACGCGAAATCCAGATCGCCCCGCTCCGCCGTGTCCCGCAGGGCGTCCGGCAGGATGACCGGGTGGTCCGTCTCCCGGATCAGCGCCAGCTCATCCTCTCGGAAGCCGGCCAGGAAGTCTCCGTTGAGCCATTCCCGGGCGGTGCTGGAGGCCCAGTCGTTGCCGTCGGCCGTGTCAAAGGGAAGGGAGATGGACTCGTCCGCGCAGAGCAGGGTAAAGCCCGCCTCCGTCTCGCCGGTGATCAGCCAGGTCAGCGGCTGGCCCTCATAACTGCCCAGGACCACGTAGGCCCCGGCCTCAGGCGCCGGATGGCTTTGACTGTCCCGCCAGAGGCCGGCGGCGGCGCTCCACGCGGGAGGCAGGATCAGGGCCAGGGCCAGCGCTCCGCCCAGCAGGGGGCACACCGCTCCCGTCCGGGAGCGCTCCGCCCGGTCCAGCGCCAGGGCCAGACAGGCCAGCAGCAGAAGGTCCGTCAGTTCGACATAGGGGAACATATGCTTGGCGAAATCCCCCTCGCCGTTGCAGATCACCGGCAGCAGGAAGGAATAGCACAGAGCGCCCAGCAGGGCCAGCAGCAGAAGGGCCAGCCAGAGCGGCCTCATCCGCCTCCGCCCCAGCCAGACCGCCATGGCCAGGGCGGCCGCCGTCACGGCGGCGCAGCCCCCCAGCGAGTCCAGGGCCAGCCAGTCCCGGACCGCGCTCCACAGGGACATCCGGGCGGAACAGGTCATCAGCGGGTGGCCCGCGCCATAGTTGGCCAGATAGTAGGGCCGCACCATGCCGCAGTGGAGAGCGGTGAGCTCCGCCTGCTCCCACAGCCGCCCCGGATGGGTCAGGTAGAATTTCACCAAGTCGGCCTTGCCCACCGACTCCGCCTCGTCCAGCAGGCCGCGCTCCTCCAGAGAGTCCACCACGCCGGCCAGATAGTAGTTGGTGTCCCGGTAGTCTGCCAGCTCCTCCGGCAGACCGAGGTCGGCCAGATACCGCTCCGCCGTGGCCCGGTCCACGCCGCGCACAACGCCGTAAAACACGGCGTTGTAATTGGTTTCGATGTCCATCCAGCCGGGGACGGCGATCCACACCGCCAGCAGGAGGGCGGCCGCCCCGCCGCCGAGGGCCAGCGCCCTCCGTTTTCCAGAGCGGACCAGCACGATCCCCTCCAGCACGATGAGCGCCAGGATGGCCAGGGGGATGTTGAAGAACTTGGCCCAGCCGTAGACGGCGGCGCAGAGGACGCACCAGAGCCCGTCCCAGCCGGTGGGGACCCGGTCCGGCCGCAGCACCCGGACCAGCATGGCGGCGCACCAGACCAGCCCGATGTGCTCCAGGCCCTCCCCGTAGAAGGAGTTAAAATAGGCCACATAGCCGATGTCGCACAGCACGAGGAGGGCGGCCAGCTTCACCGCCGCGTCCTGCCAGATCCAGCGCAGCCTGATCTGGGAGGCCAGCAGGCCAATCCCCGCCGCGTACATCACCGCCTGCATGGCTCCCAGCACCTGGATGTGATAGGTGGACATCTCCCATCCCAGGAGTTTGTTGACCACCAGATTGGCCACCACCGACAGCCGGACCAGCGCCACCTGGACGGAGGGATAGGAGCCCAGCCCGGTGGCGCCGAAAAGGATAGAGGCCACATTGGCCAGGGCGGAGCCGTGGCTCAGGTCGATGACATAGGTATCCACATAGGTGTGGGAGGGGGTCCGCGGTCCGAAGGAGAGGGATGCCGCCCGCATTACCCGGCCGAAGTCCCCGTTGTTGGACAGGCCGATCCCGTCTCCGGCGAACAGCGTCCACAGGATAAGGGCCAGCGCCAGCAGGCCGAACAGCGGGCCGCACCATTTGCGGTACAGGCGCTCCGCTCCGGGGCGCTCGCTGCCGGCGTTCACTTTCCCAGCTCCTGATTGCGCCTCCAGGCGGCGAGCACCGCGTCGATGGCGGCGGCGCGGAGGCCGGCCCGCTCCAGGGCGGCCACCCCCGCGATGGTGGAGCCGCCGGGGGAGCACACCGCGTCCTTCAGCGCGCCGGGGTGCTCGCCGGTCTCCAGCACCATGGCCGCCGCGCCCAGCGCCGTCTGGGCGGCGTACTCCAGGGCTTTCTGACGGGGCAGGCCGGCCATCACCCCGCCGTCGGCCAGAGCCTCGATATAGGGGTACACGAAGGCGGGGCCGCAGCCCGCCACGGCGGAGAAGGCGTCCATCTGCCCCTCGTCGATGACCTCCACACGGCCGGAGGCGGACAGGATTTCCCGTACCGCCGCCAGATGGGCCTCATCGGTGCCGGGGGCGGCGCACAGGGCGGTCATCCCTTTGCCGATGGCCGCGCAGGTGTTGGGCATGATGCGGAGCAGGGGCACGTCGTACCCCACCCCCGCCAGAAAGGGCCGCAGATCGGCGATCCGCTTCCCGGCGGCCATGGAGACGAGGACCTTGTCCTCCCCGGCGGCATGGCAGTCCGCCAGCGCCGGGGCCAGCTCCTCCAGCAGGGCGGCCATCAGGTGGGGCTTCACCCCCAGGAAGATGTACTCCGCCTCCCGGACGGCGCGGCCGTTGTCCGCCGCGGCGCAGCCCAGCTCAGCGGCCAGGGCCTCCGCCTTCGCGGCGGTGCGGTTGGAGAGGATCACCTGCTCCGGCCCAAGGGCCCGGACGGCGGCCCGGGCCAGCGCCCCGCCCATATTGCCCGTGCCGATGAATGCGGCCTTTTTCATGTGGAACACCCACTTTCCTTTTCAGCTCAGCAGGGAGCGGTTGATGGCGTTGAGGATGGCCCGCAGAGAGGCCCGGTTGATGTTGTGGCTCTTGCCCACGCCGAACACGTCCCGGCCCCTGGGGTCCTTCAGCTGGATATAGCAGACGGCCTGGGTGTCGGAGCCGGAGGACATGGCGTGCTCCTTGTAGTCCACGAACTGATAGCCGCTGATGGCCCCCTCGGGCAGGTCGTGGAGGGCGTTGAAGAAGGCGTCGATGGGGCCGGTGCCCTCGCCCCGGGCGGCCATCACATGGCCCTTGTAGCCCACCTCGCCGTTGAAGGTGACCCGGCTGGCCTGGCCGTGGCGGGCGTCCTCCTGGAAGGAGTGGCGCTCCAGCTGATAGGTCTTGGGGGCGGAGAGGTATTCCTTGTCGAACAGTTCGAAGATCTGCTCGGCCTTCAGTTCCTTGCCCACCCGGTCGGACTCCTTCTGGACCACGGCGCCGAAGTCGGCGTGCATGGCCTTTGGCATGTCGTAGCCGAACTTGTGGTGCATGATGAAGGCGGCGCCGCCCTTGCCGGACTGGGAGTTGATCCGCACCGGCTCGTACTCCCGGCCCAGGTCGGTGGGGTCGATGGGCAGGTAGGGGACCTCCCACATGCCGGTGCCGGACTTCTCGGTGTAGTCGAAGCCCTTGTTGATGGCGTCCTGGTGGGAGCCGGAGAAGGCGGTGAACACCAGCTCGCCCACATAGGGCTGCCGCTCGGGCACCTTCATCTTGGTGCAGCGCTCGTACATATCCCGGATCCTGTTGATGTGGGACAGGTCCAGTTTGGGGTCCACCCCCTGGGTGTACATGTTCATGGCCAGGGTCACCATGTCCACGTTGCCGGTGCGCTCGCCGTTGCCGAACAGGGTGGCCTCCACCCGCTCCGCCCCGGCCAGCAGGCCCATCTCGGTGGTGGCCACGCCGGTGCCCCGGTCGTTGTGGGGGTGGAGGGAGATGATGGCCCGCTCCCGCCCCGGCAGCTTGCGGATGAAGTACTCCAGCATGTCGGCCAGCTGATTGGGCATGCAGTTCTCCACGGTGGTGGGCAGGTTGAGGATGGTCCTGTTGTCCGCCGTGGCGTGGAGGTGATCCAGCACCGCCGCGCAGATCTCCACCGCGGCGTCCATCTCGGTGCCCATGAAGGACTCGGGGGAGTACTGGAACCGGAGGTCCATCCCCTCTGCGATCACCGGCTGGGCCATCTCGTAGATCAGGTCGGCGGCGTCCACGGCGATCTTCTTCACACCCTCCACATCGGTGTGGAACACCACCTTCCGCTGGAGGGTGGAGGTGGAGTTGTAGAAGTGGAAGATGACGTGCTTGGCGCCTTTGATGGCCTCAAAGGTCTTTTTGATGAGGTGCTCCCGGGCCTGGACCAGCACCTGGATGGTCACGCCGTCGGGGATATGGCTCCCCTCGATCAGCTCCCGGCAGATCTCATACTCGGTCTCGCTGGCGGAGGGGAAGCCGATCTCGATCTCCTTCACGCCGATGTCCACCAGGGTGTGGAAGTACTCCAGCTTTTCCTGGAGGTTCATGGGGTCGATGAGGGCCTGATTGCCGTCCCGCAGGTCCACGGAGCACCAGATGGGCGCCTTGGTGATGACCTTGTCCGGCCAGGTGCGGTTCTCAATGGGCTGGGGCTGGAAGGGGATGTACTTCTCAAATCCGGGTTTCAGGTTCATAAGAAATTCCTCCTTTGGAATTTGGGGCAAAACAAAACGCCCCGGACAGAATTCGTCAGGGGCGTGAGAGATCACGCGGTACCACCCTACTTCCGCGCACGGTCACCCGATGCGCGCTCTCGGCCTCCAACAAGGCCATGACCTGTAACGGGGTCTCCCGTCCGTCCCTACTGCGTGACCGGTTGGGGGCGGCGGCTCCGGGGCCAGTATCCACGCGGGTCCATCCGCCGGCTCGCACCATCCGCCGGCTCTCTGTGGGAGGGATGACCGCGTCTTCTTCCCATCTGCGCCTTTTCAGTACGCTTATTTTAGCGAAGAAAACCCCGCTTGTCAAGCCCCGCGGCGGAATTTTCCCGTTGACATCCGGGAACAAATATGGTACTATAATTCACGCGTCTGGCCCATCCGATTGGGAGAGATGTCCGAGTGGTTTAAGGAGCCGGTCTTGAAAACCGGTGACCCGAAAGGGCCGTGGGTTCGAATCCCACTCTCTCCGCCATGAAAATTCCATCAGTTCTCTGATGTTCGGCTTGCGGAAGTACCCAAGTGGCCGAAGGGGCTCCCCTGCTAAGGGAGTAGGCGTTTAAAAGCGCGCGAGGGTTCAAATCCCTCCTTCCGCGCCACATCGAGTGTTCATAAGGGATTTCACCTTATGAACACTCGATTTTTTCTGTTTAGAGCAGGCGTGGTGCCTGCTCATTTCTTATGCCGGGATGGGATCGGTGAGGTATTCCACCGCCACGCCCTTGCGGGTGTCGGCCTTGTAGTTCTGACCGCCTGCCCGTCCCGGCCACTCGATATACCCCACGAAGCGGTAATAGATCACGACCCGCTGGGTGCGGTTCCTGCCTGTGCCCTCGGTCTCGTAGACGTCGATGTGGTCGATGAGCTCCCGCAACAGCGGGGAGGTCAGGCGGTCCATCCGCATGAATTGCCGTACAGCCTTGATGAAGCTGTCCCGCTCCCGCTGGTGCTGTCCCGATTCCGCCAGCTTTTTGCGGAGGGAGGATATTTTGGATTTCAGCTCCATCCGCTCCACCTCGTATTTGTGGCTGAGCTGCATGAACCACTCGTCGCTCACCTTGCCCGTGGCGTTATCTTCGTAGAGCTTTTCATAGAGCCTGGAGACGGTGTCGTTGCGGACGATAGACTTTTGAAGTTCCTCCTCGTCCCGCTTCCGCTCCTTTTGGAGTTCCTGATCGGTCTTTTGGGCCAGCATCTCGGCAAAGGCGGCCTCGTCGTTCCGCAGCATCTCGACCATCCGCCGAAGTTCCAGCGTCACCACCTGCTCAATGGCGTCCGCCCGGATATAGTGGCGGCCAGGACAAGCCCCACGGTGATCCACGGTGTTATCGGAACAGGCAAAGTAGTGGATGTCCTTATTTTTGGTGTTCGTGTGGTAGTGCATCTTTTTGTGGCAGTCCCCGCAGTACAGAAGGTCGAAGAAGATACTCTTGGGGCCGTTTGCCTTCTTAGGCGCACGGCGTTTTGTTTTTGCCACGAGGTCCTGCACCCGATCAAAAGTGTCCCGGTCGATGATCGGCTCATGGACGTCCTTGAATATCACCCAGTTCTCCGGGTCATTTCTCAGCCTCCGCTTGTTCTTGAAGGACTTGGAGTAAGTCTTGAAGTTGATGACGTCCCCGCAATACTCCTGTTGAGACAGTATCTGCTGGATGCTGGTATTGCTCCACCGATACGGATTTGGCTGCGTTTTACCGCCCCGCGGCAGCCCTTTGCTCTGCCAGTACGCCATAGGGACTAATACTTGCTGTTCCTGAAGGGCTTTTGCAATGGCTTCGTTGCCCTTTCCATCCAGGCACATCCTGAAGATGCTCTTGACCACCTCCGCCGCCTCCGGGTCGATGATCCACTTCTTCTTGTCCTGCGGGTCCTTTCTGTACCCGTAGGGCGGCTGGGACAGGGGCTCGCCCGCATTGCCTCGCAGACGGTGGGAGGACCGCACCTTCTTGGAAATATCCCGTGCGTACATCTCGTTAGTCAACCTTGCATAAAGCATGACGGGTTTACAGTTCCACAAAGCCTACGAAATTGTAGTAGATGTTGATG
>CANRIW010000002.1 GCA_947630785.1 uncultured Oscillospiraceae bacterium | reverse complement strand
CCCCGGCGGCCTCTATGATGGCTCGTGTCACCGGGTGGTCCGGGCAGCGCATCCCCACCGTGTCCAGCCCGGCGGTGACCGCGTCGGGCACTTCCGGGCCCCGCTTCAGGATTATGGTCAGCGGCCCCGGCCAGAACCGCTCCGCCAGGACATAGGCCGTCTCCGGTACCTCCACGCACCAGCGGCTCAGCCAGTCCGCCGAGGGGACATGGAGGATCAGCGGGTTGTCCTGGGGGCGGCCCTTGGCCGCGAAGATGCGGCCCACCGCCTTCGGGTCCAGGCCGTTGGCCCCCAGGCCGTACACCGTCTCGGTGGGGATGCCCACCAGCCCGCCCCGCCTCAAAATAGCGGCGGCCTCGTCGATATCGTTTTGTGTGAGAAGTTTCGTATCCAACGCAAGGTCACCGCTCGCCTAAAATGATCTGTCTCAGTTCCTCCGCGGTGGAGGCGAACCGGTCCGCCCCGGCCTCCTCCAGCTCCGCCCGGTCCCGGAAGCCCCACAGGACCCCGCACACGGGCAGGCCGCCGTTTTTGCCGGTAGCCACGTCCACATTGCTGTCCCCCACGAACAGGGTGGTCTCCGGGGCGGCCCCCAGCCGCTCCATCAGCCGGCGCAGAAGGGTGGGGTCCGGTTTTGTAGGTACGCCGGGGAGAGCCCCCTGGACGGCCTCGAACACGCCGGGGATGAAGTGCTCCACCACCGGCCCGGCGATGGCGTCCGCCTTGTTGGACAGCACCGCCATGCGGACCCCGGCCTCTTTCAGCGCCCTAAGCGCCTCCGGCACGCCGGGATAGGGGGCGGTCCTGTCCTCGCTGTGGGCGGCGTAATACGCGGAGAACTCCGCCAGGGCGGCGGACAGGGTCTCACTGTCCGTCCCCGGCGGCGAAAACCGCTCCACCAGTTTGGGAATGCCGTTGCCCACCATCAGCTTGAACTCGGCCACGGTGTGGACCGGCCAGCCCCGGGCGGCGCAGACGTGGTTGCCGGCGTCCGCCAAATCGTCGATGGTGTTCAGCAGGGTGCCGTCCAGATCGAATATCACGTGGGTATACTTCATGTCAGCCTCGCTCCGCCAGCTGTTCCGCCTGCCGGGCGGCGGCCAGCGCGTCGATGATCTCATCCAGGTCGCCGTTCATGACGGCGTCCAGCTTATACAGGGTCAGGCCGATCCGGTGGTCGGTGAGCCGGCCCTGGGGGAAGTTATAGGTGCGGATGCGCTCGTTGCGCATGCCGGTGCCGATCTGGCTGCGGCGGGCCTCGCCGTACTCCGACTGGATGCGCTCCTGCTCCCGCTCATAGAGGATGGAGGCCAGCAGCCGCATGGCCTTCTCCCGGTTCTGGAACTGGGACCGCTCCTGCTGGCACTCCACCACCGTGCCGGTGGGCCGGTGGATGAGCCGCACGGCGGAGGAGGTCTTGTTGATGTGCTGGCCCCCCGCCCCGGAGGAGCGGAACACCTGCATCTCTACGTCGTCGGGATCCAGCTCCACGTCCACCTCGGCCATCTCGGGCAGCACCGCCACCGTGGCGGTGGAGGTGTGGACCCGGCCGCCGGACTCCGTCTCCGGCACCCGCTGGACCCGGTGGACGCCGCTCTCGTACTTGAGCCTTGACCAGGCGCCCTCCCCCTCTATCGTGAAGGATATCTCCTTTACTCCGCCCAGCTCGGTCTCGCTGGCGGAGTTGACCTCTACCCGCCAGCCCCGGCCCTCGGCGTACATGGTATACATCCGGGTCAGGTCCGCGGCGAACAGGGCGGACTCCTCCCCGCCCACGCCGGCCCGGATCTCCAGAATGACGTTTTTCCCGTCGTTGGGGTCTTTGGGCAGCAGCAGCACCTTGATCTCCCGCTCCAGCCGCTGGATGTCCTCCCTGGCCTGGGCCAGCTCCTCCTGGGCCAGCTCCCTCATCTCCGGGTCGGCCAGCAGTTCCTCCGCCCCGGCCTGGGCCTCCCTGGCCCGTAAAAGCGCCCGGTAGGCCGTCACCAGGGGCTCCAGCTCCCGCTGCTCCCTGTTGAGCCGGGCCACCAGCTCCGGGTCCGAATAGGTCTCCCCCGCCGCCAGCCGGGCCTCGATCTCCGCGTATCTGGCCTCAACGGCCCTCAACTGGTCGGTCAATCTCGTTCACCTCAGTCAAAAAAGAAGGATTTCACCAGGGCCAGCGGCTCCCGGATGTGCATCCAGATCATGGTGGGGATGTGGCTGGAGGGCGCTGCCAGAGCGCTCACCGGGCCGGGGCCCCCCGCCCGGTCCCACAGCATCCGGATGCGGGTCAGGTGGAACCCGTTGGACACCAGCAGGACGCCGTCCGCCGTGCCGGCTCCCTCTGACCGCATCAGCTCCAGGGTGTTGGCGATATTCTGCTTTGTATTGTGGGACCGGTCCTCCATGAGGACCCGCTCCCCGTCCACCCCGTGCTCCGTCAGGTAATCGTACATGGCCCGGGCCTCGGACAGGTGCTCGTCGTCCCCCTTGCCGCCGGTGACGACAACCGTCATATCCGGGTGGTCCTCCAGGTAGTCCAGAGCGGCGTCCAGCCGGTCCTGAAGCAGCACGGACGGCCCCCAGGGCTTCACCTGGCAGCCGAAGATCACCATCACCTGGGGATCCCCCTGGATGTCGGTGCGGGCCCCGGCGATCACCGCCCCGAAGGGGACGGCAAAGCAGATCACGCCCAGCAGCACCACCGCCAGCAGCAGGGCCAGCCAGTTTACCCGGCGTCCCTTTCCCTGATAGGGGTGATAGCTCATTCGTTCATTCATATGCCTCAGCCTTTCGCCTCTTCCAGCTCCGCCGCCAGCTTCTCCCACTCCGCGTACAGGTGGGCCAGCTCGTCCTCCAGCCTGCCCCGCTCCTCATAGAGCTCCTGGAGGCGCAGATAGTCGGAGGCGGCCTCGTCCATCTCGCCGGCGATCTCGTCCAGCCTGATCTCCGCCTTCTCCACCGCCCGCTCGGCGGCGCGGACCTGCTTCTCCAGCTCCTTGGTGCCGCCGGGGCGTCTGGGCTTGTCCTCTCTGGGCTTTTCCGGCTCGGGGACCGTTTTCGCGTTTTTCAGCTGCTCCTGCCGCTCCCGGTAGGCCCGGAACTCGGTGTAGCTGCCCCGGAAGTCGGTGATCTTCCCGTCCTCCAGCATCCAGACGCGGTCGGCGAACTTCTCGATGAAATACCGGTCGTGGGAGACGAACAGCAGATTGCCGCCGTACTCCTCCACCGCCTCCTCGATCCACTCCCTGGAGTCAATGTCCAGGTGGTTGGTGGGCTCGTCCAGAATCAGCAGATTGATCCGGTGATCCATGAGCATACACAGCCGCAGCCGGGACTGCTCCCCGCCGGACAGGGCGGACACCGGCTTGAACACGTCCTCCCCCCGGAACTTGAAGGCGGCCAGCCGGTCCCGGGCCTCCTGGGTGGAACAGTTCTGGGCCCACAGCATGGTGTCCACCAGATTCCGGTCAGGCCGGTCGAATCGGATGATCTGGGGCAGGTAGCCGATGCGGATGGAGGGCCCGAAGTACACCGAGCCGCTGTCCGGGGCCTCCTCCTCCATCAGGATCTTCAGGAAGGTGGACTTGCCGGTGCCGTTGTCCCCCAGCAGGGCGATGCGCTCCCCGCCGGCCACCTCCAGGTCGATGTGGGAGAACAGGGTCCGCTCCCCGAAGGACTTGGTCAGATCGGTGACCACCATGGCCTCGTCCCCGTGGAACTCTTTCTCCCCGAAGCGGACGGTGAGCTTTTTCTCTTTCGTGGGCTTATCGGTGGTGCGCATCCGCTCGATGCGCTTCTCCATGGACTTGGCCCGCCGGTAGGTCTTGTCCATCCCCTTGAAGGCCCACATCCGCAGGTTCTCCGCCGCGTTCTCCAACTGGGCGATCTTGGCCTGCTCCTTCTCGTACTGGCGGAGGCGCTCCAGATACCGCCGCTCCTTCTCCTCCACGAAGAAGGAGTAGTTGCCGGAGTACAGCTCCGCCTTCCCGTCCACGATCTCCGCCACCCGTTTCACCACCCGGTCCAGGAACCAGCGGTCGTGGGAGATGGCGATGACGGTGCCCTTGAACCGGTCCAGGTAGCTCTCCAGCCACTCGGTGGCGTTCAGGTCCAGGTGGTTGGTGGGCTCGTCCAGCAGGAGGATGTCGGTGTCCTCCAAAATGAGCCTGGCCAGGTTGATGCGGGTCTTCTCCCCGCCGGACAGGTCGGAAAACAGCCGCTGGCGCATATCGGCGTCGATGGCAAGGCCGTTGCAGACCTTGTTGAGCCGGGTCTCGGTGTCGTACCCGCCCCCCGCCTCAAAGGCGGCGGTGAGCCTGTCGTACCGGGCCATCACCTCGGGGGAGGCCCCCTCCCCCATTTTGGCGGCCAGCTCGCTCAGCTCCGCCTCCATGGCGTGGAGGCGCTCAAAGGCGGTGTCCAGCACGTCCCGGACGGTGTAGCCCTCCGGATACACGGGGATCTGGGAGATGAGCCCCAGCCGCTTCCCCGGCGCGACGGCCACCGTCCCCTCGTCCTCTCTGACCTGGCCGGTGAGGATGCGGAACACGGTGGTCTTGCCGGCGCCGTTCTTGCCCAGCAGGCCCACCCGCTCGCCCTCCTCCACCTGGAGGGAAAAGCCGTCCAATATTCGTTTTCCCACCTCGAACTCCTTGACGAGGCCGGTCAGCTGTATGTCGATCATGGGCTCTCCTCAATATCCGGCTTGCCGGATGAATGTCGTCAGTCAATCCGGGATGTTGGCCTGCAAAAACTCCACCACCCGCTCGAAGGCCATGGAGCGGGACGCCTTCACCAGGATGGTGACCCCGGCGCGGACCTCCCGCAGCAGGGCGGGCCCGGCCTCCTCCAGGGTGAGGAACCAGGACGCCTGCTCCAGCCCGGCGGCTTTGGCCCCCTCGACCATGGACCGGGCCAGCTCGCCGATGGCGATGAGCCGGTCGGTCCCCGCCTGGGCAAAGAACTCTCCCACCGCCCGGTGGAAGCTCCCGCTGTTGGGGCCCAGCTCCTTCATATCCCCCAGCACGGCCACCTTCCGCCGGTGGGCGGCGCCGCCCAGCACCGCCGCCGCCGCCCGCATGGACTGGGGGTTGGCGTTGTAGCAGTCGTTGAGGATCACGATGTCCCCGGGGCAGCGGAGGATGTTCATGCGCATCTTGGTGGGCAGGAAGGCGCCGATGCCACGGGCGATCTCGTCGGGGCCCATGCCCAGCTCCTCCCCCGCCGCCGCGGCGATGAGGGTGGGATAGATCATGTGCTCTCCCAGGGCGGGGATGTCCGCCTGGAACTGGCTGTTGGGCGTGTGGACGCCGCAACGGATGGAGGCAGGGCCGCTCTCGATGTCAAAGGCGGTGTAGTCCAGGCCCTTCCCTTTTCCCACGAACAGGGTCTTCTGGGGCAGCTTTCCCCGGAGGGTGATGAGCCACTCGTCGTCCCCGTTGAGGATGGCCGTTCCACCCGGCTTCAGATGGGGGAATATCTCGCTCTTTGCCTTGAAGATGTTCTCCCGGCTGCCCAGGTTCTCGATGTGGGCGTCCCCGATGTTGGTGATGACCGCCATGTCCGGCTCCACCAGAGCGCCAAGGGAGTCGATCTCCCCGGCGTGGTCCATGCCCATCTCCACCACGCAGACCTGGTGGCGGCGCTCCAGCTTCAGCAGCGTGAGCGGCACGCCGATGTCGTTGTTGTAATTGCCCTCCGTCTTGTGGACGGCGTACTTTGCCCCCAGCACGGCGGCGATCATGTCCTTGGCGGTGGTCTTGCCCACCGAGCCGGTGACGGCGATGAAGGGGATGTCGAAGCTCAGCCGGTAGTACCGGGCCAGGTCCCGGAGTGCCTGGTGGGTGGAGCGCACCTTGATGTAGAACTTCCCCGGCAGATAGCTGTCCCGCTCCCGGGCGAGGAGGCAGCCCGCCGCCCCGCCCTCCAGGGCGGAGTTGATGAAAGCGTGCCCGTCGAACCGCTCCCCCTGGAGGGGGATGAACAGGCTGCCCTCCGGGATGTCCCGGCTGTCGGTGGTGACCGAATCCACCGTGGCGTCCAGATCGTCAAAGCTCCCCAGCAGGGCGCCGTTCACAGCCTCAAGCAGCTGGCGTACCGTCAGTTTATCCATACCTGATCTCTCCTCAAATGGCTCAGCGGCCCGCCTTGCGGGCGGCCAGGGAGGCGTTGATGATGCGCTCGCACAGCTCGCCGTAGCCGATGCCCACCGCCTCGGCCTCCTGGGGCACCAGGCTGGTGGGGGTCATGCCGGGCAGGGTGTTGATCTCCAAAAACCAGGCCGTCCCGTCCTCTTTGACGATGAAGTCCGCCCGGGAGTAGACGCTGAGGCCCAGGGCCTTGAACACCGTCTCGGTGGCCTTGGCCAGCTTCTCCTCCCACTCCGCCGGGATGGGCGCGGGGCAGATCTCCTCCGCCGCCCCCGGCTGGTACTTATTGGCGTAGTCATAGAACCCCACCTTGGGGATGATCTCGATGGAGGGGAGCGCTTTGCCCTCCAGGACGCCCACCTGGATCTCCCGGCCGGCGATGTACTCCTCGATGACGGTGCGGCCGCCGAGGGCGGCGGCTGTCTTGAGGGCCTGGGCCAACTCCGCCCGGTCGTGGGCGATGGACACCCCGATGGAGGAGCCGGAGTCCACCGGCTTCACCACGCAGGGCAGGTCCAGGGTCTCAGTCAGGGAGGCCATATTTTCCCCGGTGACCACCACGGACTGCCACTTGGGGGTCAGCACCCCCAGGGGGGCCACCACCCGCTTGGTCAGGTCCTTGTCCATGGCGACGGCGCTGCCCAGATAGCCGGAGCCGGTGTAGGGAATGCCCAGCAGATCGAAGGCGGCCTGGACCCGGCCGTCCTCCCCGCAGGCGCCGTGGAGGGCCAGGAACACCACGTCCGCCCCCTTGCAGAGGGAGAGCACGTTGGGACCGAACTGGCCGTCCTCCCCGCCCTGCCGGGCGGCCTTCACCGCCTCCAGGTCGGGGGCCTGCCGGTCGATGGCGGACAGCTCCAGGGGGGCGGCGTACAGCTCCTCCGCGGACCTGTCCGTGCCCAGATAGAGGTCCACCAGGGCGGCCCGGTGCCCGCGGTCCCGCAGGGCCCTGCACACCTTGGTGCCGCTGGACAGGGACACGTTCCGCTCCGGGCTGAGCCCGCCCGCCAGCACGATGATATCCATAAACGATACACTCCTTAATTTTCCATTGACGCCATCATTTTATGTTCGGCGGTAAATTATATCACAATCCCCATCCAGTGGCAAGTGCCGGCCGCCGATTTTCCCGCCCGGAAGTTTTGCGGGAAAACGGAAAAGCACCTTGAATTTCCCGGCGGAATTCTCTATACTGTTGTCAGCATATTTTTACGCGAGGTGACCAATCAATGTCCACTTCTGTTGAATTGGCAAAGGAACTGCGCGCCGGCGCCCACGACGGGGCCCTGGCCCGCCTTTACTCCCCTGACGGGGCCGAGGGCGGCCTGCTGTGTGCCCGGGAGCGGGCCGCCCATGTGGCGGAGGGCTTTGTGTCCGTCTACGGCGAGAAGGACAACGCCGCCCTGTTCTCCGGCCCGGGCCGCACCGAGATTGGCGGCAACCACACCGACCACCAGCACGGCCACGTGCTGTGCGCCAGCGTGGATATGGACATCCTGGCCTGCGCCGCCCCCAACGGGGAGCGGGTGATCCGCGTCACCTCCGAGGGCTACCCCGCCCTGGAGGTCTCCCTGGACGACCTGATCCCCAAAGAGGAGGAGCGGAACACCTCCGCCGCCCTGGTGCGGGGGGTGGCCGCCAAGCTCACCGAGATGGGCCGCACCCTCTCCGGGTTCGACGCCTATGCCGTCTCCGCCGTGCCCTCCGGCTCCGGTCTGTCCTCCTCCGCCGCCTATGAGACCCTGGTGGGGACCATCCTCAACTTCTACTGCTGCGGTATGGGCCTGTCCCCCATCGACATCGCCAGGGTGGGCCAGTACGCGGAGAACATCTATTTCGGCAAGCCCTGCGGCCTCATGGACCAGATGGCCTCCTCCCTGGGGAGCGCGGTGGCCATCGACTTCGCCGACCCCGCCACCCCCAAGCCCCAGCGGGTGGGCTATGACTTCTCCCGGTCCGGCCACGCCCTGTGCATCGTGGACACCGGCTCCTGCCACGCCGACCTCACCGACGACTACGCCGATATCACCCGGGAGATGGGGGCGGTGGCCGGCTGCTTTGGCTGCCAGTTCCTCCGGGACGTGCCCGAGGCCGACTTCCGGGCCAACCTGCCCGCCCTCCGGGAGCAGTGCGGGGATAGGGCGGTCCTCCGGGCCATGCACTACTACGCCGACGACCGCCGGGCGGTGGAGGAGGGCGAGGCCCTGGCCGCCGGGGCGTTCGATCAGTTCCTGAAGCTGGTGAACCAGTCCGGCCTGTCCTCGGAGCTGCTGCTGCAGAACGTGTGGTCCCCCGCCGACCCCAGCCACCAGGCGGTGGCGGTGGCCCTGGCCGTGGGCCGGGAGCTGCTGGGCGGCCGAGGGGCCATCCGGGTCCACGGCGGCGGCTTCGCCGGCACCATCCAGGCCTTCGTGCCCGACGATCTGCTGGACACCTTCAAGACCGGGATGGAGGAACTGCTGGGCCTGGGCAGCTGCCATGTGCTCCACATCCGTCCCTTCGGCGGGACGGTGGTGGCGGGAGGGCCCTCCCGCCAGACATTACATACCGGGCCTGGACCCCAGATGAGGTGAGGTGAGCGCGATGGTCAATGAAGCGATCTCCAAGCTGATCACCTACGCCCGCCGCAAGGGGCTCATCGACGAGTGCGAACAGATCTGGGCCACCAATGCCGTTTTGGAGGCATTGAAGCTGGACAGCTATACCGACCCCGGTATCGAATGGGGCGACATCGACCTGGCCGCCACGCTGGACGAGCTCACCGACGACGCCTATCAGCGGGGCGTCCTCACCGAGAACTCCGTGGTCTACCGGGACCTGTTCGACACCTCCCTCTTGGGCCGGCTCATCCCCCGCCCCGCTCAGGTCATCGGGAAGTTCCTCTCCCTCTGCCGGGAGGACCCCCAAAAGGCCACCGACTGGTACTACGAGTTCTCCCAGGACACCAACTACATCCGCCGGGACCGCATCGCCAGGGACGTGAAGTGGATCGCCCCCACCGAGTACGGCGACCTGGACATCACCATCAACCTGTCCAAGCCGGAGAAGGACCCCAAGGCCATCGCGGCGGCCAAGAACCTGCCCGCCTCCGCCTACCCCCGGTGCCAGCTCTGCGCCGAGAACGAGGGCTACGCGGGCCGGGTCAACCACCCCGCCCGGCAGAACCACCGGGTGGTGCCCATCACCATCAACGGGTCACCCTGGTTCCTGCAATACTCCCCTTACGTCTACTACAATGAGCACTGCATCTGCTTCAACCGGGAGCACGTGCCCATGAAGATCGACCGGGCCTGCTTCGGCAAACTGCTGGACTTCGTCCGCCAGTTCCCCCACTACTTCGTGGGCTCCAACGCCGATCTGCCCATCGTGGGCGGCTCCATCCTGGCCCACGACCACTTCCAGGGCGGGCGGTACACCTTCGCCATGGAGAAGGCCCCGGTGGAGACCCCCGTCACCTTCCCCGGCTTTGAGGATGTGGCCGCCGGCATCGTCAAGTGGCCCATGTCGGTGATCCGAATCACGGCGGACGACCCCGCCCGCCTGGTGGACCTGGCCGACAGGATCTTGACCGCCTGGCGGGGCTATACCGACGAGAGCACGTTTATCTTCGCGGAGACGGACGGCGAGCCCCACAACACCATCACCCCCATCGCCCGCAGGCGTGGGGAGAAGTTCGAGCTGGACCTGGTGCTGCGGAACAACATCACCACGCCGGAACACCCCCTGGGGGTCTACCACCCCCACGCGGAGCTCCACCACATCAAGAAGGAGAACATCGGCCTCATCGAGGTGATGGGCCTGGCCGTCCTCCCCGCCCGGCTGAAAACAGAGTTGGCCGCTGTGGCCGACGCCCTTGTCACCGGCGCCGACCTCCGGGCCAACGAGCTGACGGAAAAACACGCCGACTGGGCGGAGGGCTTCGCCCCCAGCTATACCATCACCCGGGAGAACGCCCTGGACATCGTGGAGAAGGAGACCGGCCTGGTGTTCGCAAAAGTCCTGGAGCACGCCGGCGTCTACGCCCGGAACGAGACCGGCAAGGCCGCCTTCCTGCGGTTCATCGAAAGCGTGAAATGAAGGAGTTTACCATCGGCCAAAACGACGCGGGCCAGCGGGTGGACCGCTGGCTGGCCAAGACGCTGCCCCTCCTCCCCGGCCCCCTGGCCCAGAAGTATCTGCGGCTCAAGCGGGTGAAGCGGAACGGCAAGGCCGCTAAAAAGGACGACCGGCTGGAAAAGGGTGATTTGCTCCAGCTCTACATCAACGACGAGTTCTTTGAGAAGCCCAGCCGGGAGAACGCCTTTCTGTCCGTGTTCAAGCCGCAGCTGGATATCCTCTACGAGGACGAGCACCTGCTGCTGGTGAACAAGCGCCCTGGCGTGGTGGTCCACCCCGACGACAAGGAGCGGGTCAACACCCTCATCACTCACATCCAGGCGTACCTGTACCAGAAGAAGGAATGGTCTCCCTACTGGGAGAACTCCTTCGCCCCGGCCCTGTGCAACCGCATCGACCGGAACACCGGCGGCATCGTCATCGCCGCCAAGACCGCCGAGGCCCTGCGGGTGATGAACCAGAAGATCAGGGACCGGGAGATGCAAAAGCTGTACCTCTGCGTGGTCCACGGGACGCCGGAGCCCAAGGAGGGCCAACTGAAAGGATATATTCTCAAGGACGAGGACAAGGCCCAGGTGAAGGTCTACAAACAGCCGGTACCCAACGGGCGTACAGCGGTCACCCTTTACAGAACTCTGGCGGTCAAAAACGGCCTCTCCCTGGTGGAGTGCGACCTCATCACCGGACGGACCCACCAGATCAGGGCCCAGTTCGCCGCCGCGGGGCACCCCCTCCTGGGGGACGGCAAATATGGCCGGGAGCGGGACGACAAGAAGTACGACCGGCGGTTCCAGGCGCTGTACTCCTACAAGCTGAGATTCCAGTTCACCACCGACGCGGGGCCGCTCAACGCCTTGAATGGCTGGGAGTGGACAGTGGAGGACGTGGACTTTGTGGAGGAATATTTCCCCGGCTATAAGATGACGTGAAAAGGGCCGCTCCATCGGAGCGGCCCTTCTTTACTCCCTATCCTGCCGTGGAAGCTCCACGACCTTCAACTCTGGCTCCGGCGCGGAGAGGTACATCTCCTCACACTCCCGCTGTGCCTCGATCAGCGTCCGCAACGTCTCCTCCTCCGCCCGGATGGCTTTCTCCGTGGCCCGCACCATTTTCAGGTACATCTCTTTGTAGTCCGGCATAATTCACTCCCCCTGTTGCTATTATAGGACCAAACAATCCTAAAATCAATAGGACATACAGGCATAATTTATCTGGGTGATGAATTATGTCCAGATTGAGGGAGCTTCGCAAGAAAAAGGGCTACACGCAGGTCAAAATGCAGATGCTGACCGGCATCGACCAGAGCGCCTATTCCAAACTGGAGATCGGCAAGCGGAACCTGTCCTTTGAACAGTGCAAGATGCTGGCGGTGGTGCTGGGCACCAGCATGGACTATCTGGCGGGCCTCACCGACGACCCAAGGCCCTATCCGCGGACACAGGGCAAATTATGAATCCCCACTCGGCTTGACATCCGCTATCGCATATGCTATCATATTAGCAGCCAGGAGGTGCCCCAATGGAGATCAAACTGAAAAAGCGGGCACAAAAGTACCTGGACAGCGTAGACGAGAACACCCGTAAAAAGCTCTATAAGGCGCTTGACCAACTCTCCCGGTTTGAGGGCGATATCGTCCACCTCGCAGGGACGAAAAACCGATACCGATACAAAATCGCCCACTACCGCATACTATTTGAGTGGGTAAAAGGCGAGATCGTCATCACAGTCATTGAGATCAACACGCGGACAAATATCAAGTATTAGAGGTGATACCATGAAACGTGAACTGTCGATGGAGGAACTTCAAAAGCGGCTGGCGGAGATCGATGCGAGAGAGCCGGAAGAACCCACGGCGGAGGACCTTGCCGCGATTGCGGAGGCGGACGCGGAGGACCCGGCGGATACCATCACGCTGGAGGAATATAAAGCACAGAGAGAGTACAGCGGAAAACTGATGCTGAGGATCCCCAAGGAACTGCACAGGGATCTGGCGGAGGCCGCAAAAGCCAACGGTGTCAGCCTCAATCAGTACGCCGTATATAAATTGGCAAGATAATGTTAAAGGGCCGCTCCAACGGAGCGGCCCTTCCCTTTTGCTTCTCTCAGGCGATGGCGCTGACCTCGTACCCCGCCTCGGCGATGGCGGCGCGGATGGCGTCGTCAGAGACGGTGGAGGCAACGGTGCCGGTCTTGCTCTCCAGATCCACGGTGGCGTTGGGATCCAGGGACTGGAGGGCCTTCTCGGCGTGCTTGCGGCAGTTCTGGCACATCATGCCCTCGATGGTGACTTTTTTCATGGTATTGACTTCTCCTTTCGGTGTTTCAACGGCGTTCTCGCCGGTTTTAACGGTGAGTTCAGCGGTCTTCGCGGCGGTCTCGGCGCGCTCAGGCGGCCTGATGCTGGGCTTGAAGAACCGCAGGCGCAGGGCGTTGCTGACCACGGTGACGGAGCTGAGGCTCATGGCGGCGGCGGCGTACATGGGGTCCAGCTGGAAGCCGAACAGGCCGGCGGCCATGGGGATACAGATGACGTTATAGAAGAAGGCCCAGAACAGGTTCTGCTTCACGTTGCGGATGGTCGCTCTGGACAGCTCCACGGCGGTGACCGCGTCGGCCAGGTCGGACTTCATCAGCACGATGTCGGCGGACTCGATGGCCACGTCCGCTCCCGCGCCGATGGCAATGCCCACGTCGGCCCTCGCCAGGGCGGGCGCGTCGTTGACGCCGTCCCCCACCATAGCCACCTTCTCCCCCTTCATCTGGAGGGCGGAGATCTGCCGCTCCTTATCGGCGGGCAGCACCTCGGCGATCACGTCTGTCAAGCCTAACTCCTTGCCGATGGCCTCGGCGGTGCGTTTATTGTCGCCGGTGAGCATAACGACTTTCAGGCCCAGCCTGCGGAAGCCCTCGATGGCGGCGCGGCTGGTGGCCTTGACGGTGTCGGCCACGGCGATGACCCCGATGGGCCGTCCGTCCTCCAGGAAGAACAGGGGCGTCTTGCCCTGGGCGGCCAGCTCGTCGGCCAGGGACTGGTGGTCCCCCAGCTTCACCCCGGCCCCCGCCAGCATGGCGGCGTTGCCCGCCACGTAGAAGGCCCCCTGGATGTGTCCCCGGACGCCCTTGCCGTGGACGGCCTCAAAGCCCTCCACCGGGCACAGGGGGATGCCGCGGGATGCGGCCTCCTCCACCACGGCGGCCCCCAGGGGGTGCTCGGAGGGCTTCTCCAGCGAGGCGGCCACGCACAGCAGCTCCTCGGCGGAGGTGCCGTTCAGGGGATACACGTCGGTGACTTTGGGTTTGCCCTCGGTGACGGTGCCCGTCTTGTCCAGCACCACCGCCGTCACGGACCGGAGCCGCTCCAGGCCCTCGGCGGACTTGACCAGAATGCCGTACTCCGCCCCCTTGCCGGTGCCCACCATGATGGCCACAGGGGTGGCGAGACCCAGGGCGCAGGGACAGGAGATGACCAGCACCGCCACGCCGGAGGTCAGGGCCCGCTCCACCGAGCCGGTGAGAATCATCCACACGATGGCGGTAACGGCGGCGATGCCGATGACCGCCGGCACAAAGACCCCGGCGACTTTGTCCGCCAGCTTGGCGATGGGGGCCTTGGAGGAGGCGGCCTCGTCCACCAGGCGGATCATCTGGGCCAGGGTGGTGTCCTCCCCCACCCGGGTGGCCCGGAGGGTCAGCGCGCCGGACTTGTTGATGGAGGCGGAGATCACCGTGTCCCCCACCGTCTTGTCCACGGGGATGGACTCGCCGGTGAGGGCGGACTCGTCCACCGAGGAGGAGCCCTCCGCCACCACGCCGTCCACAGGGACGGAGCCGCCGGGCCGAACGATCACCAGGTCGCCCACCCGCACCTGCTCCACCGGCACCTCCACCTCCCGCCCGTCCCGGAGGACGGAGGCAGTCTTGGGGGTCAAGTCGATGAGCCGGGCGATGGCCTCGCCGGTCTTGCCCTTGGAGCGGGTCTCCAAATACTTGCCCACGGTGACCAGGGTCAGGATCATGCCGGCGGACTCGAAATAGAGGCTCATGTGGAAGCGCTCCACCGTCTCCATATCGCCGTGGCCCAGGGCGTAGGCCAGCCGGAACATCACATACACGCTGTACCCGAACGCCACGGCGGAGCCCAGGGCAATCAGGGAGTCCATGTTGGGCGACCTATGCCACAGGGTCTTGAATCCCACCTTGTAGTACTTGTCGTTGACGTACATGATGGGCAGGGTCAGCAGCAACAGGGCCAGGGCGAACACCAGCATGTTCTGGTGGCCCAGCAGGAAGGCCGGCAGCGGCCAGCCCATCATGTGGCCCATGGAGATATAGAACAGGGGTACCAGGAAGATGACGGAGATGATGAGCCGCCGCTTCATCCGCTTCAGCTCGTCCTCCATGTCGGGGACGGCGGGCTGGGGCCGGGCGCTCTCCCCCTTCGCGGCGGGCAGGGACGCGCCGTACCCCGCCTTGTCCACGGCGGCGATGATCTCATCGGCGGTCAGCTCCCCCGTCCAGTTCACCGTCATGGAGCCGCCCAGCAGGTTCACGTTCACCTCGGACACGCCCTCCAGCTTCCGCACCGCCTTGTCCACGTGGGCGGAGCAGGCGGAGCAGGTCATGCCGGTGACGATAAATTTTTGCCGCATCATTTCTCCCTTCCTTCTATTTCATCAGCTTCTGGAGCGCGTTGACCAGCTCGTCGACGACCTCGTCGTTGCCCTGGCGGAGGTTGTCCGCCACACAGGTCCGCAGGTGCTCGGTGAGGAGTTCCCTGCTGAAGCTGTTCAGCGCCGCGTTCACCGCCGAGACCTGGATGAGGATATCCGTGCAGTACACGTCCTTCTGGAGCATCTCCCGGAGGCCCCGGACCTGGCCTTCGATGCGGCTGAGCCGGTTGGAGAGACGCTTCATCTCCTCCTCCGTCCGCACCCTTGTCTTGGAGCAGTGGGGACAGCTGTGACAGTTCTCCATAGCAATACCTCCCAGGGGTATCTCCCCCTATCGCGCAGTATATACCCCTATGGGGTATTTGTCAAGTGTATTTTTTGAAAGGAAGGCCCTCCATCCGAAGATGGAGGGCCAAAGGGATTCGGGGTTTTCGAAAAAACCGGCACAGCCGTAAATTCGGCGGCCGGCGAACAGCCGCCGTTCAGTTCTGCTCCGGCTCCACATCCCGCGCGATGGCGTCTATCCTCACATTGTTGGAGGGGAACAGAACATCGAGGTATCGGTCATACTCCAGGCCCGCCGGGATATGGAGCGTCCCGATCCGCGCCCCTTTGAAGTGCCTGGCGTACCCCCAGCCCAGCACCTCCTTCGGAAGCCAAAGCTCCCGGATCCGGCTGCATCCAAAGGCGAAGGTGCCCAGGATGTTCAGCCCCGCCGGGATACGCACCTCGGGATAGGTGCCGCCCTGGAAGGCGCAGCCGTTCCCGGTCCCCAGGATCAACAGCGAATCGGGCAGCGTCAGCAGCAGGCGCACGGTATAGCCCATGAACGCGTTGTAAGGAAGGGTCATCACCCCCTCGGGGATGCGCAGGTTATAGACGTCCTTCGTCTCCTCCGCCGGGCAGTCGGCCGCGTTGTTTTCCGGCGCGCAGGTGAAGCGCACAAGGCAGCCGCACTCGTCCACGAAGAAGCTGCCGCACTCGTTTTTCAGTTCTCTTTCCGCATGAACGGGCGGCGGCAGATCCCTGACTTTTTCCACGGGATAAAAGAGATAAGAGTGGGAGGTATAGCTTTTAAACTGGTAGATACATTCCTGGATCAGCCGGACATCCATGCCGTCGGGCAGCCTGATCAAGCCGATCGAACTGCCCAGAAAGGACCCAGGGGCCAGGGATTCGAGCTTTTCCGGCAGCTCCACATCCCTCAGGCTGCAAAAGCGCAACGCCCCTCCGCTTTCGTCCCCGATCCGCCGGAGGCTCTGGGGGAACGCAACATCCATAAAGACGTCGTACCCGTCAAACGCTCCCGCCGGCAGGGCGGTGACGCCCTCGGGGATGGTGAGCCACATCACGTGCTTTTCATCCCGCACATAGGGGCCGCTGAGCGGTTTGTAGAAATTCTCCTCGGCGCATTTGAAGTCCAGAAGGGCGCCGCTGTCGTCCACGAAAAAGCTCCCGCAGCTGTTTACGATCTCTCTCATAGCGCCCTCCCTTACTCGTCAAAGGGCGGCATATCCCGGTCCTGCTCCACGGCGTCCCCCTCGTAGGGGAGCTCCTCGGGCACGGGGCCGGGGACCATGTCCTGCCTGTACTGCATCTCCGCCCACTGCTCCTTGGTGATGAGCAGCTGCCGGGGCTTGGAGCCCTCGAAGGGTCCCACGACCCCCTTCTCCTCCATCTGGTCCACCAGGCGGGCGGCCCGGCCGTAGCCCAGCTTCAGGCGGCGCTGGAGCATGGACACGGAGGCCTGTCCCACCTCCAGCACCACGTCGATGGCGGCGGGGAGCAGCTCGTCGAAGTCGTCTCCGGCGGCGGAGGGGTCGGAGCCCCCGACGCCCTTGGCGGCCTTGTCCTTCTCCTCGGCGTTGCGGTCGATCTCGTGCATGACCTCCTCGTCGTAGCGGGCGGAAGCGCCCTCCTTGACGAACTCCACCACGTTGGCCACTTCCTCTTCCGAGATGAAGCAGCCCTGGACCCTCAGCCGGTCCTGGCCCAGGGGGGCGTAGAGCATGTCCCCCTTGCCCACCAGCTTTTCCGCGCCGGAGGCGTCCAGGATGATGCGGGAGTTGACGGCCCCCTCCACCGCGAAGGCGATGCGGCTGGGGATGTTGGCCTTCATCAGGCCGGTGATGACGTCGGAGGAAGGGCGCTGGGTGGCGATGACCAGGTGCATGCCGCTGGCGCGGCCCATCTGGGCCACCCGGCAGATGGACTCCTCCACCTCCTTGGCGGCCACCACCATCAGGTCGGCCAGCTCGTCGATGACCACCACGATCTGGGGCATGGGCTCTTTGCCGTCCCGGCCAGCGTGGTTGTTGTAGGAGGCCAGGTCCTTGGCCCCCACCTCGGAGAACATGCGGTAGCGCTTCATCATCTCATTCACCGCCCACTGGAGGGCACCGGCGGCCTTTTTCGGGTCGGTGACCACCGGGATCAGCAGATGGGGGATGCCGTTATAGGGGGCCAGCTCCACCATCTTGGGGTCCACCATGATGAGGCGGACCTCCTCGGGGGTGGCCTTGTACAGCAGAGAGACGATGAGGGAGTTGGTGCAGACGGACTTGCCGGAGCCGGTGGTGCCGGCGATGAGCATATGGGGCATCTTGGCGATGTCCCCCACGATGCAGTTGCCGGCGATGTCCTTGCCCACGGCGAAGGACACCTTGGACTTGCTGGCGGTAAAGGCGGAGGAGGCCAGCACCTCCCGGATGGCCACCGGGCTCACCGAGCGGTTGGGCACCTCGATGCCCACGGTGGAGATCTTGCCGGGGATGGGGGCCACCCGCACCGACTTGGCCCCCAGGGCCAGGGCGATATCGTCGGACAGGTTGGTGATCTTGTTCAGCTTGACCCCCTGCTCCAGCTCCAGCTCGTACCGGGTGATGGCGGGGCCCCGGGTCACGTTGACGATGTGGGCGTCCACCCCGAAGGAGCGCAGGGCGTCCTCCAGCCGCTGCTGGTTGGTCTGGAGCTCCCCCGCAGCGGCCGAGGAGGGACCCTTCCCCTCGTTCAGCAGGGAGATGGGCGGATACCGGTAGGGGACGTCCTGCTCCAGGCCCTCCTCGATCTCCTTGGCCACCTGCTCCTGGGCGGCCTTGGCCTCGTCTTTGGTGACCTGGGGCGCCTCCCTGGCCACGGCGGGCTCCCGGATCACCGGGGGCGGCACCGGATCGGGCTCCGGCGCGGGCGCGGGTCTGACGGGCTGGCGGACGGGCTCCGCGGCGGGGGCCAGATCGGGCACGTCCTCGTACTCGGGCGGCTCCTCCTCCAACCGCTGGGCCTTCTGCCCGGTGAGGAGCTGATCGGGGGGCTCCACCCCCGGCGTCTTGTCGAACAGGTTCTTCCGCCGGACGGTGGTCACGGGGGTGGTGGGCTGCTTGGCCAGCACGGCGGGGTCGTCCACCGGGATGTCGATGACCGGCTTCCGGGCCTTGCCGGAGTCCTGCCGTGCGGTCCGTCCGGACTTGACGGGGCGGACGGGCTCGGGGTAGTCCTCGGGGTCGTACTCAGGCCGGCTGTCCCGCTGCTCCCGGAGGTAATTGACGATGTCCATGGGGGTGAGGCGCAGGGCGCACAGGCACGCCGCGGCCATGAGCAGGATCACCACCAGCATGGCGCCCACCCCGCCGAAGGCGAACCGGAAAGCCAGGGCGATCACGCCGCCCAGCGCCCCGCCGGAGACCATGGCCAGGCCGTCCTTCCACAGGACCGCGAACATGGGCCAGCCCCACGCGTAGACCTCTTTACAGAGGATCAGGTGGAGCAGGCTCCCCAGCAGCAGGGGCAGCAGCAGCGCCCCGGTGAGCCGCAGCCGCACCGGCCTCCCCCGGTGGAACAGCAGGATCAGGGCGCAGGAGAGCAGCATGGGGGGGGCGATATAGAATCCGTACCCGCACAGGCCCTTCAGCAGATTGCAGAACAGGGCGATAAAGGCGCCGTCGTCCGTCTTGAAATAGCCGATGGCGGCGAACAGGGCCAGCAGCAGGAACACCACCGCCCCGATCTCCCGGCGGAGGGGCTTTTTGGGGGGCGGGGCGCTCCTGCGCCTGGATGTGGAGCGGCTTTGGGTGGTCTGCTTCGCCTTGGGAGAGGAAGAAGCGGTCCGCCTGCCGCTGTTGGATGTGGTTTTTTTCTGGGTCGAGGCCATGAAGGCGCCTCCTTATGCTCGCTTTTGTAAAGTTATCTGACGATGAAGCTGGCCACTAGGGCGATGAGGGCCACCGCCCAGCAGTAGTACGCGAAGCCGCCGAACTTGCCCTTGTCCGCCAGCAGCTTCACCAGCTGGATGGAGAAGTACCCGACGACTCCGGCCACGATCATCCCGGCGATGTACACGGGGACGACGGACAGATCCAGCGCCCCGGCGTCCTTCACGGTCTTGACCAGCTCCAGCAGGGTGGCCCCCAGCACCGCGGGCAGGGACAGCAGGAAGGAGTACCGCACGGCGAACTTCCGGTCCAGCCCCACCGCCATGCCGGCGGAGATGGTGCAGCCGGACCGGGACAGGCCGGGGACGGTGGCCGCCCCCTGGGCCAGGCCGATGAGCAGCACGTCCTTCACCGTGGCGGAGCGGGCGGTCTTGGTCCCGCCCCCCCGCCGGTCGGCGGTGTAGAGGATCAGGCCGGTGGCAAACAGGGCGAAGCAGATGAACACCGGATTGGCCCCCAGGCCCTCCACAAAGTCCTGGAAGGGCAGCACCAGAAACAGGGGCAGGGTGCCCAGCACCAGCAGCAGCACCAGCCGCCGGGCCTCCGGGGGCCGGTCCTCCCTTGAGCCGGAGCCCGAGATCAGCGCGCCGATGCCCCGGAAGAACTCCACGATCATGTCGGCGATGTCCTTCCGGTACACCACGCATACGGCGATGAGGGTGGCGAAGTGGAGCAGGATGTTGAACAGATTGTCCGGCTCCTCCATCTGGAAAAAGTGCTCCAGCAGGGCAAGATGCCCGGAGCTGGAGATGGGCAGGAACTCCGCCACGCCCTGGACCAGACCCAATACCAGCGCCATCCACAGCTTCAACGCCATCACCTCATCACGATTATGCGCCCCATAGGGCAGTACACGCTAACTTAACTATATTAACACATCCGTTCCAAAAATGCCAGAGGTTTTTTCAAATCCGGGTGCCTCCGGCGGGCCGGAAAAATTTTTTGGATTTTTTGTAAAAAAGGGGTTGACAGCGCTGGTCTATCGTGTTAGACTCAAGCCATAGACCGGTCTATTCAAATAAACCACAAGGAGGAACCCCTCTATGGATACCCCGAGACTCGCCGAGGGCGAATACCGCTTCGCCTGCATCGTGTGGGAGAACGAACCCCTCCCCTCCGGGAAACTGGTGGAGCTGTCCCAGAAAGAGCTGGGCTGGAAGAAGTCCACCACCTATACCGTGTTGAAAAAGCTCATCGACAAGGGCGTGCTCCAAAACGACGGCTCCGCCGTCACCTCCCTCATCCCCAGAGAGGCCGTCCAGCGGGAGGAGAGCCGCGCCGTAGTGGACAGGACCTTCAACGGCTCCCTGCCCTCCTTCCTCACCGCCTTTTTCGGGGGCCGGCATATCTCCGCGAAAGAGGCCGAGGAGCTGAAGGCCCTCATCGACGCCCACCGAAAGGAGGATCGCCATGATTGATCTCCTGAGCCGGCTGTATACGCTGATGGGCCCGGTGTGGACCGCCGGTCTCACCGGAGCCTGGGCGGCGGCCATCGTGCTGCTGCTGCGGCTCATCCTGAAAAACCGCGTCCCCCGGCAGATCCTGTGCCTGCTGTGGCTGGTGGTCTTCGCCAGGCTGGCCCTGCCCTTCTCCCTGCAAAGCCCCGTGTCCCTGGTGCCCGCCCGGGTGACGGAGGACATCCCCGCCCGGGTGGAGCAGTTCACCGGCCGGATCGACCCCCTGCCCCAGGGCGGCCAGACCGTCCTCACCCCCGACCAGCTGGTCAAACCCGACCAGACCGGGCCCCAGACCCAGACCGGCGTCACCGCCCCCTCTGCCCCCTCCGCGCCCTCCTCCCCCGCGCCCCGGCAGTTCCCCCTGCGGGCGGCGCTGGCCGGGGTATGGCTGGCGGGGCTGGCCGCCATGCTGGGCTACGCCCTGTTCTCCTATCTCCGCCTGAAGCGGAAACTGTTCGACGCCATCCGCACCAGGTACGGCGCCTGGGAGCACCCCTGTGTGGGCTCTCCCTTCATCCTGGGCGTGCTGTGCCCCAGAATCTACGTCCCCGCGGGCGTCTCCGGCGACACCCGCCGCTTCATCCTCTGCCATGAGCGGGCCCACCTGGAGCGGGGGGACCACATCGTCAAGCCCCTGTGCTGGCTCATCCTGGCCGTCCACTGGTTCAACCCCGCCGCCTGGGCCGCCTTCCTGCTGCTGAGCCGGGACATGGAGGCCGCCTGCGACGAGCGGGTCCTGCGGGTGCTGGGGGAGGATGTGAAGGCCGACTACTCCTCCACCCTGCTCTCCCTGGCCACCGAGGGCCGCTTCCCCGCCCCCTCCCCCCTGGCCTTCGACGAGGGGGACGCGGGCTCCCGCATCAAAAACGTGCTGCGATACCACCGCCCCGCCGTGGCGGCGGTCATCGTGGGGGTCATCGCGGTGGCCCTGGCAGCGGTGTGCCTGCTCACCAGCCCGGTGCGGGCCGATCCGCCAGAGGGCGGCGATCCGCTTGAAAACACCGCCCCCACCACCGACCTGTCCGAAATTTTGGACAAGGACCAGTTGGCCGTCTACCGGCAGGCCGAGGAGCTGTACCTCCGCCTGTTCGGCGGCGACACCACCGAGATCAATACCGACGGCTACTCCAGCGCCGACCCCTTTGACTATGGCATCTACACCTATCTGCCCGCCACCGGCGAATACGCCGACTGGAGTGTCTTTGACGCCGCCGTCCACGCCCGGTTCACCGACCGGTTCTGGACGGAACGAAACAATGACGCTGATCGGGACATCCCCTTCTTTATCGAGCACGACGGCCGCACCTACTATCTCGACGTCTCCCTTGCCGACAGGCTGGTCCACGACGATTCCCCCAGCATATATACCCTGGTGAGCGAAACGGCAGACGCCGTTGAGTTCACCATCACTGACCGCTTCTACCCCGACGAAGGCGACGCCCTCACCCTGGTCTTTTCCGTCCGTCTTGAGCGCACCACCGACGGCTGGCGGGTAGACGAGATGCGCTCCCCCAAGTCCGCTATCGACAGGGGTCAGGCGCGGCAGGTTCAGCTCACCGCGCCGGTCCTCACCGACACCGCGGTGACCGCCCTGGACGCCGGCGAGGACGGCCTCTACCACCAGTTCCGCCTGACCCACGGCGGCCGGAGCGTGACCTTCTCCGGCAGCGCGGAGAGCGGCGGCTGGCCGAATGATATGGCCAGGATCATCTCCGCCGCTCTGAGCGACGGCGCGTCCGGCGGCCAAAAACAGCTCCTGGCGGCCATCCTTCGGGTCAGCCACGGCACCGGCGTCCTGGCGGAGGAGCTCCACCTGTTCGACCCTGACACCCTGGAGGAGTACGACTGCTCCGGCGTGGTGGACGAGGCCCTGGGGCGGCTCGGCTCCTACTCGGACGATGAAAACTATTACATCACCGTCTCCGGGGAGCCTCTGGCCGCCGTCTCCCGGGCGGAATGGCCCGGCGGCCTGTCCTTCCTCTTCTTCGACGAGTATTACAGCTTTGAGGCGCGGGACGGCCAGCTGTACCTGGTGCTCGCCGCCGGATACTCCAACGGCCCCACCTATTGCGGGGAGGTGAGGGCGCGCCTGGGCCTGGACGGCCGCCGGGCGGTCTGCCTGGACTACGCCTATGTCCCCGGAAGGGACGAGCCCGCTCCCGACCCGGAGACCCGGCCCAAGGAGTATCTGCTGGACCTGCTGGACAGGGGCTTTGCCAACGGCGGCTGGCAGGGCTGGTACTTCATCTTCCCCGGCACCGGACCGATGACCGTCCCCGCGGAGGCAGAACCCCTGAAGGCGCTGTTCTCCTCGCTGGACTGGACGTATCAGGGCACGGAGGACGATGCCGGCACGCTGTCCAACTACTGGCTTCTGTGGGATGACGGCGACCATCCCGTCCGCGTGGAATTATCAGAGGAGGGCACTCTGCTGGGCGTGACCGCCCTCGGCCAATCCACGTCCCCCACCCGGCTCCTGTTCCGGGCGGAGGGCACGGACGATCTCTCCGCATCCATCCTCGCCCTGTGTCCGGACCCGTGGCTCGATTTCGGCCGGGTCACGGTCCCCTTCGGGGAGGACGCCGAGGCCACCGCCCGCCGGTTCCTGCGGGAGGCGCTGGCCCTGTACCAGCGGGAAGGCAACGCCACGGAGTTTGAGGCAGAGGCCAGCGACATTCAGAAGCAGGAGGGCGGCGACATCCTCTATAAAGCCTCCATCGCTCTGAAGCCCGCCGACCCGGGCCGGGCGTTCTGGCGCGGCAAGCTGGACGGCGACGGCTGGTACCGCACGACCTTCACGGTCTGCCTCATATCCGACCCCAACGGCGGCGACTTCTACGTCATCGGCTGGATGCAGTGACCGCACCCCCAAAAGCGCATAAAACCGCCCCGCCGGGAGTACCCGGCGGGGCGGCGTTTTACGTTCACAAAAGCTCAGGTCTCGTCCTCGATGAGGCCGTACCCTCCGGCGGCCCGCTTGTAGACCACGGCAAAGGCGCCGGTGGCCTCGTCCTTGAAGGCGTAGAAGCTGTGGCCCACCAGCTCCATCTCCAGCACGGCCTCCTCCGCGGTCATGGGCTTGATGGGGAACTTCTTGGTGCGGACGATCCGGAAGTCCTCCTCCTCTTCGTCGGGCACGAAGGAGGTGGCCTCCTCCGCCGGCTCGAACACGGCGGTGCGCAGGCGCTTCTCCAGGCGGGTCTTGTGCTTGCGGAGCTGCCGCTCCATGGAGGTCACCGCCGCGTCCACCGAGGCGAACATATCGGAGGTGCTCTCCGCCACCCGGAGGACGGTCCCGCCGGAGCGGATGGTCAGCTCCACCTTGTTGCGGTCCTTCTCCACGCTGAACACCAGGTTGGCCTCGGCGTCCTGCTTGAAGTAGCGGTCCAGCTTGCCCACCTTTTTCTCCGCGTAGTCGTGGAGCTTTTTTGGGAGGTTGACCTTCTTTTCGGTATACGTGAATTTCATACGTCCAACTCCTTTCGGTTTGGGTCATCACTATTGTAACATATCTTTTCCCACAATGCCACTGTTTTTTGGAAATTATCACAAAATCTTTTTGGCCCCCCGGAACAAAAACCCGCCGCCCCACTTGCGGACCGCGCCGGAAAGAGGTAAACTGTCAAAAAGCGCTTATCGTGGGAGGGTCTGCCGTGAAGTTCATCCATCTGTCCGACCTGCACCTGGGCAAACGGGTCAACGAGTTCCCCATGCTGGAGGATCAGAAATACATCCTTGGCCAGGCGCGCCGGGTCATCGACGCCGAGCGGCCCGACGCGGTGCTCATCGCCGGGGACGTGTACGACAAGCCCGTGCCGCCCGCCGAGGCGGTGGAGCTGTTCGACGACTTTCTGTACAGTCTGGTCAAGCGGGACCTGCCGGTGTTCGTCATCAGCGGCAACCATGACTCCCCGGAGCGGCTGTCCTTCTGCGCCCGGATGATCGACGCCAGCGGCGTCCACTTCGCCCGTGCCTTCAGCGGCAAGGTGGAGCCCTTTACCCTCACCGATGAATACGGCCCGGTGGACATTTACATGCTGCCCTTTTTGAAGCCGGCCCACGTCCGCCGCTTTTATCCCGACGAGCCCATCGACACCTACACCGACGCCCTGCGGACGGTCATCGGGGGCATGGACATCGACCCCGCCCGCAGGAGCGTGCTGGTGGCCCACCAGTTCGTCACCGGGGCGGAGCGGTCCGAGTCGGAGGAGGTCTCCGTGGGCGGGCTGGACAACGTGGACGCCGCCGTGTTCGAGCCCTTCGACTACGTGGCCCTGGGCCACCTCCACGGGCCCCAGAACGCGGGCTCGGAGCGGGTGCGCTATTGCGGCTCGCCGCTGAAATACTCCTTCTCCGAGGCAAAGCAGGTGAAGTCGGTCACCGTGGCGGAGCTGGGAGAAAAGGGCCGGCTGTCCGTCCGCACGGCGCCCCTGGTCCCCCTCCATGACCTGCGGGAGCTGCGGGGGACCTACGAGGAGCTCACCGACCGGCGCAATTACGAGAACACCGCCACGGATGACTATCTGCACATCACCCTCACCGACCAGGAGGACGTGTACGACGCCCTGGGCAAGCTGCGGGTGATCTACCCCAACCTGATGAAGCTGGACTATGATAACCTCCGCACCCGGGCCGGCGGCGCGGCGAGCGAATGGACGGCGGAGGAAGAAAAATCCCCCCTGGAGCTGTTCGCCGCCCTGTTCCAGCGGCAGAACGGCCGGCCCATGAGCGGGGAGCAGGCGGACCTCTGCCGGTCCCTGATCGGGGAGATCTGGGAGGTGGAGGCATGAGGCCCGTGAAACTGACCCTGTCCGCCTTCGGCCCCTACGCCGGGGTGACCGCCCTGGAGCTGGACCGGCTGGGCCGGAGCGGGCTGTACCTCATCACCGGGGACACCGGCGCCGGCAAGACCACCATCTTCGACGCCATCTCCTTCGCCCTCTACGGCGGGGCCAGCGGCGCGTGGCGGGAGCCGGCCATGCTCCGCTCCCAGTACGCCGCCCCCGACGCCGAGACCTGGGTGGAGCTGACCTTCACCTACGGCGGAAAGACCTACACCGTCCGGCGCAGTCCGGAGTACCAGCGCCCTGCCAAACGGGGGGACGGCACCGTGACCCAGCCGGCGGACGCCGCCCTCACCCTCCCCGACGGGCAGGTCATCGCCAGGGTCAAGGAGGTCAACGCCGCCCTGCGGGACATCCTGGGACTGGACAAAAACCAGTTCTCCCAGACCGCCATGATCGCCCAGGGCGACTTCCAGCGGCTGCTGATGGCCGACACCAGGGAGCGCCAGGCCATCTTCCGGGAGCTGTTCCAGACGGGCCGGTATCAGGTCCTCCAGGACCGGCTGAAGGCCGAGGCCGCCGGGCTGGAGCGGCGCTGCGCCGAGGCGAAGCGCGGGCTGGAGCAATATCTGGCGGGGGTCCGCTGTGACCCCGGGGGCCCCCTCTCCGACGAGGCCGCAAGGGTCAAAGAGGGCGGGCTGCCCGTGGACGAGGGCGTCCAGGTCATTCGGCAGCTCATCGCCGGGGACGAGGACGACCAGAAGCTCACCGGCGGCAGGCTCAGGGAGCTGAACGCCCAGCTGGCCGCCATCGACGCCGCCCTGGGCCGCGCCCAGGAAAAGGAAAAGGCTGCCGCCGCCCTGGAGCAGGCGCGAAAGGAGCAGGCCGGAGCCGAAAAGCGCCGGGAGGAGCTGACCGCCTCTCTTGAGGAGGCCCGCGCCCGCCGGAAGGAGCTGGAGACCGCGGGTGAAAAGCTGGCCCAATGGCAGCGGGAACAGGAGCAATCGGCGGCCCGCCGGCAGGAGCTGAACGGGCTGAACGACGCCCTCACCGGGCTGGAGCGCTCCGGAGAACAGCTCCGCCGGGCCCGGGAGGGCTATCAGGCCGCCCGTACCGCCGCCCAGCGGGCCAGGGACGACTATCAGATCAAGTACCGGGCCTTTCTGGACGCCCAGGCGGGCATCCTGGCGGAGGAGCTGGCCGACGGGCAGCCCTGCCCCGTGTGCGGCGCGGTGGAGCACCCCAGACCCGCCCGCCGGCCCCCGTCGGCCCCCACCGAGGCCCAGCTGAAAGCGGCGGAGGGAGCCCAGGCCAGGGCCCAGAAGGAGGAACAGGCGGCCAGTGAGGCCGCGGGGCGGTACGCAGGTCAGCTGGCCGCCCAGACCGAGGCGGTCTCCAAGCTGCTGGAGCGCCTGCTGCCGGGGTGTCCCCTGGAGAACGCCGGGGAACAGGCGGCGGCAGAGCTGGACCGCCTCAAGGCGGCCATCGCGGAGCGGGACGCCCTGATCCGCTCGGAGCTGGCCAGGCTTGCCCCCAAAGCCCAGGCCGGCAGGCCCCTCCCCCGCCGGGAGCTGACCCTTGCCGCGCTGACCGAGGCCCTGGACGGCGCGCTGGAGGAGGCGCAGGCCGCGCTGGCCCGGCAGGAGAAAAGGTGTTCCGCCTTACAGGGCCAGATTGAACAGTTAGAGCGGCAGATCGCCGGTATGCCCGATCTGGACCTGTCCGACAAGCGGGCCCGCCGGGAGGGGCTGGCGGCGGAGCGGGAAGAACTGAACGCCCGCCTCCGGGAGCTCCACGCCCGCCTCACCGCCAACCGGGAGGCGCTGGACAATGTGGAGCGGGCCTCGGGGGAATTGGCCGGGCTGGAAAAGCGCTGGGGCTGGGTCAAGGCGCTGGCCGACACCGCCAACGGCACCCTGCGCGGCAAGGAGAAGCTCATGCTGGAGACCTACATCCAGACCGCCTGGTTCGACCGGGTGCTCCGCCGGGCCAACACCCGCCTGATGGTCATGTCCGGCGGGCAGTACGAGCTGGAGCGCCGGGGGACCGCGGCGGGCCTGCGGAGCCAGAGCGGGCTGGAGCTGGACGTGGTCGACCACTACAACGGCGGGCGGCGGAGCGTCCGCACCCTGTCCGGCGGCGAGTCCTTCCAGGCGTCCCTGTCCCTGGCCCTGGGCCTGGCCGACGCGGTCCAGTCCTCCGCCGGCGGCATCCGGCTGGACGCCATGTTCGTGGACGAGGGCTTCGGCTCCCTGGACGAGGAGGCCCTTGACAAGGCCATCCGCGCCCTGTCCGACCTGGCCCGGGGGGACCGGCTGGTGGGGGTCATCTCCCATGTGGCCGAGCTGAAGGACCGCATCGACAGGCAGATCGTGGTCACCAAGGACCGGACCGGCGGCAGCCGGGCCCGGATCGTCGTTTAGGGGGAGGGACGCCATGCCGGTCATCGAACTCACCGACCTGTCCCGCCCGGAGCTGGACGTGTACGCCCGGCTCACCGAGAACCAGCTGAAAAGCCGCCGCCGGCCGGAGAACGCCCTGTTCCTGGCCGAGGGGGTCAAGGTCATCGAACACGCCCTGGACGCGGGGCTGGCCCCCGTCTCCCTGCTGATGGAGCGGCGGCACTTAAACGGCAAGGCGGCGGCGCTGGTGGCCCGCTGCGGGGACGTCCCCGTCTACACCGGGGAGGACGGGCTGCTGTCCTCCCTCACCGGCTATACCCTGAGCCGGGGGGTGCTGTGCGCCATGAAGCGCCCTCCCCTGCCCTCTGTGGAGGAGGTCTGCCGGGACGCCCGCCGTCTGGCGGTGCTGGAGGGGATCTCCGACGCCGCCAACGTGGGGGCGGTCATGCGCTCCGCCGCCGCCCTGGGGATGGACGGCGTCCTGCTCTCCCCCACCTGCTGCGACCCGCTGAACCGCCGGGCCGTCCGGGTGAGCATGGGCACCGTGTTCCAGGTCCCCTGGACGTATCTGGAGGGCTGGCCGGAGCCGGGGCTCTCCCGCTTGAAGTCCCTGGGCTTCACCACCGTGGCCCTGGCGCTGACCGACGACTCCCTCCCCATCGACGACCCCAGACTTGCCGGGGCGGAGAAGCTGGCCCTGCTGCTGGGGGCCGAGGGGGACGGCCTCTCCCCCGCCGCCGTGGCCGGGTGCGACTGCACCGCCCGTATCCCCATGGGGCACGGGGTGGATTCGCTGAACGTGGCCGCCGCGGGGGCGGTGGCCTTCTGGGAGCTGCGGGCAAAATAGGATGAAAAGGGCCGCCTGTCGATGACAGGCGGCCCTTCCTTGTGATATTCGGTTTCAAAGCCCCATCACGTTGATGAGCAGGACCCACGCCAGCCCGTAGTAGGTGACCACGGCCACCAGGTCGTTGAGGGTGGTGATGAGGGGCCCGGAGGCCACGGCGGGGTCGATATTCAGCTTGTGGAACATCAGGGGGATCACCGTGCCGGTGATGCTGGACAGCAGCATGGCCGCCAGCAGGGCAAAGCCGGTGCAGAAGGACATGGCAAAGGCGGACAGGGGCGCCTGGCCCTTCATCAGCATAAGGTAGCCGCCGATGAACACGAAGGACAGGGACCCTAAGATCAGGCCGTTCAGCAGGCCCACCCGGGCCTCCTTCAACACCAGGAACAGCTTCTGCTTCCCGCTGACCTGCTCGTCCATCAGCACCCGGATGGTGACGGCCAGGGACTGGGTGCCCGCGTTGCCGGCCATGTCCAGCACCAGGGACTGGAACGCCACGATGACGGCCAAGTGGGACACCACCGGCTCGAACACGCCCACCACGGAGGACACCACCAGGCCCAGCGCCAGCAGGATCACCAGCCAGGGCAGCCGCTTGGCGATGCTCTTGTGGAGGGGCTCCTCCAGGTCCTCCTCGGCGGTCAGGCCGGCCAGCTTGGCGTAGTCGTCGCCCATGGCGTCGTCCACCAGTTCGGTGATCTCCTGGGCGGTGAGCACGCCCCGCAGCTTGTTCTCCCGGTCCAGCACGGGGATGGAGTCCTCGGAATAGCCGCGGATGCGGTCGATGCAGTCCTCGATCTCCTCCTCGGCGTATACGTAGGGGTAGGAGGTCATGATGACGTCGTCCAGGCTGGAGCCGTCCCGGGCGATGATCAGGTCCTTCAGGTCGATGGCGCCGGACAGGGTGCCGTCCTCGTCCACCACGTAGAGGGTGGAGATGTTGTCGTTCTCCGCCGCCTGGTCCACCAGCTCCCGCATGGCCTCCCGGACGCTGACCCCGGCGTGGATGGTCACATAGTTGGTGGTCATCCGGCTGCCGATCTCGTCCTCGTCAAAGGTGAGGGCCAGGGCGACCTCCTGGCGGACCTCGTCGTCCAGCAGCTCGATGAGGATGCCCCGCTCCTCCTTGCTGAGCTGGCGCAGATAGTCCAGGATAGCCGGGATCTCCAGCTTGCCCAGCACCGCCACGCGCCGGCGGATGGTCAGCTCGGCCAGATACTGCTGGGGCTCGTCGGCGTACTCGAACACATTGGCCAGAGTGCCGGTGTCCAGCAGGCCGTAGAGCTTCTTCCGGTCCTCTTTGGACAGCAGCTCCAACGCCATGGCGATGTCGTTCTCATGGTAGTCCATGAGCCGCTCCCGCATGGGTCTGGGCGCCAGGCCGCTGCGGATGAGGGCGGCGATCTCGTTTTTGTAGTCCGGGTGCTCGGGGGCGGCGCGCTCTTCCTCCTCCGGCTCCGGCGGCTCCTGCTCCGTCTGGTTTTTCAGCTCCAGGTCCTTGTCGTCCATGCTCTCACCTCCCCGGCGTTTTTCGCCCCCTTATTATAGCACGAACGGGGATGGGATTTCAACCTTGAAATCGCTTTACAGGATATCTATATGCTCGCCGGCCAGAGCTTTGTTCATGCTCCGCACCGCGCAGAACTTGCCGCACATGGAGCAGGAGTCCTCGTGCTCCGGCTTGCGGCTGTTCCAGATGGCCCTGGCGGTCTCCGGGTCCATGGCGCACCGCCACTGGGCCTCCCAGTCCAGGGCGTGGCGGGCCTCGGCCATTTTGTCGTCCATCTCACGGGCGCCCCGGACGCCCTTGGCGATGTCGGCGGCGTGGGCGGCGATCTTGCTGGCCATGATTCCCTGCTTCACGTCCTCCACGTTGGGCAGGGCCAGGTGCTCCGCCGGGGTGACGTAGCACAGGAAGGCCGCGCCGCTGGCCGCCGCGATGGCCCCGCCGATGGCGGAGGTGATGTGGTCGTAGCCGGGGGCGATATCGGTGACCAGGGGGCCCAGGACATAGAAGGGGGCCCCCATGCAGATGGTCTGCTGGATCTTCATGTTGGCGGCGATCTGGTCCATGGGCACGTGGCCGGGACCCTCCACCATCACCTGCACGTCCTTCTCCCAGGCCCGCTTGGTCAGCTCGCCCAGGCGGACCAGCTCCTCGATCTGGCACACGTCGGAGGCGTCGGCGAGACACCCCGGGCGGCAGGCGTCCCCCAGGGAGATGGTCACGTCGTACTCCCGGCAGATGTCCAGGATCTCGTCGAAGTACTCGTAGAAGGGGTTCTCCTCCCCCGTCATGCACATCCAGGCGAAGACCAGGGACCCGCCCCGGGAGACGATGTTCATCTTCCGCTTGTGCTTCCTGATCTGGTCGATGGTCTTGCGGGTGATGCCGCAGTGGAGGGTGACGAAGTCCACCCCGTTCTCCGCGTGGAGGCGCACCACGTCGATGAAGTCCTTCGCCGTGAGGGTGTCCAGGTCCCGCTGGTAGTGGATCACCGAGTCGTACACGGGCACGGTGCCGATCATGGCGGGGCACTCAGCCGTGAGCTTCTTCCGGAAGGGCTCGGTGTTGCCGTGGGAGGACAGGTCCATGATGGCGTGGGCCCCCATATCCACGGCGGCCATCACCTTCTCCATCTCCACGCCATAGTCCTTGCAGTCCCGGGAGACCCCCAGGTTCACGTTGATCTTGGTGCGCAACATGGAGCCCACCCCCTCCGGGTCCAGGCAGGTGTGGAGCTTATTGGCGCAGATGACCACCTTGCCGGAGGCCACCAGGGGCAGCAGCTCCTCCGGGGTCATGCGCTCCTTCTCCGCCACCCGCTTCAGCTCGGGGGTGACGATGCCCTTCCGGGCGGCCTCCATCTGGGTGTGATACTCTCTCATGGACGATTCCTCCTTGCTTGTTCCGACAACAAAAAATCTCCGTTGCCGTCCGGGAATCGACAGGGCAACGGAGACTTGGGTAGCGGTTTAAAGTTCTTTTTGCTTACTTTTTCTGATCTGAAAAAGTAAGGGTCCCTACGTTGGCATTACCCAAATCAGGTTCCCGGCGGCATTCCGCCGAGGGGTCGAAGCCGTGCTTCCTCTCAGCCCGGTACCGGGCTCCCCCCGATATTCAGTTCTGCTTCAAGCATACCACGTTTTGGGGATTTGTCAATGGGAATCAGTCGATGGGCACGACCCAGCCGTAGGGGTCGGACTCGGTGCCCCACTGGATGCCGGTGAGGGTGTCGTACAGGCGCTGAGTCAGGTGGCCGATCTGGCCGCCGCTCACCGTCACCTTCTTGTCGCCCCAGGCCAGCAGGCCGATGGGGGACACCACCGCGGCGGTGCCGGTGCCCCATGCCTCCTCCAGGGCGCCGCTCTCAGCGGCCTCGAACAGCTCCTCGGCGGAGATGAGCCGCTCCTCCACCTCATAGCCCCAGTCCCGCATCAGCTCCAGGCAGCTCTTCCGGGTGATGCCGGGCAGCACGGAGCCGGTGAGCTGGGGGGTGACCACCTTGCCGGCGATCTTGAACATCACGTTCATGGAGCCCACCTCTTCGATGTACTTGCGGTGGACGCCGTCCAGCCACAGGACCTGGGAGAAGCCCTGCTCCTCCGCCCGCTCGCCGGCGCGGATGGAGGCGGCGTAGTTGCCGCCGCACTTGGTGTAGCCGGTGCCGCCCTTGACGGCGCGGACGTCGTCGTTCTCCACGTAGATCTTCACGGGGTCCAGGCCCTCGGGATAGTAGGCGGCCACGGGGCAGCAGATGATGGCGAAGATGTAGCTGTGGGAGGCGTGGACCCCCAGGCCGTTGTCGGTGGCGATGATGAAGGGCCGGATATACAGGGAGGTACCCACCTGGTCGGGCACCCAGCGCTGGTCCAGAGACACCAGGGCCTTCACGGCCTGGACGAAGTCCTCCTCGGGGATCTGAGGGATGCACATGCGCTGGCAGGAGGAGTTCATCCGGCGGGCGTTCTCAATGGGCCGGAACAGCTGCACCTTCCCCTCGGCGGTGCGGTATGCCTTCATGCCCTCGAAGATCTCCTGGGCGTAGTGGAACACCATGCAGGACAGTTCAAAAGGCAGGGGGCCGTAGGGGACGATGCGGGGATCGTGCCAGCCCTTGCCGGTGTGGTAGTCCATCAGGAACATATGGTCGGTAAATACGCGGCCAAAGGGCAGCTTATTGGGGTCCTCGGGCAGGGGCTTGGGCTGATCGGTGAGTTTGATCTTGATGTCCAGCATAGCGGATGGCTCCTTTTCATGAAATGTGGGCACAATACTTTAACGCGCTAAGTTATCTTTTACATTATAGCAAATCCCCGGAAAAACGCAACAGCGATTTTCCCAAATCCGCGGGCGAATCGCAAAATTACCCTGTGAAATTGTAAAACAACGCCGCGTCAAAGCTCCATTCCTGATCGGGAGGGTCCCTTTTCTCACGCCGGGGCGGGAAACTCCCCGTATACCACGCCGTTGACCCCCTCGGAGAAGGCCCGCCACTCCTCCTTCTTCTCGTCCAGGCGGCGGAGGCCCCTGTCCGTCAGATGGTAATACTTCCGGGGCCGCCCGCCGGGGGTGGTCTGGGCGTAGGAGCGCACCGCCCCCTCCTTCTCCAGGGCGTGGAGGACGGGGTACAGGGTGCCCTCCTTCAACTCGAAGGTCTTGTTGCTCCGCCGCTCCAGCTCGGCGATCATCTGGTAGCCGTACATGTCCCCGGTCTTCAGCAGGGAGAGCACCAGCAGCCCGGTGCTGCCCGACAGCAGGCTCTTGTCGATCTTCATTCGATCCATCCTCCTCTGTATCCCACATTGCCGGAGCGCTCCGCCAGGACCGCTCCGTTTTCGTCCAGCAGCCGCACCCGCAGCCAGAATTCGTTTGTCTCAAAGACGGCCTCCGGCGGCGTCTCCTCCTCTACCCGTTCGGCGATGATGAGGCAGGCGCCGTTCTCCGTCTTTCCGCCGCCCCGGAGGACCGTATCTCCGGCATTTCCCCAGCGGACAGCCAGCTCCGCCTCCGCCCGGACGGCGGGGAGGTCGCTGTACACGATCAGATCGGCCAGCTCGGGAACAGAGTCCCTCTTTTGAAAGTCAAAGCCTATGTGGAGATCATAGAAGCAGACGGGAACATCCCCCGGTCCGGCGGGAAAAATGCCCATGATCCGGTCGAGATACCCGGCCTCAAACACCCTCAGCCAGCCGTCCCTCCGGTCCAGGAGGAAGCTCACATTCCTATACTCGGATGAGAACGCCGAACGCGCCTCATCCCTGTCGGAGGGGCCGGACGGATCCCATGGCAGGGCGTCCTTCACGGGCAGCCGGGCCACCATCTCTCCGGGCTGGAGCAGCGCGCCGCGCTCCGCCAGCCGGAACCGCCACTCCGCGGGCGTGGGGACCCACCCGAGCCTGATGCAGTCGAAGTAGAGCAGCCCCGCAAGGAGCAGCGCCGCCAGAAGGACGCAGCAGATCAGGTTCCGGGCCAGCTTCTGCCCCCGGGTCAGCCGTGGGACGCGGGCCAGCAGGGCCTTCCATTTCTCCCTCATACGCCCGCCTCCTCCATGTCGATCCGCAGCGTGAACTGACAGCCGCCCCGGTCATAGCTCACCTCATACCACCGGGCGGCGGCGCTGTCCCTGGGGACGCGAAAGTTGATCCAGCCGAACTCGGAACAGGGGTCCCATATGGTGCGGCTCCAGTATAGGTTGGCGGCCACCCACCGGCGGCCCTGATCGTCGGTGATCCGCAGGGCGCCGAATACGCCGTGGGCGCCTTCCATATCCAGTTTTGGGGCAAACAGCGGGTGTTCCACGTCCAGCCGGAGATAGACGACGTCGGTCTCCAGGCCCTCCAGCCGCCACCGGGCGGCGGCGGGGAGCCGCAGGGTGTAGTCCCCGCAGACCGCCTCGCTGTCCCCCTCCGCCAGCAGGAGCCGCCTCCCGCCCTCGTGCTCCGTCTCCTCAAACGCCCAGACGGTCCGCTGGATGTCCCGGTCGTCCAGAACGGTGTCGAACGGGACGATCAGGACGGCGGCCAGCGCCAGCCCCGCCGCCAGCAGGATCACCAGCGCCCTGGACAGCAGCCACGCCCAGCCCAGCAGGGGCGCGTGTATCTTGTTCAGCGCCTCCCCCACCTCATCCGCGTCCCCCATGGCGGCCACGGTCTTTTCGGCGGCGGCTCGATCGTCCAGCCCGCCGGCGGTCAGGGCCTCGTACCGGTCCTCCATGTGCGCTTGCAGCTCCCTCCGGACGCCGGCCCGGTCGGGCAGGAACCGGACGTGCTTCGCGGCCCGGTCCGCCCAGGCGTACAGCTCAATTTTTCCGGCCACGGTACCGCCCCCTCGCATTGCCTCGATGTTCTATGTATATAATACCTCGGACTTCGATGCTTGTCAAGAGGGAATCGCCCAATATGGCTTTTTTGTCTGAAAATGCCGCCCGTTCATAAATCTGCTATTGAAAAACCCCCGCCGTTTTTATATAATAGCTGTTAACGCGGGCGAAAACCGCCCCGTCCAAACGGGTTTTTTCGGGCCAAAGGGCCCATGGATATTGAGTGAGGTGCATCCCATGAGTTTGCGCGTCGGCATCGACATCGGCTCCACCACCGTGAAGGTGGTGGTGCTGGACGAGGACAACAAGCTGCTGTTCCGCTCCTACGAGCGGCACTATTCCAAGGCCAGGGAGCGGGCCTGCGAGACCCTGCGCTCCATCGAGGATATGTTAAAGGGCAAGGATGTGCGGCTGGTCATCACCGGCTCCGCCGGCCTGGGCGTGGCCAAGGCCGCCGGACTGGACTTTGTGCAGGAGGTGTACGCCACCGCCGCCGCGGTGAACGAGTTCATCCCCGACACCGACGCCGTGATCGAGCTGGGCGGCGAGGACGCCAAGATCATCTTCTTCGGCGGGGCGCTGGAGGAGCGGATGAACGGCTCCTGCGCCGGCGGCACCGGGGCCTTCATCGACCAGATGGCCACCCTGATGAACGTGACCGTGAACGAGCTGGATGAACTGTCCCTGAAACACGAGAAGATCTACCCCATCGCCTCCCGGTGCGGCGTGTTCGCCAAGAGCGACATCCAGCCCATCCTGAACCAGGGCGGGCGCAAGGAGGACGTGGCCGCCTCCATTTTCCAGGCGGTGGTGGACCAGACGGTGGCCGGCCTGACCCAAGGGCGGGAACTGAAGGGCAAGATCGTGTTCCTGGGCGGCCCCCTGCACTTCCTCATGGGCCTGCGGGAGCGGTTCGTGGAGACCCTGCAATTGGACGCCGACCACGCCATCTTCCCGGAGGACGGGGACTGCTTCGCCGCCATCGGCGCGGCCCTGTGCGCCTCCGACTACCCGGAGAAGCCCTTCGACGAGCTGTTCAAACTGCTGGAGGAGAGCCGGGGGGCCACCTCGGTGGTGGACACCATGCCCCCCCTGTTCGACAGCCAGGAGGAGTACGACGCATTCATCGCCCGGCACAATTCCTCCACCCCGCCGTCGCTGGACATCCACACCTACGCCGGCGACGCGTATTTGGGCATCGACGCCGGCTCCACCACCACCAAAATGGCCCTCATCGCCCCGGACGGCGGGCTGCTCTACACCTACTATCACTCCAACCAGGGCAACCCGGTGGCCATCGTGCTGGACCAGCTGAAAACCATCTACGGCCTCTGCGGGGACCGGATCGTCATCAAGGGCTCCGCCGTCACCGGCTACGGGGAGGACCTGATCAAAAACGCTTTCTCCTGCGATCTGGGACTGGTGGAGACGGTGGCCCACTACCGGGCGGCCGCCCATTTCAACCCCGACGTGGACTTCATCATCGACATCGGCGGCCAGGACATGAAGTGCTTCAAGATCCGCAACGGCGCGGTGGACTCCATCATGCTCAACGAAGCCTGCTCCTCCGGCTGCGGCTCCTTCATCGAAACGTTCGCCAAGGCCCTGGGGTACGACATCGCCGACTTCGCCAAGCTGGGCCTGTTCACCAAAAAGCCGGTGAACCTGGGCTCCCGCTGCACCGTGTTCATGAACTCCAGCGTGAAGCAGGCCCAGAAGGACGGCGCCAGCGTGGAGGACATCTCCGCCGGCCTGTCCATCTCCATCGTGAAGAATGCCATCTACAAGGTCATCCGGGCCGCCAACGCCGACGACCTGGGCAAACACATCGTGGTCCAGGGGGGCACCTTCCACAACGACGCGGTGCTCCGTGCCTTTGAGCAGGAGCTGGGCCGGGAGGTCACACGGCCCACCATCGCCGGCATCATGGGTGCCTTCGGGGCCGCCCTGGCCGCCAAGAACCTCCATCTGGAGAAGTCCGCCCTGTTAGGCCCCGACGCCTTACAGTCCTTCACCCACACGGCGAAGCCCGTCACCTGCAACCTCTGCACCAACCACTGCTCCCTCACGGTGAACACCTTCGACGGCGGGCGGCGGTTCATCTCGGGCAACCGCTGCTCCCGGCCCCTGGGCAAGGAGCGGGTGCAGAACCCCGATCTGATGAAATACAAGTACGACCTGCTCCGCACCTTCCAGGGGAAGGGCGAGGGCGACGGCTCCCGGGGCCGCGTCGGCATCCCCTTCGGGCTCAACATGTATGAGAATCTGCCCTTCTGGTACGGCTTCTTTACCCACCTGAATTTCGAGGTGGTCCTCTCCCCCGAGTCCTCCCGGAAGCTGTACATCAAGGGCCAGCGCACCATCCCGTCGGACACGGTGTGCTATCCCGCCAAGCTGCTCCACGGCCACGTGACCGCCCTGGTGGAGGAGGGGGTGGACGCCATCTGGTACCCCTGCATGAGCTACAACAACGACGAGGGCATCGGCGACAACCACTACAACTGTCCGGTGGTGGCCTACTACCCCGAGCTGCTGGCCGCCAACGTGCCCGATTTGAAAAAGACCCGGTATCTGGACCCCTATGTGGGCCTCTGGCGGCGAAAGGACTTCGCCAAACGCATCGCCGTGTACATGGAGGAGCAGTTCAATATCCCCAAGCGGGAGACCGAGGCCGCCGTCCGCTTCGCCTACGCCGAATATGACTCCTACGTCCGGGACGTGCGGGAGACCGGGAAACAGTACATCGAATACGCCCGGGAACACCATATGCCCATCATCGTGGTGTGCGGCCGGCCCTACCACATCGACCCGGAGATCAACCACGGCATCAATGACCTGATCGGCTCCTTCGGCTTCGTGATCGTCACCGAGGACGCGCTGAGCTATCTGGAGGGCTACGCCCCCCGGAAGGTGCTGAACCAGTGGACTTTCCAGGCCCGGATGTACAACGCCGCCCGGTACGTCTGCACCCAGCCGGATATGCAGGTGGTGCAGCTGGTGTCCTTCGGCTGCGGCACCGACGCCATCACCACCGACGAGATGCGCTCTATCCTGGAGAACGGCGGCAAGCTCTACACCCAGCTGAAGATCGACGACATCAGCAACCTGGGCGCGGTGAGGATCCGCATCCGCTCCCTGATGGCCGCCATGGAGGAGAGGGGGAAGGAGTAACAATGGCGAAACTGGTATACGACAAGGACGGCCGCCTCCTGTTCACCAAGGAGATGAAGGAGGAATACACCATCCTCATGCCCCAGATGCTGCCCGTCCACTTCGGCATGTTCCGGCAGCTCCTCATTCTGGAGGGCTACAAGGTGGATATGCTCACCACCAACCACCGGGGCATCGTGGACGAGGGGCTGAAATACGTCCACAACGACACCTGCTACCCCGCCCTGCTGGTCATCGGGCAATTGATCGACGCCATCAAGCACGGCGGGTACGACCCCCACAAGGTAGCCCTCTGCATCACCCAGACCGGCGGCGGCTGCCGGGCCTCCAACTACATCCACCTGCTCCGCAAGGCCCTGGTGAAGGCGGGGCTGGAGTTCGTGCCCGTCATCTCCATCAACCTGTCCGGCCTGGAGCACAACCCCGGCTGGTCCCTGACCCTCCCCCTGCTGCGGAAGATCATCTACGCCATGATGTACGGGGACCTGATCGTCAACGTGGCCAACCAGGTGCGGCCCTACGAGCTCAACAGGGGCGACGCCGACGCCATGGTGGAGCACTGGGAGGACAGGATCACCCAGGGCTTCCAGAAGGGCAAGGGCATGGTCCGGAAGGAGATGCTCTCCCTGTTCGACCAGATCATCGCCGATTTCTCCACCATCCCCGTAAAGGACGAGCAGAAGGTCCGCGTCGGCGTGGTCGGCGAGATCTACGTGAAATTCTCCCCCCTGGGCAACAACAACCTGGAGGACTTCCTCCTGTCCGAGGGGGCGGAGCCGGTGGTCCCCGGCCTCACCGACTTCATCATCTTCAAGGTGTACAACCGCATCGTGGACGTGGACATCTACGGCGGGCTGTGGGCGAAAAAGAAAGCCTGTCAGGTATTGAAGGGCTTCATCGAGAACTGCCAGAAGGACATGATCGCCGCCCTGAAAAAGAGCCGCTTCCGTGCTCCCGGCACCTTTGAGGAGATGCACAAGCTGGTCCACGGCTACCTGGGGGACGGCAACAAGATGGGCGAGGGCTGGCTGCTCACCGGGGAGATGCTGGAGCTCATCCACTCCGGGGTGCCCAACATCGTCTGCACCCAGCCCTTCGGCTGCCTGCCCAACCACATCGTGGGCAAGGGCATGATCCGCAAGCTGAAGGACGACTACCCCAACTCCAACATCGTGGCCATCGACTACGACCCCGGCGCCACCAAGATCAACCAGGAGAACCGCATCAAGCTCATGCTGGCCAACGCCCGGCAGCTGGCCAAGCAGGCCGCCGCCCAAGAGGCGGAGAAAGAGCTGGTCCACGCGTAAAACGATCAAAAAGGAGAGGTCGCCATGAAATTAGCGGAGGCATTGCAGGAGCGGGCCGACCTGAACCGCAAGGTCCAGCAGCTCAGAAGCCGCCTGATGGACAACGCCCTGGTGCAGGAGGGGGAGAAGACCGCCGAGGACCCCGCCGCCCTGCTGAAGGACTACGAAAAGGCCCTGGCCGCCCTGGAGGACATCACCGCGAAGATCAACCTGGCCAACTGCAAGACCCAGGTGGAGGGCAGGACCCTCACCGAGCTCATCGCCCACCGGGACGCCCTGACCCAGCAGGCGGGCACCCTCCGGGACCTGGCCCAGACCGCCAGCCGCACCTATCAGCGGGCCACCCGCAGCGAAATCAGGATCATGAGCGCCGTGGACGTCCAGGCCCTCCAGAAGAGGGCGGACCAGCTCTCCAAGGAGCTCCGGCTGCTGGACAACACCATCCAGCAGACCAACTGGACCGTCGACCTGTAACAGCGCACCATCGGCGGGAGAGGTAGTCTCGGGGGCGTAATGCGGCCTCGGCTCCGGCAAGAGGGTAAACCGCCGGAACAGGTGGAACGCGCAGGGCCGCGCGGGGTTCGAGTCCCCTGTATCGGGCAGCCCCTATCGGGTACGAGCGCATCGTGATACGGCTTCGGCCTTTATTCTGTACTACCACGCATTGACCTGAGGCGAGGGCGGGAACGGGGACGCCTGCCGGTCGCGCCCCGCCCGGACATCCGGGCGGGGCTTTCCCTTTTGACTGGAGATGATCGAGTGGAACAGCTTCAAATCGTGGACGCCCGCACCGAGGAACACTTCCGGGCCATGTCCATGATCCACGCCCGGGCCTGGAAGATCAGCTACCGGGGCGCGGTGCCCGACGACTTCCTGGACGCCATCGGCGACGACCACTGGCTGGAGGTCTTCCGGGGCAACTACGAGACCCAAAACGGCATCAAAGGGCTGCTCCTTTACAGGGGCGGCATCCCGGTGGCCTGCCTCAACTACTGCCGGGCCCGAAAGGACAACTTCAACAGCGCCGAGTGCAAATTCCCCAACGAGGGGTACGAGGACTGGGGAGAGCTGGCCTCCTTCTACACCCTGCCGGGGGAGCAGGGCAAGGGCTATGGCTCCCTCCTCATGGAGGAGGCGCTGCGGCGGCTGAAAGCGGACGGATTTGCCAACTGCTTTGTGTTCGTCCTCCGGGAGAACCAGGGGGCCCGGCGGTTCTACGCCCGCCACGGCTTCGCCTGGGACGGCACCTTCGCGGAAGTCCCCTTCCCCCACGACACGGTGTGCGTCGACCTGCGGTACACCCGGGCGCTGTGCGCCCTCCCGAAAAAAACCGCGGAAAAATTGCGCCGGAACGATTGCATAAAACGGAAAATATGGTAAAATAGGATATCGGCGGAAGGGGGGGTGTCCATGAAACGGAAAACGACCCACGGACTGGTGATCAGTCTGGTCCTCATATCGGCCCTGTGCGTGCTGGTGTTCTCCTACCTGGCGGTGCGGATGAACCGGCAGGGCGCGGAGTCCATCGGCGAGATCGGCTCCATCTATATGGCGGGCATGAGCGAGCAGGCGGCCGCCCATTTCGGCACGGCCATCGAGCTGCGCCTCAGCCAAGTGGGCGCCCTGGTGGACTCCGTCCCCCCGGGCAGCCAGATGAGCGACAGCGCCATGCGGGTGGCCCTGAACCACAACGCCCGCGCCCGGGGCTTCGACCACCTGGCCCTCTACGCCGGGGACGGGCATTTTGAAATGCTCTACGGCAGCGAGATGGAGGCAGAGGACCCGGACGCCTTTCTCGCCTCCCTGCTGGCCGGCGAGGAAAAGATGACCTCCGGCCGGGACGCCACCGGGGAGGAGACCGTCCTCATGGGCATTCCCGCCGCCTACCCCATGGAGTCTGGCGGCAAGAGCGTGGCCCTGGTGGCCGCCCTGCCCATCAGCTATATCAGCGACACGCTGTCCCTGGATTCGGACAACGCCATGCTCTACTACTTTATCATCGACCCCAACGGCAAATTCATCCTCCGGGACAGCGATATCACGGACCCGGACTATTTCCAGCGGGTCCGGGACCACTACAACAGCGTGGAAGGCATGACGGGCGAACAGTACCTGGTCCAGCTGCGCCAGGCCATGGCCGACCACAGGACTTACACCAGCGAGTTCACCATCGACGGGGAACGCCGTCACCTCTACGGCGCGCCCCTGCCCTTTTCGGAGTGGTACCTGCTGCTCTTCATGCCCTACGGCCAGCTGGACCGCTCGGTGAACGCGCTGAGCCAGTCCTGGGGCTGGTCCGCGGTGCTCAGCTGCGCCCTGATCCTGCTGGCGCTGCTGGGGGTCTTTACCTGGTACATCCTGCTCACCCGGCGCCAGATGCGGGAGCTGGACGAGGCCCGCAGGACCGCGGAGCACGCCAGCCGGGCCAAGAGCGAGTTCCTCTCCAACATGAGCCACGACATCCGCACCCCCATGAACGGCATCGTGGGCATGACGGCCATCGCCAGCGCAAATCTGGACAACATCCAGCAGGTCCAGAACTGTCTGAAGAAGATCGACCTCTCCAGCCGCCACCTGCTGGGGCTCATCAACGATATCCTGGATATGTCCAAGATCGAGAGCGGCAAGCTGACCCTCCATATGGAGCAGATGTCCATCCAGGAGACCATGCAGGGCATCGTCAACATCGTCCAGCCCCAGGTCAACGCCAAGGGCCAGCGGTTCGACATCTATATTTACGACATCCCCACCGAGCATGTCTACTGCGACAGCATCCGCTTCAACCAGATCCTGCTGAATCTGCTGGGCAACGCCATCAAATTCACGCCGGAGGGGGGCTCCATCTGCGCGGTCCTCTATGAGGAGCGCTCCCCCCAGGGAGACAACAAGGTGCGGGTCCACCTGCGGGTGAAGGACACCGGGATCGGTATGTCTAAGGAGTTCAGGGAGCACATCTTTGAGTCCTTCTCCCGGGAGGACAGCTCCCGGGTCCAGAAGACCGAGGGCTCCGGCCTGGGCATGGCCATCACGAAATACATCGTGGACGCCATGGGCGGCACCATCGAGGTGGAGAGCGAGCTGGGCGTGGGCACCGAGTTCCACGTGACGCTGGACCTGGAAAAGGCCCTGGTCCAGGAGGCGGAGATGACCCTGCCGCCCTGGGAGGTCCTCCTGGTGGACGACGACGAGCTGCTCTGCGAGAGCGCGGCGGCCACCCTCCGCACCCTGGGCTGCGCGCCCGAATGGGCTTCCAGCGGCGAGGCCGCCCTGGACAAGGCCGCCGAACATCTCCGCCAGGGCGGGAACTATCCCATCCTGCTGGTGGACCTGCGCCTGCCGGGCATCGACGGCATCGAGACCGCCCGCCGGCTCCGGGCCCTCTGCGGAAAGGAGCCGGTCATCCTGCTCATCACCGCCGCTGACTGGGGAGACCTTGAGGGACAGGCCCGCGCCGCCGGTATCAACGGCATGCTCCCCAAGCCCCTGTTCCGCTCCACCCTCTACTACGGTCTTAAACCATACAGCGGCGCGGCAGAGGAGCCCGCGGCAGAGAAGAGCGCCGTCTCCGCCGACCTGAGCGGACGGCGGGTGCTGATCGCGGAGGACAACGACCTGAACTGGGAGATCGCGGCGGAGCTGCTGGCAGAGCTGGGGCTGACGCTGGAGCGGGCGGAAAACGGACAGATCTGCCTGGATAAATTCCGGGCCAACCCGCCCGGATATTACGACGCGATCCTGATGGACATCCGGATGCCGGTCCTGAACGGCTACGAGGCCACAAGGGCCATCCGGGTCCTGAGCAGGCCGGACGCCAAAACCATCCCCATCCTGGCCATGAGCGCGGACGCCTTCTCGGAGGACGTGCAGCACTGCCTGGACTGCGGCATGAACGGCCACACGGCCAAGCCCATCGACGTGGACGAGGTGGCCCGCCTGCTGCGGGAGCATATGGCCCCGGACCCGTCCGGCCAAGCCTGAAAACGGAGGATATCACCGCCATGAGAAAGTTTTTTGTCTGCCTTCTGGCCGCGCTCCTGCTGCTGCCGGCCTGCGGGCCGGCGGAGGAGCCGGGCAGCCCCGCCGGGACGCAGATCCCCGAGACGGCCGTGCCGGAGGACGTGGAGCTGACCCTGTGGACCTATCCCGTGGGCGGCCTGGGCAGCGGAAGCACCGTCTCCTCCCTGCTGAGCGCGTTCCAGCGGGCCTATCCGCACATCCGCGTCTCCCTTCACACCGTGGACTACCAGACCGGCGACCAGGAGGTGGAGGAGGCCATCGACCGGGGCGAGGCCCCCGACCTGATATTCGAGGGCCCGGAACGCCTGATGGCCAACTGGGGGGCCCGGGGGCTCATGGCGGACCTCAGCGACCTGTGGCAGAGCGAGGCCGCCGGAGAGATCTACAAGCCGGTGTCCGCGGCCTGCGTCAACAGCAGCGGCGCCCATTACATCTATCCCCTCTGCATGACCACCCACTGCATGGCCATCAACCGGGACCTCTTTGAGGCCGCCGGGGCCTGGCAGTACATCGACGAGGAGACCCACACCTGGAGCACGGAGGACTTCATCGCCGCGGTGGCGGCCCTGCGGGCCTATGGCACGGAGACCGTGGGCATCATCTACTGCGGCGGGCAGGGCGGGGACCAGGGCACCCGCGCCCTGGTGACCAACCTCTACAGCGGCTCCTTCACCGACCCGGAACACACCCGCTACACCTTCAACAGCCAGTCGAACGTCCGGGCCCTGGAGCTGCTGGCGGGCATGGACGGCATCCGCTTCGATCCCGAGATGGTGGGCACCGACGAGATCGACGCCTTCTGCCGGGGCGAGACCGCCATGTGCTTCTGCTGGAACGTGGCCAATGAGGTCACGCAGATCATCAACAACCCCAATCTGGACTTCGACATCTTCCCCATGGCCTTTCCCACCGACGACGGGGATTTCAATCTCCAGGGCGGCATCTGGGGCTTTGGCGTCTTTGACAACGGGGACCCGGAAAAGGTAGAGGCGGCCAAGACCTTCATCCGCTATATGACGGAGGACGACACCCAGTACACCCAGACAGTGCTGGCCTCCTCCTTCTGGCCGGTGCGGGACGTGCCCAATATCTACGAGAACGACGACCTGATGTCGGAATACTTCATGCTGCGGCAGTACATGGGCGACTACTACCAGGTCACGCCGGGCTGGGCCCAGGCCCGCACCGCCTGGTGGACCATGCTCCAGCAGATCGGCGCGGGCGGCAGCGTCCCGGAGGCCGCGGCGGCCTTTGAGGCCACCGCCAACGCGGCCGCCTGACCCACGCATCGGACAGAAAACGGCTCCGGACCGATCTGGTCCGGAGCCGTTTTGTGATGGGCGGTCCTACTGTAGTTGCCGGAAATACCGGTCATGGGCCTCCCGGTACTGCTGGTTGAAGTCCTCGTCCCGGCCGGCGTGGAGCTGTGACATATACTCGTGGACCTGGTGCTTCAGCTCCGGCTCCGCCCGGGCGATGGTGGCCACGCCGATGTTGGAGCAGGCGTCGGAGATGCGCTCCGCCTCGGACAGGAGGTTCATGAAGGCGTTGCCGGTGTAGGCGGAGCACTCCTTGGCCCGGATGCGCTCCATATGGTTGTCCTTCAGGGCGCTGACCATGTCGTCCACCACCTGCTCCAGCGGCTCGATGCGCCGGGCGGCGTCCACGTCCCGCCTCTGGAAGGTCTGCCCGCCCAGGTCAAGGATGGTGTCGATCAGCCCCCGGAGCACCGCCAGCTCCCGCAGGGCGGCGTCGGGCAGGGCCTCGTTCCTGTCCCGCAGGTCCCGGACCGTCTCCAGGATGTTCATGGCGTGGTCGCTGAGCCGCTCGAACTCGGTGACCACGGTGTAATACTGGTTCATGATCTCCACATGGTTCTCCGCGGTCAGGTGGGCAGAGATATGCACCAGATAATTGCTGATCTTATCGGCGAACAGGTCCACCGTGTCCTCGTCCCGCTCGATCTGTCCGACGGCCTTGGCGTCGTAATCCGCCACCACGTCGAAGGCGCGGTCGATGTTTTTCCGGGCCACATCGAACATGGTGAGCAGAGCGTCATAGCACCGGCCCAGGGCGATGGCGGGGGTGCTGAAGAACACCGGGTCCAGGGCGTCCAGCTGCCCGCTGTATTTGTCGGCGGGGGCGGGGACCTCTTTCACCAGCCTGCAGCTGAGCTTCTCGAACAGGCCCAGCAGCGGGAACAGGACCACGGCGCTGGCCAGGTTGAACACCGTGTTGGTGTTGGCGATGCCGCCGGAGTCGATGGGGCTGTTCCAGATGCCGTTCAGCGCGCCCACATGGTAGAGGACGAACACCCCGGCCAGGACCAGCGCGATCTTGCACAGGTTGAACAGGATATTCACATAGCCCACCCGCTTGGCGCCGGGCCTGGCCCCCAGGTTGATGACGATGGCGGTGGTGACGCAGTCGCCCAGATAGATGCCCGCCAGTACCGCGTAGATGGCGCTGAAGGTCAGCTGGCCGGAGGTGGAAAACGCCTGCAAAATGCCGATGCTGGCCGACGAGCTCTGGAGCACAAAGGCCACCGCCGCGCCGATGGCGTACCCCAGGAAGGGGTTGCTGCCCAGCCTGGCAAACAGCCCCTCGATGACGCCGGTCTCGTTGAGGACCTCCACCGCGCCGGTCATGGACAGCAGGCCGGAGAACAGGATGCCGAAGCCGATGACGATCTCCCCGGTCTTGACGGGGCCCTTCTGGGGCACGCACATGATGAAGATGATGCCCACGATCAGCGCCAGCGGCGCCAGGGTGGAGGGAGTGAAAATCCGCAGGATGGAGGTGCCGGAGGAGTCCACGTCCAGCAGGCGGATGATCTGGCCGGTGACGGTGGTGCCCACGTTGGCCCCCACGATGACCCCCAGGGACTGCCGCAGGGAGATGACCCCGGCGGCCACCAGGCCGGAGGTGATGACGATGGTGGCGGTGGAGGACTGGATCACCGCCGTCATGGCCAGGCCCAGAAGGAACGCCTTGCCGGGGGTGTTGGTCAGCTTCTCCAGGGCGTTTTTCAGGGGGCCGGAGGAGCTCTCCTTCAAAGCGTCCCCCATGACCCGCATGCCGTAGAGGAACATGGCCAGGCCGCCCAGCAGCGTGATGATGTCGAAGATACTGATGCTCTCCACCTCCCCGATTTGACTCCAGTTTATATCATACTACGTTTTTCCGTAAAAATCCACCCTTTTCTGCGCGATCGAAAAGTCGGTTGAAAAAAGCGGGAAGACATTGTAATATGGAGATGAAAAATCCGTCCTTTTGGTTGGAGGACTTTTACTGTATCCGAAAAAGGAGGCATGTATGGAAAAGAAAAACCGAACGTCTCCCGCGAAGCGGCTCCTGCTGGCCCTGCTGCTGGTCTGCCTCGTGATCCCCGCCGTCCACGCCGACATCGGCCCCAAAGAGGATTTGACCATCACAGTGGTCAACGGCCCGGACGAGCCGCTGTACATCGACCTGCTGGTCCAAGGGACGCCGGCGGACGCGGACCACCCCTGGAACATGGAGGACGAGGGGTACGACGGGGCCGTCCTGGCCCGGCTCCACACCCTGGAGGGGGACGGCTGGGTACTGGCCCTCACCACCGGTTCGGACGAGATCACCGCCCCCATCTTCGGGAACGTGGTCCCCCGGGAGGACGGCACCTGGTACTTCAGCTATTTCGGCCTGCCCCGGACCTTCCGGCTGGCCGCCGCCACGGCAAATGAGGCCAGGTCCATGTCCGAGCCCTACACCCGGACCCGGTACTACACCAACCTGGTGTACGACTGGCAGGCCAACACCCTGACCTACGTCACCCCCACCCCCCTGTACTGGGCGGCCCAGTTCGCCGCCACCCTGATCCCCACCCTCATCGTGGAGGGGCTGATCCTGTTCCTGTTCGGCTACCGGGAGAAACGCTCCTGGCTGGTGTTCCTGGTCGTCAACGTGGTCACCCAGATCGGGCTGCACCTGGCGTGCAATCTCCTGATGGGCTCCTCGGTGATGAACCTGGGCTTCTTCTGGCTGTTCTACCTGTTCCTGCTGATCCCGGAGGTGGTCATCTGGTGCATAGAGGCCGCGGCCTACGCCCTCCTGCTCCGGGAGAGGGATCTCACCCGGCGGCGGGCGGTGGGGTACGCCTTCGCCGCCAACATCGCCAGCTACGCGCTGACCTTCCTCCCCCTGCACCTGCTGTACGAGCCCTTTACCCGCCTGTGAGCGCGAAAAACCGCCCCGCCGGATCGGATCTCCGGCGGGGCGGCGTTTTGCGTATCGGTCAGATAAGGCCGGTGAGCACCAGCATGAGCACCACAAAGGTGGCCAGCAGGAACAGGGCGAACAGGACAAAGCCCGCGTTGACCTTCCCCGCCTTGCCGCTGGCGGAGGGGGGCGCCAGATGGGCGGCCCGGAGGGCGCTCACCACCGGCTTGTACAGCAGCAGGGCGGCAGCCATGTTCAGCCCGCCCTTCACCAGGTTGAAGGGCAGGAACACGGTGGGCAGCATGGAGACCACCACGTCCCTGGGCACCTCCTGATAGATGGGGGTGATGAGCCAGTTCCACAGCAACATGACGGCCACCATCACCACTACGCCGGAGGCCAGGCCGGCCACCGCCCCCATCTGGGTGCGGCGGCGCTTGTAGATGATGGACGCGGTGACGCAGAAGCTGGCGGTGGACAGGAAGTTCATCAGCATCCCGATGGGGCCGGTGCCGCTGGCGGTGACCATCTCGATCAGGGCCACCACCAGGGAGGACACAGCGGCGGCAACGGGGCCGAACAGCAGCCCGCCGATGACGATGACGCAGTCCTTCAGATCGAACTGGAGAATGCCCATCACCTTGGGGATGGGCTTGCACACCCACATCACCGCGTAGGCGATGGCCACCAGCATACCCAGGGTGACTACGGTGCGGACCCGCTGGGAGCTGTCGGAGCGGGCGACGGCGGCGGTCTCAGGAACATTGGACATAAAAAACACTCCTTTCTGATTCAGACCCCTGAAAATTGCCTTCTCAGGTGTCGATCAAAAGGAGCTGCGCAACACATCTTCTTCCATCCGGACTATACCGTTGGTCCCGGAGTTTCACCGGGTCGGCCATGTGCAACATGGTTCGCGGACTGTACCGCCAGTGGGGAATCTCACCCCGCCCTGAAGACAGTTATCCAGTTGTCTTGCCCATATTATAGCACACTGAAGCGGAAATGCAACCCCCAATTTCATCCGGGTCATAATTCGGACCCGCCTCCCCGAATTTTCAAACAAATGTTCCACCTCTCTCTTGACTTGACGGCACAAATCAGGTAGAATGTGGGACAGGAAAGGAGGCGATGGCCGTGGACATCCGACGGGACGTCAGCTGCTGCTTCACCGGCCACCGCCCGGACAAGCTCCCCTGGGGCTTTGACGAGGGCGACCCCCGGTGCGCGGCGCTGAAGGCCAGCATCGCCCGGGAGCTGGAGAGACTGTATGGGCGGGGCTACCGGCACTTCATCTCGGGCATGGCCCAGGGGTGCGACCTGTACTTCGCCGAGGCCGCCCTGGCCCTCCGGGAGCGGTACCCGGACGTGACGGTGGAGGGGGCGGTCCCCTGCCCCACCCAGGCGGACCGCTGGCCGGAGGAGGACCGCCGCCGCTGGCGGGCCATCCTGGACGCCTGCGATCTGGAGACGGTGGTCCAGCAGGAGTACGGCAAGTTCTGTATGCTCCGGCGAGACCGGTATCTGGTGGACCGGTCCGCCGCCATCCTGGCGGTGTTCGACGGCACCGCCGGCGGCACCCACTACACCCTCTCCTACGCCGTGGGCAAGGAGAAGGACATCTGGCTGCTGGACCCGGCCCACCCGGAAAAAGAGGCCGTCCGGCTGGAGCTGTGACGACCACCTGTCCCCCAAAAACGACCGACTGTCTCCGTTCTCTTGACGGACAGCCGGCCGTTTTGTTATGCTGGAGACACCAAGGAAAGGAGGGCTCCATATGACCTCTGAACGAAAAACCACCGTGGCCCTGCTGGTCTGCCTCGCGCTGTCCCTGGCGGCGTACCCGGCTCTGCTCTTCGTCCTGCCCGGTTGGGACCTGACCGTCCTGGGCGGGTCCCTGCGGACCGATTTGATCCTGGCCTGGCCCGTGATCCCCTTCTTCTGCCTCCAGTGGCTGCTGTGCCGGGTAAAAAAATTCAAGTGGCCCCGCTGGGCGCCGCTGGTCCTGTTGGCTGCGGTCGCGCTGATCGGCGCGCTGTATCTGTTCGGCGCCCTGGGCAGCGGCTGGGACGCTCTGGGCGGCGGCATCCTCCTGTGCTGGTGCGTCGCCCCGGCCATCGGCGTCTGCCTGGGCTGGATGGCCGGCGGCGGACACACTGCCAAACGGATCGCGGGGATCGGCCTGCTAGCGATGCTGGCCGTCTACGTGGGGCTCAAGGCCCTGGGCTCCCCCCGCTGGTGGGCGTTCGAACCGCTGGACGTGCCCGCCCTGGCGGCGCTGGCGGCGGGGCTGTGGCTGTTCTTCAAAAAGTAAAGAGGAGACAAAACGGCCGTCCGGTGCTTCTTCGCGCCGGGCGGCCTCAACATCATGTATACGGGCGACGTCAGATCACGTGGAGAACTTCATTGCAGGGCAGCGTCAGGCGATAGCGCTCCATCCGCTCCCCCTCCCCTTCGTTCTGAGCTTCTCTCACAAGAAAGACGCCTTTGTCGGTCATCTCCACCTCGTAGTCAGAGGCGGGAGGCAGGGAATGACCCATGAATTTCCAATCCAGCCATTGTCCCCCCTCTGCCTGCCGGGAGTAGAAATCCATCTTGCATCTGCCCCGCTCATAGGCGCTCATGCCCATAAGCCTGCTGATTTCCTCTTTTTTGACAACTTTTTTCATAGCTCAACCCTCCTTTTTGTGAGATATATTAATTATACTCCTCGTAGGAGGGCTTGTCAACCGCTTCTATGTAAAAAATTCCCCAGACTGGATAAACCAGCCTGGGGAATTTTCAGCTCAAAAATCGCTGTTTTGCAGGCCAGACCCGGCCCGCTTGCGGGATCACTGGGGACTGACGGAGTAGTTGGGGGCTTCCTTGGTGATGTAGATGTCGTGGGGGTGGGACTCCCGCAGGCCGGCGGCGGTGATCTGCACGAACTGGGCCCTGGTGCGGAGCTCGTCGATGGTGCCGCAGCCGGTGTAGCCCATGCCGGAGCGCAGGCCGCCCATCATCTGGTAGATGGTCTCGGACACCGGTCCCTTGTAGGGGACCCGGCCCTCCACGCCCTCGGGCACCAGCTTTTTGTTGTTGGTCTGGAAGTAGCGGTCCTTGGAGCCGTGGGCCATGGCCCCCAGGGAGCCCATGCCCCGGTAGACCTTGAACTGGCGGCCCTGATACACCTCGGTGTCGCCGGGGGACTCCTCGCAGCCGGCCAGCAGGGAGCCCAGCATGACCACGTTGCCGCCGGCGGCGATGGCCTTGGTGATGTCGCCGGAGTATTTGATGCCGCCGTCTGCGATGATGGGGATGTCGTACTCGGCGGCCACCTGGGCGGCGTCGTACACGGCGGTGATCTGGGGCACGCCGATGCCGGCCACCACCCGGGTGGTGCAGATGGAGCCGGGGCCGATGCCGATCTTCACGCAGTCGGCCCCCGCCTCGATGAGGGCGCGGGTGGCCTCGGCGGTGGCCACGTTGCCGGCGATGAGCTGCACGTCGGGATACAGGCTCTTGATGCGCTTCACGCAGTCCAGAATGCCGTGGGAGTGGCCGTGGGCGGAGTCCAGGCAGAGCACGTCCACCCCGGCGTCCACCAGGGCGGCCACCCGGTCCAGCACGTCGCCGGTGACGCCGATGGCGGCGCCCACCAGCAGGCGGCCCTTGTCGTCACGGGCGGAGTTGGGGTACACCTGGGCCTTCTCGATGTCCTTGATGGTGATGAGGCCCTTCAGGTGGAAGTCCTTGTCCACGATGGGCAGCTTCTCGATCTTGTGCTTCCGGAGGATCTCCTTGGCCTCGGCCAGGGTGGTCCCCTCGGGGGCGGTGACCAGGTGGTCCTTGGTCATCACGTGGTCGATGAGCTGGGACATATCGGTCTCGAACTTCATATCCCGGTTGGTGATGATGCCCACCAGTCTCCCCCCGTCGCAGATGGGCACGCCGGAGATGCGGTACTTGGCCATGAGCTCGTCGGCCTCGGCCAGGGTGTGCCCCGGGCCCAGCCAGAAGGGGTTGGTGATGACGCCGTTCTCGCTGCGCTTCACCATGTCCACCTGCTCGGCCTGCTGGCCGATGGACATGTTCTTGTGGATGATGCCGATGCCGCCCTCTCTCGCCAGGGCGATGGCCATGCGGGACTCGGTGACCGTGTCCATGGCGGCGCTAATCACCGGGATGTTCAGGGTGATCTTCCTGGTGAGGCGGGTGTGCAGGTCCACGTCGGCGGGCAGCACGCTGCTCTCGGCGGGGATCAGCAGCACGTCGTCGAAGGTGAGGCCGGTCTTGACGAACTTCTCGTTTTGCTCAAATCGGGCCATATTCCACTCCTCCAGTTCCTTTGTATTGGGATTATTTTACGATATCAATGTCCTGCTGTCAAGGACAACCCACGGCAATGTCGTTTTTCGGCACTTTTGCCCATGAGAAGCCGGGGACAAGGTCTTTCGGTTCGACACTTTTCGGCTCCGGCAGCAGCCCCGCGTACCAGGCCAAAAGGCCGGTGAGCTCCCCCGGCGCGTACCGCGCCCGGAGGGCCCCCATGTCCAGGTCCCGGTCCCGTTTGGACAGCCGGCGGCCCGCTTTATCCGTCAAAAGCGGCAGATGGAAGTATTCCGGCGGCTCAAAGCCCAGGGTCCGGCAGAGCCACGCCTGCCTGGGTGCGGAGGGCAGCAGGTCCCTCCCCCGGACCACATGGGTCACCCCCATGAGGGCGTCGTCCACCGTCACGGCCAGCTGATAGGCCCACACCCCGTCGGACCGGCGGACGATGAAATCCCCGCAGTCCCGCTTCAGGTTTTGGGTATAGAGGCCGAAATGTCCGTCGTCGACGGACAAGTTTTCGTCGGGCACGCGCACCCGCCAGGCGGGCCGGCGGCCCGCCCGCTCAAATGCCAGCCGCTCCTCCGCCGTCAGGCGGGCGCACCTGCCGGAATAGACCGGCTCCCCCTCCCCGCTGTGGGGGGCGGAGGCGGCCAGCCGCTCCGCTCTCGTGCAGTAGCAGGGGTAGACCAGCCCCATCTCCCGCAGCTTTTGAAAGGCGGCCTCGTAGTACCGGCCGCGGCGGGACTGGCAGTAGTCCGGCTCCAGCTCGCCCTCGTCCCAGTCCAGGCCCAGCCAGCGGAGGTCGTCGACCAGCTGGGCGGCTTTGTTCTGATCGCACCGGTCCGGGTCCAGGTCCTCGACGCGGAGGATGAGCCTGCCCCCGGCGCTCCGGGCGTCCAGCCAGGCCAGCAGGGCGGAGAGCAGATTGCCCAGGTGCATCCGCCCGCTGGGGCTGGGGGCGAAACGTCCCACCACCTCCATGGGCCTGTCCCCTTTCCTCTGATAGTCAAAGACCCCCGGTCCAACGGGCCGGGGGTCCTGTATAAGTACCTTACTTCTTGTTGAAGATGCGGAAGATGTCGTCGAAGGGGTCGCTCTCGGGGGGTTCGGGGGCGGGCTCGGAGGCGGGCGTGGGAGCGGCCGGGGTGGGCACGGCGGGGGCGGCGGAAGCGGCCGCCGCGGGCCTGGCGGTGGCGGGCTCCTCCTCCTTGCCGGCGGGGACGGGGTTGGCCACCTCGCCGAAGCCGGTGGCGATGACGGTGACCCGCAGCTCGTCCTCCATGGTCTCGTCAAAGGCGGTGCCCATCATGAACAGGGCGTCGGGATCGGCCACATCCTTGACCATGTCGGCGGCCATCTCCACCTCGTCCAGGCCCATGTCCATGGGGCCGGTGATGTTGACGATGATGCCCTTGGCGCCCTGGATGGAGGTCTCCAGCAGGGGGCTGTTGATGGCGATGCGGGTGGCCTCCTCGGCCTTGTTCTTGCCGGCGGCGCGGCCCACGCCCATGTGGGCCAGGCCCGCGTCCTTCATGACGGCGGTCACGTCGGCGAAGTCCAGGTTGATGAGGCCGGTGGTGGTGATCAGGTCGGAGATGGACTGCACCGCCTGGCGCAGCACGTCGTCCGCGATGGCGAAGGCGTTGGCGAAGGTGATCTTCTCATCGGTGGCGTACTGGAGCCGGTCGTTGGGGATGATGACCAAGGAGTCCACCTTCTGGCGGAGCTCCTCGATGCCCTTCATGGCCTGCTCCATGCGGCGGCGGCCTTCAAACTTAAAGGGCTTGGTGACCACGCCCACGGTGAGGATGCCCCGCTCCTTGGCGATCTCGGCCACCACGGGGGCCGCGCCGGTGCCGGTGCCGCCGCCCATGCCGGCGGTGACAAAGACCATATCGGTGCCGTCCAGCAGGGCGCTGATCTGCTCCCTGCTCTCCTTGGCGGACTCGCGGCCCACCTCGGGGTTGGCCCCGGCGCCCTTGCCGCCGGTGAGCTTTTCGCCGATGGCCAGCTTCTGGGTGGCCTCGGAGGCGTTGAGACACTGTTTATCGGTATTCACCGCGATGAATTCCACGCCGCTCATCCCGGAACGGACCATGCGGTTGACCACGTTGGTGCCGCCGCCGCCCACACCGATGACCTTCAAAACATCCACATGCTCCGTGCCGGCGTCCATCAAAAATGCCATACCCATGCCCTCCTGTAAAATCATATGTAAAAACAAGCGATAGTCGCCCGTTAATCTCCGCTCTGCTATATCTTGTATCATTGTAGCCTTTTTTCCATCCGCGGTCAATAGATATTTCAGTTTTTTTACAATAAAAATAGATCCGCCGGTCCCCTCCTCCGGGCGCCGGCAGACCTACTTGTCCGGGATGAAGTGCACCCTGCCCTCCTCGATGGTCAGATCGAGGGTGCCGGGCACGTCCTGGGGCATTTGGTCGCTGGCCAGGGCCGAACCCAGCAGGCGCAGGTAGTAGCCGTAATCGCCGCCCCTGGGGAAGCGGACGTGGTAGATGCCCCGCTCCGCCCCGATGTAAGCGGCCGGGGAGCAGTCGATGGAGGAATACTCCCCCAGCAAACCGTCGGCCTCCGCGGCGGCCATCAGTTCCAGCACGTAGCCGAGGGCGGCCTGCTCCTCCTCGCTCACCTGCATGGAGGCCCCCGGCAGGGGGGCCAGGGCCGTCAGCCCGGTGACGGCGGTCACCGGCTCTCCGGTGTCCGGCTCCAGCAGCTTGCCCTGGGCGGAGATGAGCCAGCGGCCCTCTCCGGTGTCCACGCTGGCCGCGGCGGTCCGCTCGGTGACCACCAGCACCACCCCGTCGGGCAGGACCCGCCGGGGCACCACCCCCTCCACATAGGGCAGCCTGGACAGGATGCTGCTGGCGATGCGCCCCCTGGGCAGGGCCACCAGGTTGTCCCCCAGCTGGATGCCGGAGGCGTCGATGATCTCCTGGGCGGAATAGCGGTGGTTCCCCTCCACCTCGATATGGTTCACACGGAAGAATACCACGCAGGCCACCGCCACCGCCGCGATCACCGCGATCACGGACAGCAGCTTGGACAGCGGCCCGAACCGGCTCCGCCGGCTCCGATAGGGCCGGTGCCTGCGCTGACGCTGGGCTGCCACGGTATCCTCCCTCCTCTCTCTGGCGTGTTTGGCCGGAGCCCGCCGGCGGCCGTTCGCCCCGCCCGCGGCGGGACCGGGCCGCCGGCAGGCCCGTGAGTCGATCTATTCCTCCCGGCGGACGGCGTCGCCCCCCAGGGAGCAGAGCATGGTCTCCAACCCCTCGTAGCCCCGGTCGATGTGCCGCAGGCCGGAGAGCGCCGTGGTCCCCTCCGCCCCCATCGCGGCGGCGGCCAGCGCCCCCCCGCCCCGGAGGTCAGGGGCCTCCACACTGGCGCCGTGGAGCCGTTCCACCCCCCGAATCAGGGCCACCCGCCCCTCGGTGGTGATGTCCGCCCCCATCCGCCGGAGCTCCGCCACATGGCGGTAGCGGCTGTCGAACATGGTCTCTACAAAAAGCGTGCAGCCCTCTGAGGCCGCCAGCGCGGCCATCACGGGGGCCTGGGCGTCGGTGGGAAAGCCGGGATAGGGCGCGGTGCGCACCGTGGGCACCCCCCGGAGGGGCCGTCCGGCGTCCCGGCGGAGCTCCACGCAGTCCGCCCGGCTGAACACCTGGCACCCCGCCTGGGAAAACACCGACAGCACCGTGGACAGATGCCTCCAGTCCACTCCCCGGAGCCTCACCCGCCCGCCGGCGGCCGCCGCCGCCGACAGCAGAGTGGCCGCCACGATCCGGTCCCCCATGACGGTGAACTCCCCGCCGTGGAGGGGTCTCCCGCCCCTCACGGTGACGGTGGAGCCCCCCGCCCCGTGGACGTCGGCCCCCAGAGCGTTCAAAAAGCACTGAAGATCATAGATCTCCGGCTCCCGGGCGGCGTTGTTGACGGTGGTGGTCCCCGTCCCGCCAACCGCGCACAGCATGGCGTTCTCGGTGGCCCCCACGCTGGGGATGGACAGCTGGACCTCCCCGCCCCGGGGCCTGCCCTTGCAGTGGATGCCCCGGTCCTCGCTGACCTCGCACCCCAGGGCCCGGATGGCGCTCAGGTGCAGATCGATGGGCCGGGGGCCCAGCTCGCACCCGCCGGGATAGGTCAGGCAGGCCTCCCCCGTCCGGGCCAGCAGCGGCCCCAGAAAGATGATGGAGGAGCGCATGGCCCGCATCTGCTCCTCCGACACGGCGCTGCCCGACGCCCCGGTGGGGTCAACAGTCAGGTCCCGGCCCTCCCGGCTGACCGCACAGCCCAGGTGCCGCAGGATGGCCAGGGCGGCGTCCACATCGGTGAGCCGCGGGCAGTTGCGGAGGGTCACCGGGCCGCCCGCCAGCAGACAGGCGGCCAGGATGGGCAGGACGCTGTTCTTGGCCCCGTGGACGGTCAGCTCCCCCTCCAGGGGCCTGCCGCCCCGGATGTACATGACGCTCATGGCAAAGCCTCCCCATAGGATGGATTTCCACCCATCCTATGCGGAAGCGCGCGGGGACGTTATTATACCTGAAATCACACAGGGCCGCAAGCCCCCGCGGCGGGGGAGGCGGCATTGTTTACAATCATTTTAAAATCTTCATCAGTTCGCCGTAGATGTCCTCGGCGGCGTGGGGGGCGGCCAGCTCCTTCATGGCCTTCCCCATGGCCGAGCGGCGGGCGCCGTCGGCCAGCAGCTCGATGGCGGTGTCGTACAGCTGCTCCCCGGTGCAGCCGGCCTCCTCGATGAGCACCGCTCCCCCCCGGTCCGCCATGACCTTGGCGTTCTTGTACTGGTGGTTGGCGGCCACAAAGGGGGAGGGCACCAGGATGGCCGGCTTCCCCAGGGCGGTGAGCTCCCCCAGGGTGGAGGCCCCCGCCCGGCAGATCACCAGGTCGGCGGCGGCCATGACCCGGGGCATATCGTCGATATAGGCCCGGACCTCCTGATCGGTGACCTTGATGCCCCGGCGCTCCAGCTCGCCGGGCATATCGTCGATGTCCCGGCCGGCGGCGTGGATATAGTGGAACCGGCGGCCCTCGTCGTCCCATTTCTGGAGCAGGTCCACGGTGCGGGCGCTCATGTGCCCCGCCCCCTGGGAGCCCCAGAAGGAGATCACCAGCGGCTGGCTGTCGGCGATGTCCAGCTCCAGTCTCGCCTGCTGCCGGGTGAGGGAGAAGAACTCCTCCCGCACCGGGGTGCCGGTAACGGCCACCCGTTTGGCCACGCCCTTGTAATAAGCGGCGGCCTCGGGGAAGCCCACCATCACCAGGTCCACCTTCCCCGCCAGGGTGCGGGTGGTGAGGCCGGGGTACACGTTGGACTCGTGGATGGCGGTGGGGATGCGCCGCCGGGCGGCCTCCCGCACGGCGGGGAAGGAGGCGTAGCCCCCGGTGCCCACCACCAGGTCCGGTCTGAACTCCCGGATGATCTTCGCCGCCTCATGCTGCCCCATGGGCACCTTGACGGCGCTGGCGATGTCGTGCTTGAGGATCTTCCAGCTGAAGCCCCGCTCGAAGGTGGAGACCTTCACCGTCTTGATGGGATAGCCGGCCTGCTCCACCAGGCGGCGCTCCATCCCCCGCTCCGCGCCGATGAACAGGATCTCACAGCCGGGATGATGGGCCTCGAACTGCTGGGCCACGGCCAGGGCGGGGTTCACATGCCCCGCCGAGCCGCCGCAGGTGAATATGATTCGCATAGGCTCCTGCCCCCTCACTCTACTTTGGGCGCGGCGATCTGCCGGGACACGCTCAGCACGATGCCCATCTCCGCCAGCTGGATCACCAGGGCGGTGCCGCCGTAACTGAAGAAGGGCAGCGAGATGCCCGTGGTGGGGATGACCCCGGTGACCACGCCGATGTTGAAGAACACCTGGGCCGCCAGCAGGGTGATGATGCCCACGATGAGCAGGGTGCCGAACCGGTCCCTGGCGTGGATGGCCAGCCAGTAGCCGCGGATGATGAGCAGCATGAACAGGGCGATGATGACGCAGGCCCCGATGAGGCCCAGCTCCTCGCAGATGATGGCGAAGATGCAGTCGTTCTGCATCTCCGGCAGGAACTGATATTTCTGGATGCTGTTGCCCAGGCCCTTGCCCAGCAGGCCCCCGGAGCCGATGGCGATCCGGGACTGCCAGGGCTGGAAGCCGTCCCCCTGCAGGTCCACGGTGGGGTCCAGCCAGACGTTGATGCGCTTGGTCATATACGCGGTCTGGGTGATGATGAACCACAGCGCGGCCCCCACCAGGGTCCCCGCCGCGGCGAACCAGCCCAGGCTGACCCCCGACACCAACAGCACCGACGCCGCCCCCACCAGCACCAGGATCATAGCCGACATGTGGGGTTCCTTATACAGCAGGAACAGGATGCCCAGCATGATGAGGCCGTAGGGCACCAGCTCCAGGAAGCCGATCCGGTCCAGCGCCGCGCCGATCCGCCCGGTGAGGGTGCGCCTGCTCCACTTTCTGGGGGCCTTCAGCTCGTCGCTCCGCTTGGACAGCCGCGCGGCGAAGAACATGATGACGGCCACCTTGGCGATCTCCGAGGGCTGGAAGGTAAATCCCAGCCACAGCCACCGGCGGGCGCCGTTGGCGGAGCGGCCAAGGGGGGTGAAGATCAGCAGCAGCAGGACGACGGAGCCGATGAGGGCGGGCACCGACAGCAGCCGGAAATACTGGTAGTCGACGCGGGAGATCACGTACATGATGATCACGCCGGCTAGGGCGAAGCCACCCTGGTGGATGAGGTAATAGTAGGGGTTGCCGCCGGTGTCTATCCCGGGGTAGGAGTCGTACATGGCGATGGCGAAGGAGGCGGACAGCAGCATGATGAGGCCGATGACCGTCAGCAGCACCACCAGCGCCAGAAAGATCAGGTCCATGGGCCCTCTGGCCAGCTGCTGCTCGGTGGTCAGATCCCGCCGGGCTCTCCTGCGAAAGGCCATACGCTGTCTCCTCCTCTCCTCGGATCTTTGGAACTCAAATCGAATATCTGTACATGACCCCTACGAACGCCAGCAGGCAGAAGGCCACCGTGATGCCGGTGAAGGTGAGCACGATGCGCACCTCGCTCCAGCCGCCCAGCTCCAGGTGGTGGTGGAGGGGGGCCATGCGGAAGATCCGCTTGCCGTGGGTGGCCTTGAAGTACAGCACCTGGATGATGTCGCTCATGGTCTCGGCGATGTAGATGATCCCCACCGGCACCAGCACCAGGGGCGCGTCCAGGGCGAAGGCCAGGCCGCACACCGCGCCCCCCAGGAACAGGGAGCCGGTGTCCCCCATGAACACCCGGGCCGGGTGGAAGTTATACACCAGGAAGCCCAGGATGCCCCCCGCCAGCGCCCCGGCGAAGATGCCCGCGGGGCCCCTGTCCCACCACAGGGACAGGACGGTGAAGAACACCATCACCGCCAGGGTCACCGATCCGGCCAGGCCGTCCAGCCCGTCGGTGATGTTCACCGCGTTGACGCAGCCCACTATGACGAAGGCGGCAAAGGCCAGATACACCGGCCAGGGCAGGGGCAGATACAGGTTCACGAAGGGGATATACAGGTTGGGGGACAGCCCTCCAGTGAGCCGCAGCAGGGCCAGGAAGGCGATGGCGGCGGCCAGCTCCAGCAGCAGGCGCAGGCCGGCGGAGATGCCGTCGTTGTGGTGGCCCTTCACCTTGGCGAAGTCGTCGGCAAAACCGATGCAGCCGAAAACGCAGGCGAAGCCCAGCACCATCAGGGCGGTCCAGTCGCCGGCGGCGAAGTCCCTCCAGCCGAAGACCACGACGGCCGCCACGGCGGCGGCGATGAACATCAGCCCGCCCATGGTGGGGGTGCCCTCTTTCGATTTGTGCCAGTTGGGGCCGATCTCCTTGATGGACTGGCCCGCGTGGAGCGCCCGCAGGGCGGGAATCAGGAAGCGCCCCAGCACCAGCGAGATGACGAACGCGGCCACCGCCGCAAGCAGTATCCTCATGTCAAACCTTCACAGCCTTCCTTTGTGTTCTCTTCTCTCTCAAACGCACAGCAGGTCACGCAATGGAACCCACCCGGGCCCTGTTCTCCCCGGACAGGGCGGCGGCCGCCTCCTCCAGGGGCACGTCCAGGGCCAGGGCCCCGGCCAGGGCGGCCAGATGGTCATACAGCCGGGGCTCTCCCCTCCAGGGCGCCCGGACGCGGGTCAGCTCCCCGTCGGTGAGGGCCTCGAACTCCAGCCGCCCGCCCCGCAGGCGGACGTTTTTCGCGGTGAGGTCGGCCTGGGGCCGCCCGTCGGAGTAGGCGAACACCATCCCCGGCATGGCGGCGGCCAGCCGCCTGCCCTCCGCGTCGTCCAGCCCCACCACGATGACGCCGGTATGCCGCGCCAGCTGCCATCGGGCGGCGGCGCAGGCGGACAGGCCCCGGGAGGCGGGCTGGTCGTAGTTCTCCACCACCACCGCCCGCCACTCCCGTTGGGAGCGGGCGGCCTGGTAAGGGGTCAGCTCCTCCACGGGCAGGCCGGTGATGCGGCGGAGCAGCTCCGCGGTCTGGGTCCCGCCGCCGCCCACCACCGCCACGGGCATGTCGCTATTCGGTTGGCGTCGGGATGCCTGAAGTATCATTGTTGTTCTCCACATTGTAGTCCACCACGCTGTTGGCGAACTGGACGTTGATGATGGTGCCGGGGGACACGGCGGTCCCCGCCTCGATGGACTGGGTGATGGCCTTCACCGAGGAGTCGGTGTAGTCCGCCGCGCCGGAGACCCGCATGAGCAGGCCCGCGTCCTCCAGCTTCGTCTTGGCCTCGGCGGGAGACAGCCCGGCGACGCCGGGGACCTCCACCTGTTCCGGCGGAGCCTCGTCCCCCAGGTAGAGCACGATGGTGGAGCCGCCGGGGACGGACACGCCGGCGGAGGGCACCTGCTTCACCACCGTCTGGCCGGTACCCACGGTCCGGAAGCCCAGACCCTGGCCCTGGAGGCGGCCCATGGCCACCGTCAGCTCATAGCCGGTGACCTGCCGGAGGGTCACGTCCGCGCTGGACAGCTCCTCGGCGCTGTACTGCTTCTCCACGCCCATGTAGTCCAGGATGCCGGCGATCAGCTTGCCGGCCATGGGGGCGGTGATATTGCCGCCGCTGATGTAGGTGCCGTCAGCGGTGTAGTTGGAGTGGGGCGCGGACCGCTTGGGGGTGTCATAGGCCAACAGCACCAGCACCTTGGGGTCGTCCGCCGGGGCGTAGCCCATGAACGAGCAGATCACGTCGTCGTTATCGGGGTCCTCGGGGGTCCTCATGTCGATCTTCTCGGAGGTGCCCGTCTTGCCGGCGATGCGGTAGCCCGCCTGGTAGGCGTTGTGGCCGGAACCCTTGTTGACCACATATTCCAGGATGCCCCGCACGGTGTCAGAGGTGGACTGGCTGACGGTCTGACGGACCTCCACCGGCTCATGGTAATAGACGGTGCTGCCCTCGTCGTCCCGGATGGACTGGACTACATAGGGCTCCATCAGATGGCCGCCGTTGATCACCGAGGCAAAGGCGGTGATGTGCTGGATGGGGGTGGTCTTGAAGGTCTGGCCGAAGGAGTACACCGCCAGGGAGGACTGGCCGTAGGGCCCGGTAAAGGACGCCCGGTCCAGCGTGATGTTGGTCCCCTCCCCCGCCAGATCGATGCCGGTGGTGCCCCGGTAGCCGTAGTCCTCCAGGTAGTCGTAGAACTTCTCCGCGCCCAGCTTGAGGGCGATCTGCATGAGGGCCACGTTGCAGGAGTTGGCCACCGCCTGGGTCAGGGTCTGCTCGCCGTGGCCGTTGTGGTCATGGCAGCGGATGGGCAGGGGGTAGCCCTCGATCTTCAGGGAGCCGCCGCAGTAGAAGGTGTCGTCCAGGGAGATGATCCCCTCCTCCAGGGCCATGGCCACGGTCAGCGGCTTGAAGGTGGAGCCGGGCTCATAGGCGTCGGACAGGGCCTTGTTCCGCATCTGGGCGTCAAAGGCGGCCTTGTACGCCGCGCTGTATTCCTCGCTGTCCTCGCCGTACTGCTCCGCGGCCGACGTCAGACCATTCAGCAGGTCCTCGTCCACCACGGCGGCGTAATTGTTGGGGTCGAACTCCGGGGAGGAGGCCATCCCCAGCACCGCCCCGGTCTGGGGGTCGATGGCGACAGCGAAGCCGCCCGCCTGCACGTCATAGGTCTCGATGCCCTCGGCCAGGGTCTGCTCCAGCAGGGACTGGATCCGCTCGTCGATGGTCAGAGTCAGATCGTAGCCGTTTTCCGCGTCGAAATACATCTCGTAGCCGGACATCATCTCATGTCCGGAGCCGTTTTTGGAGTACACCTGCCGGCCCAGCTCGCCGGACAGGGCGTCCTCGTAGACGGCCTCGATGCCCATAGCGCCCACCTTCCGGCCCTCGCTGTACTGGTTCTCGGACATGTAGCCCAGGATGTGGGAGCCCACGGAGGAGAAGGGATAGTACCGCTTGCTGGAATCCACCAGATACAGGGAATTAGCCAGCTTCTTCTCGCTGACGAACTGCCGCACCTGCTCGGCCTGCTCCTCCTCCAGCTCGGTGGCCAGCCGCTCATAGGCGGACTTGGTGTTCTCGATCCGCGTCCAGAGGTTTTCCTCGTCCATGCCCAGGTTGTCCGCCAGCCAGTCCACGATGACGGCGCGCTTGGCCTGGACGGCGGCGTCGTAGGCAGCCTGATCGAAATTGCCCTCGGCGTCCTTGAATTCCTTGCTGTCCTTGTTGACGAGGGCGGTCACGTCCCTGGGGGACAGGATCAGCTGATACACCGTGGCGGACATGGCCATGGCGCGGCCCTGGCTGTCGTAGATGGTGCCCCGGTTGGCGGCGATGGCCACGCTCCTGGTCTGCTGGTTGGCGGCCCGTTGCTTCCACTCGTCGTACTGGACGATCTGCAGCCGCACCAGCTGCGCCACCAGGGGGATGAACACCAGCACGCCCATCACGACCATCAGAAAGATGGTGCGCCGCAGCAGGCTCCGGTTGCTCTTCCCGTGGTCGCCCCGGGGCCTTCGCTCCACGCGATCCATGTCCACTCCCTCCTGTCCCGTAAAATCAGCGTAAAGGGGCGCAAGAAACCCTTACAGTCTCCCTGCGCCCCTCCTATCCGCTGTGTCGTCACTCTCAGTTTATGGCGCCGCTCCCCTGAATATGCGCGCCGGCGCCTCACCAGGGAAGCAGCTCCTCCATCTGCCGGAGCAGGCCGGAAAATCCCGGCTCCGTCCCCTCGTAATAGACCACCGAGTCCCCGGCGGCCATATCTAGATAGACGGTCTGCCCCGCGCCGGGCCGGACCATGGAGCCGTCCGCGGTGAACATCTCCTCGATGGCCTCCAGGTCGAAGGCCGTCTCATACTGGGCCTGGAGCTGCCGCTCCTCCTCCTGCAGATCGGTCATCTGCGCCCGCAGGTCCACGATATCGTTGTTGACCACGGCCAGCTGGGCGGTGGCCGCCACCAGGAAAAGCGCGCACAGCAGCACCACCGCGAAGCCCACGATGGAGAAGGGGGCGATGGCGTCCTGCGCCCGGATCCGGATGACCGGACGGGCGGCCGTTCTCCGGTGGGGCTGGATGCGGGGCCGGCGCTCGATCTCCGGCCGGCGCTGGGGGCGCTCCGCGGGCTGGGCGGCGCTCCGCCGGACCGCGTTGTCGCGCTCATACTCCGCCTGATAGGCCACGTTGCCATAGGTGCGGTATCTTCTGTCCGCCCGGTCGATCCGGGCCCTTCTCTCGTCAGCCATGGGTACGCGCGCTCCTTTTTTACAGCTTTTCCGCGATGCGCAGTTTCGCGCTTCTGGCGCGGGGATTTTCATTCAGCTCGGCCTCGCCCGCCACGATGGGCTTCCGGCCGATGAGCTTCGCCCTGGGCTTTTTCCCGCACACGCACACCGGGAAGTCCGGCGGGCAGGTGCAGCCCTGGGTCCAGGAGGCGAAGGCGGTCTTGACCAGCCGGTCCTCCAGGGAGTGGAAGGAGATGACGGCGATCCGTCCGCCGGGGACCAGCAGGTCCAGGGCGGAGGCCAGCATCCGCTCCACCTCGCCCAGCTCGTCGTTGACGGCGATTCGGATGGCCTGGAAGGACCGCTTGGCGGGGTGCTGTTTCTCCCTCCTGGCTTTGGCCGGCATGGCGCTTTTGATGAGCTCCGCCAGCTCCAAAGTGGTGTCAATGGGTTTCCCTTCACGGGCCCTGACAATGGCGGCGGCGATGGGTCCCGCGTACCGCTCCTCGCCGTAGTCCCGGAGGATCCGGCACAGCTCCTCACGGCTCCAGCCGTTCACCACCTCACGGGCGGTGAGGGGAGCGCTTTGGTCCATCCGCATATCCAGCGGGGCGTCGTTCAGATAGGAGAAGCCCCGCTCCGCCTCGTCCAGCTGGGGGGAGGAGACGCCCAGGTCGAACAGCATCCCGTCCACGCCGTGGATTCCGTGGCTGTCCAGGATGGGCGCGACATCCCCGAAATTGCCCCGTACCAGGGTGACCCGGTCCATCAGGGGGCCGAACTGAGCGGGGGCCGCGTCGATGGCGGCCTGGTCCCGGTCGATGGCGACGAGCCGCCCGGTGGTGAGCCGCGCCGCGATCTCACGGGCGTGGCCCGCCCTGCCCAGGGTGCCGTCCACATAGACGCCGCCGGGGCGGATGTCCAGCCCCTCCAGGCACTCGTCCAGCAAAACGGGCTTGTGGGTGTATTCCATCTCAGATCCCCAGGGTCTCCAGCAGGCTGGCGATGTTCTCCGGGTTCAGCTGCTCCCGGGTCTTTTCCCTCCAGCTCTCCGCGTTCCAGATCTGGGCCCGGTCGTTGTTGCCGGTGATGACCACGTCCCGGTCGATGCCGGCGTAGTCCTTCAGATAGGAGGGCACCTGGAACCGCCACTGCTTGTCCACCTCGCACAGCTGGGCGGAGGCGAAGAACACGTCCATTTTGGCGGCGTCGGTGGTGGACAGCTCGGACACCCGGGCCCGGAGCCTGTCCCACGCCTCCATGGGGTAGAGGGTCAGGTTCTTTTTCACGCCCACGGACAGGTAAAACACCTTCCCCAGCTTGTCCCGGAGCTTGGAGGGCACGATGAGGCGGCCGGCGGTATCCAGACTGTGTTCATAGGTCCCCGTCATGCCGTTCCCTCCAATCCTCTCCAAATTAAAGTGATTTTACTCCATTTCACTCCAATCTGCTCTCAGTATACACTGCGCCGCCAGGAATTGCAAGAACTTTTTTTCGCAAAAATGCCGGGATTTTCAGTGAAAACCCCGGCATTTATTGAATTCAAACGAATGTTTCATTGATTTTTATGACTCGGGCACACGGTCTTGTGTCCGATATCACGGACACCACAAGATGTAGTAAATATGTAAAAAAGCGCCGCCGCGAAAAAATTTCGCGGCGGCGCTTCTGCGCTTCAGGCAGGACCTTTCCCCCTCACAGATCGGCCTCGGCGTCATAGACCTTCCGGCCTGACTGGCTCTGCTGCACATGGGCGGGGGGCGTCAGGCTGTCCATGGCGGCCCGGAAATCGGTGTGGACCTTGCGCATCTCGGCGTGGGCGTCGGCCAGGGCCTCCTCGGTGCGCTGGAGCAGATTGTCGCAGTAGTTGTTGGCCCGGTCCTTGACCTCCCACGCCTGGCCTTCCGCCTGCTTGAGGATCTCGCCGGCCTTCTGCCGGGCCTGCCGGACCACCTCGGTCTCGCTGACCATCTGGCTGGCCTCCTGCTCGGCCCGCTTTTTGATCTCCTCGGCCTCCCGCCTGGCGGCGGCCACGAACTCGGCCCTGGCGTTGAGGATCTTCCGGGCCTCGGCCAGCTCCACCGGGAACTGGGCCTTCACGTCCTCGATGATGTCCAGAGCCTTGTCCCGCTCGATGACGCACTTGCCGCTGCTCAGCGGGGCGTTCTTCGCCTCGTCGATCATATCGAACAGCATATCCATCAATTCATCCACGCCGGTCGCCATTGTTCATCTCTCCTTATTTTAGAATGTATGTAAGGCCATTGGGCCGCTCATATCCCGCTGCCCCGCACCTTCCGCTCCACGTCGCCGATGATCTGCCGGGGCACGAAGTCGGACAGGTCGGCGCCGTACCGGGCCATCTCCTTCACCACGGTGGAGGACAGATAGGCGTACTTGGGGCTGGTGTACAGGAATACGGTGTCCAGTTTGTTGTAGAGCTTGGCGTTGATCATGGCCATCTGGATCTCCGACTCGTAGTCGGACACCGCCCGCAGGCCCTTCACCAGCACTCTGGCCCGGTGCTTTTTGGCGTAATCGGCCACCAGGCCCACGGTGTAATCCGCCTTCACGTTGGGCAGCTCCTCCGTGACCTTCCTGATGAGCTCCACCCGCTCCTCCGCGGAGAACAGGCCGCTGTCCTTGGCGGAGTTGACGCACACGCAGACGATGAGCTCATCGAACATGGCGGCGGCCCGCTTGATCACGTTCAGGTGGCCCAGGGTCACCGGATCGAAGCTGCCGGGATAGATCGCTCTCTTCATGGAACTCACGCCTTCCTGCGGTATAGGGTCACCTTGCTCTTCCCGTAGCGGTACTCCCGCCCCTTCTCGTAGGGCCCGGGCAGGCCGGGGAGGGTGCTCTCCGCCGGACTTTCGCACACTATTATACCATTTCCCGCCACAATGTCAATCGCCGCGATGCGCTCCAGCGCCTTTTCCAGCGCCCCGGATGCGTAGGGCGGGTCCAGGAAGATCAGCCCGTACCGCTCCCCCGCCCGGTCCAGGAAGGCGGAGCAATCCCGCTGGTAGAACCCGGCCCGGCCGGAGAAGCCGCAGCTCTCCGCGTTCCGCCGGACGATCCTCATGGCGGCGGGGCTGCTGTCCACGAAGTCGCACCAGGCCGCCCCCCGGGACAGGGCCTCGATGCCCAGCTGGCCGGTGCCGGCGAACAGGTCCAGCACCCGCCGGCCCTCGATGTCGAACTGGATGGCGCTGAACAGCCCCTCCTTCACCTTGGAGGTGGTGGGCCGGGTGTCCAGGCCGGGCAGCTCCTCCAGCCTCCGGCCCCGGGCGGTCCCTGTGATGACGCGCATGGCGGTTCACTCCTTGCTTGATTTTTGGGGAAAGTTATAAAAAGAGAAAACCCTCAGTCACGCTTCGCGTGACAGCTCCCTTTGCGAAGGGAGCTTGGTACGATACCTGCACTGCGGTGCGAATTACGCACCAACCCCCTTTCGCAAAAGGGGGTGCCGAGCGAAGCGAGGCGGGGGATTTTCTCTTTACAATTAAGAGCCAAAATGTTCTTTTACCTTCTGGGCGGTCTTCCGCCCCACCACGGCGGCCAGTTCCTCCGCCGAGGCGGCCCTGACGGCTTTCACACTCTTGAATGCTTTTAGCAGGGCGGCCTTTTTCTTCGGCCCCACGCCGGGGATATCGTCCAGGGCGGAGCCCTTCATGTGGCCCTGCTGGCGCTTTCGGTGGAACTCGATGGCCGCCCGGTGGGTCTCCTCCTGGATGCGGCCCACCATGGCGAAGATGGCCTGGTTCTGCTGGATGCCGATCTCCCGGCCGTCCCCGGCCACCAGGGCGCGGGTGCGGTGGCGGCCGTCCTTCACCATACCGAACACGGGCACACGGATATCCAGCTCCGCCAGGGCCTCCTCAGCCATAGCCACCTGGCCCGCGCCGCCGTCCATCAGCAGCAGGTCGGGCAGAGTGGAGAACTTCTCGTCCCCGTCCAGATACCGGCGGAACCGGCGCTCCACCACCTGCTTCATGGAGGCGTAGTCGTCGGCGTGGGCCATGTCCTTCAGGATGAACAGCCGGTAATCCCGCTTCAGGGGCTTGCCGTCGATGTGGACGGTCATGGAGGCCACGATGTCGGCGCTGCCGGTGTTGGAGATGTCGAAGGCCTCGATCCGGTGGGGCGGAGCCTCCAGCCCCAAAAGATTCCCCAGCGCCTCGGTGAGTTTGGAGCGGCGCTCCTCGGCGGTGGTGGCCCGGAGGACCTCCTCCTGGGCGTTCTCGCAGGCCATGCGGGTCAGTTCCGTCTTTTCGCCCCGCTGGGGGACAAAGAGCTCCACCTTACGGCCCGCGTTTTCGGCGAGCAGCCGGGCCAAATCCTCCCTGCCCTCAAAGTCCAGGGGCAGCAATATCTGCCGGGGCAGATGGCCCCGGACGGTGTAATACTGGGCGGTGAGGGCGGCCACCGTCTCCCCCTCGTCCTCCTCCAGGGGGACGGACAGCAGCTCCCAGTCCTTGGCGGCCAGCTCCCCCCGGAGGTAGTGGAGCACCACGAAGCAGCTCCTGGCCTCCCCCCGGTGGTACCCCACCACGTCGGTGTCGGCAAAGGCCCCGGCCACCGCCTTCTGTTTGGTGGACAGTATCTGCAGATCCCGGATGCGGTCCCGGAGCTGAGCGGCTTTTTCAAATTGCAGGTCCTCGGCGGCCTCCTCCATCCGGGCGGTGAGCTCCCCCACCACCTCGTCCAGCCGGCCCTCCAGCAGGCGCACCGCCTGGCCGATGGCCGTCTGATACTGGCTCTGGTCCATCTGGGGGCGGCAGTACCCGTCGCACACCCCCATGTGGTAGTTGAGGCAGGGCCGCTCCTTCCCGATGTCCCTGGGGAACTTCCGGGAACAGGAGGGCAGCTTCAGGGCGGCGCGGAGGGCGTCGATCACGTCGTGGCTGGCGGAGCGGCTGCCGTAGGGGCCGAAGTACCGGGCCCCGTCCTTCGCCTCCCTGGCGGCCAGGGAGAACCGGGGGTACTCCTCCTGGACGGACAGGCGGATGAAGGGGAAACCCTTGCTGTCCTTCAGCAGGATGTTGTACCGGGGCATGTGCCGCTTGATGAGGGAGCACTCCAGCACCAGCGCCTCGAATTCCGACTGGACCACGATCACGTCGAAGTGGTCGATCTGGCTGACCATCATCCGGGTCTTGGCGTTGTGCCGCTCCTGGTCCTGGAAGTACTGGCTCACCCGGTTTTTCAACGCCTTGGCCTTGCCCACGTAGATGACTTCGCTTTTGGCGTTCTGCATGATGTAGACGCCCGGCTTCAGGGGCAGGGCGTGGGCCTTGTCCCGCAGCTCCTCAAAGGTCATCGTCCTCCCCCCTTTCCCAATAGGATAGCAGATGGGGCGCGGCCCCGTCAATCATTTTATGCAGATCGGTCCAGATGAAAAAAGCGGGACCTGGAAACCCAAGTCCCGCTCTGTTGTCGGTCTATCACTCGGAGAAATCGGAATTGATCAGCTCCACCAGCGCGTTGATGGCGGCCTCCTCGTCAGGCCCGTCGGCGATCAGGTTGATGACGGTGCCCTTCACGATGCCCAGGGAAAGGACGCCCAGAAGGCTCTTGGCGTTCACCCGGCGCTCATCCTTTTCCACCCAGATGGAGCTCTTGTACTCGTTGGCCTTCTGGATAAAGAAGGTGGCGGGGCGGGCGTGGAGACCGACCTGGTTGCTGACCGTAGTCTCTTTCATGAACATGAGCGTTACCCTCCATAGTCTCATTGGGGCAGAAAACGCCCCACACTGAATTACACAACGTAAGAATAACAGATTTCAGGCCGCACCGTCAACGGCAGTTTGCACAAATATAATGGGCAAGTATGTTGATTATTCCGCTAAGAACGGGATAAGAGGAACACCTTTTTCCCTATTTCAGCGTCACGATGGTGACGCCGTCCTCCCCCTCGCCGTAGACGCCGGGGCGGAACTCCTTCACGTAGCGGCTCTTTTTCAGGTGCTCCCGCACCGCCTTGCGCAGGGCGCCGGTGCCCTTGCCGTGGATGATCCGGGCGGTCTCCAGCTTGCCCATGAGGGCGGCGTCCAGAAAGTTGTCCACCTCCGCCAGGGCCTCCCCGGCGGTCATGCCCCGGATGTCCAGCTCCGCCTTGGCGGCCGCCGCCCGGAACTCGTGCTTCACCGAGGCGGCCCGGGCCCTGTCCCTCTGGCTCTGCTTCTTCCGGGCGGTGACGTCCTCCAGCACCCGGACCTCGTCCTGCCGGGCCTTCAGCTTCAAAATGCCCGCCTGGAGCTGGAGGGTGCCGTCCTTGTTGACGGCGGTGACCTCCGCCTGGGTGCCCATCTTCACCAGCTCCACCGTGTCGCCGACGACGGCGTCCCTGGTGGGGGGCGGGGCGGGCAGCTCCTCGGGCCTGATGCCCAGGCTGTCCTCCGCCTGATTGAGCCTGTGGCGCAGCTCCGCCCGCTGGTCGTTGTCGTCGATCCAGGTCTGGGCCTGCTCCTGGCGGCGGCGCATGTCGTTCAGCTCCTTGAACACGGCGTCGGCGGTGTCCCTGGCCTCGTTGAGGATGGCCCTGGCCTCCGCCTGGGCCCGCTCGGTGGCCTTGCGCCGCTCCTCCTCGATGCGGGAGCGGTACTGCTCCGCCTGGGCCCGGGCCTCCTCCATCTCCCGGCGGAGCTTGGCGGCGGCCTCCTTCTCCTTCTCCATCTGCTGGCGCTGCTGCTCCAGCTGGCTCAGCACGTCCTCGAACCGGACGTTCTCGGCGTCCACCCGGTCGGCGGCCCGCTGGATGATATAGTCGGGCAGGCCCAGCCGCCGGGAGATGGCGAAGGCGTTGGACTTGCCGGGGATGCCCGTCAATACCCGGTAGGTGGGGGCCAGGGTCTCCACGTCGAACTCGCAGGAGGCGTTCTGGACGCCGGGGGTGGTCATGGCGTAGACCTTCAGCTCTGCGTAGTGGGTGGTGGCGGCCACCGCCGCCCCCATGCCCCGGGCCGACTCGATGATGGCGGCGGCCAGGGCGGCCCCCTCCACCGGGTCGGTGCCCGCCCCCAGCTCGTCGAACAGGATGAGGGCGCCGTCGTCCGCCTGATTCAGGATGGCCACGATGTTGGTCATGTGGGAGGAGAAGGTGGACAGGGACTGGTTGATGGACTGCTCGTCGCCGATGTCGGCCAGCACCGCCGTACACACCTTCACGGTGGAGCCGTCGCCGGCGGGGATGTGGAGGCCGCACTGGGCCATCAGGGTCAGCAGGCCCAGCGTTTTCAGGGTCACCGTCTTGCCGCCGGTGTTGGGGCCGGTGATGACCAGGGTGTCGAAGGTCTTGCCCAGGGTCAGGTCATTGCGCACCGCCGTCCTGGGGTCCAGAAGGGGGTGCCGGGCCTTGATGAGCTCGATGTGGTCCCCCAGCGCCGGCTCCATGCAGCCCATCACCGAGGACAGTTTGGCCCGGGCGAAGACGCAGTCCAGGGCGATGAGGGTGCGGTAGTCGTCCTCGATGTCCGCCCGGAAGGAGGAGCAGTCGGCGGACAGCTCCGCCAGGATGCGCTCGATCTCCTTCTGCTCCTTGGCCTGGAGCTCCCGCAGCTCGTTGTTGGCGTTCACCACCCCCATGGGCTCGATGAAGAAGGTGGAGCCGGAGCCGGACACGTCGTGGACGAGACCGGGGATGTCGTTCTTGTGCTCGCTCTTCACGGGCACCACGAAGCGGCCCCCCCGCATGGTGATGATGGCCTCCCGCAGGTACTTGGCCTGGCTGGAGGAGATGAGCCGGTTCAGCACGTCCCGCACCTTGCCGGCGGCGGCCCGGATGTGCCGGCGGATGTCCGCCAGCTCCGGGGAGGCGGCGTCGGCGATCTCCTCCTCGCTGAGGATGGAGTTGGTGATCTTGTCTTCCAGAAAACGGTTGGCGGTGAGGGACTCGAAATAGCCGTCCAGCACGGTGCCGCTCCCGGCCCCGTACTCCCTCACGCTCCTGGCGCAGCGGAGCACCAGGGCCACGTCCAGCAGCTCCCTGGTGTTCATAGCGCCCCCCCGGTCCGCCCGGCTCAGGGGCAGCTCCACCGGCTTGACGCCGGCAAGCCCCGGCGTGCCGTGCTTCACCAGCAGGTCAAAGGCCGCGGAGGTCTGCTTTTGCAGGCGCTGCACATCGCTCTTCACCACGGCGGGGCGGAGGGCCAGGCAGACCTCCCGTCCCTCCTCGGTGGCGGCCTCCTCGGCCAGCATGGCCAGCACCTTGGGCAGCTCCAGGGTCTCGATGGATTTTTCAAACAGTTCCGTCATGTTTTACTCCTTACGTGGGCCGTGTCACGGTGTCAAACTCTTATAGAAATCCAGCGTGCGGAAGCCACGCTCCAGCCGGGTCAGCAGGTACGCCTCGGAGGCGTCCCCCAGCAGGCGGAGCCCCTCCCCCTCCAGCCGGAAGGAGAGGATGCGCTTCCGCTCGCTCCACACGATGTGCCGCAGGGCGGCCAGGGCCGCCGGGGACAGGGGCATGGACACCCCCTCGCCCAGCGCCTCCCGGCAGGCGGCGCAGCACAGCAGCCCCTCCCCCAGGTGGACGCGGGGCTCCTCCGGGTCCTCTTTCCCGCAGACGGCGCAGCCCTCCAGCTGGGGCTCGTATCCCGCCAGGGACATCGCCCGCCACTCGAAGGCGGTCTTCACCTGGGCGGGGGGGATGTCCAGCCTGTCCAGGGCGTGGAGGCAGTTCAGGGTCAGGGCCAGCAGCTCCGGCTCCGGCTGGCCCTCTTCGGCCAACAGCTCCGTCACCTCGCAGAAGAAGCTGGCCAGGGCCAGCTTGTCCAGGTCCGCCCGGACCCCCTCGAACAGCCGCTCGGCGGCGGTCTCCTTCACCGCCCAGCGGCCCTGGTACTCGTACAGGGTGAACTCCCCCCAGCACAGCAGCTGGCAGGCCGCCGCGATGGGGCTGCCCTTCTTCCGGCACCCCCGGGCGGACAGGGTCAGTTTGCCCTCCTTCTCGGTGAGGACGGTCAGTATCTTGTCCGATTCCTTGTAGTTGACCTCCCGCAGAACGAGGGCCTTCGTGGTCATGTGCATAATGGTCTCCTATGTAGGGGCGGCCAGAGGCCGCCCCGCGTCAAAACGCGCCGCCCTGGGCCTCCCGGTGGGACGCCTGAGAGGCATTTCCCGCCGCCTCCACCGCGCAGGGCCGCACCGGGTCGCCGGCCTCAGCCAGCGGCCAGCGCTGCTCGCCGTCCGCGGGCCGGTCTCCCATTTTGCGGCTCATGATCCACGCCTCCGGCATGCCGGTGGCCAGGAACAGGTTCCAATATTCATTCATCTCCGCATCCCTCCTGCCCTTAGTTTGGCGGGAGAGATACGGGGTATGAGCGGTAAGTTGTGGGCTTAGTCCTCGGTGTACCCGAAATTCTGGATGGCCGCCGGGTTGTCCCGCCAGTTCTCCTTCACCTTCACCCAGGTCTGGAGGTACACCTTCTCGCCCATGAAGCGCTCCATGTCCTCCCGGGCCTCGGTGGAGATCTTTTTCAGCATGGCGCCGTGTTTGCCGATGATGATCCCCTTGTGGGACTCCTTCTCGCAGTAGATGGTGGCCGAGCAGTCGATGATGCCGTCGTCCCGCTGGGAGAACCTGGTCACCTCCACGGCCACGCCGTGGGGCACCTCCTGATCCAGTTCCCGCAGCAGCTTCTCCCGGACGATCTCGGCCATCATCTGCCGCTCGGTCTGGTCGGTGGTCATGCCGTCGGGAAAGAGCTGGGGCCCCTGGGGCAGCCAGGCCGCCAGCTCGCCCAGCAGCTCCTCCACCCCCTCGCCGGTCCGGGCAGAGACGGGCATGACCAGGTCCCAGTCCAGCCGGGCGGAGTAGGCCGCGATGACGGAGAGCAGCTTCTCCTTCTCCCCCACCGTGTCAATCTTGTTGATGACCAGGCCGGCCTTGACGCCCAGCGTCCGCTTCTGCTGGCCGATGCGGTCGATCAGCTCCGCCTCGGCGGGGCCGATCTTTTCCACCGGCTCCACCATCAGGAGGATGCCGTCCACATCTGCCACCGACTGGCGCGCGGTCTTGACCATGTAGTCCCCCAGCCTGGTGCGGGCCCGGTGGAGGCCCGGCGTGTCCACGAACACGAACTGGCTCTCCCCCCGGACGGCCACCGCGCAGATGCGGTTCCGGGTGGTCTGGGGCTTGGGGGACACGATGGCCACCTTCTCCCCCGCCAGGGCGTTGGCCAGGGTGGACTTGCCCACGTTGGGCCGGCCGCAGATGGTTATGATGCCCGATTTTTTGATGTCGCTCATAGAAGATGATCCTCAACTTTCTGTGTTTTTATGCGGCGTTGAGCGTTGCCGCGAATCGCTATTTTCCTGCGGTCTGTTTTGGTTTGGGGATCAGCCCCGTCAGCGCGGTCACGATCCAATCCACGAACTGCGCCATGACCCCCGCGCCGGCAAGCCCCGCGATCACGGCCAGCGGCGCAAGCAGGAACCGCGCCGTCATGGTGGGCGCAAGCGCGATCAGCCTGGGATAGATCAGCTGATCGGTGATATAGGACAGCAGATAAATGGGCAGAGCCAGCTTCGCCAGCCGGCGGACGCACCATTTGACGGGGCCGGGCAGGCGCTCTCCCCCGCACCTCACCAGCAGGGAGAACAGGCAGACGCTCTCCCCCGCCACCAGCAGGCTCTGGTAATAATTCCAGGGCGCGTAGGTCAGGGGCTGCCCGTGCTGGAAAAGGAACACCAGCGCCCCGCTCAGCGCCCCGATCCCCAGCCAGCCCGCCAGCAGCAGCCAGCCGTTGGCCCGGATGGGATGCTCCCGGAGCCACGCGCCCAGGATGTAATACCCCAGTGGATAGAGATCCGTCCACCAGTCCGGCAGGATCTGCCCCGGGATATTGGTCAGCGGCGGGAGAAAGATGACGGCCAGCGCGGTCACGACCAGCGCCAGCTTCTCCCTGTCCCCCAGCCCGCGCCATGCGGCGTTCAGGAACGGAGAGATCAGAAACAGCCCCACATACATCTCCACATACCAGGCGTAGGGCGCCGCGTAGAACCCCAGCAGGCGGGCGGCCGCCCCCAGCGGGCCGATCTCCGTTCCCAGCCAGATCACCTGATACGCCATGCACGCGATCCCCGCCAGCACATAGGTCAGCAGGATGGGGATCAGCTTTCGGTAATAGCCGGGGCTCCACGTCCGCTTCACGCACAGGTAACCGGTCAGCAGCAGGAACAGCGGCACACAGGTCATGCAGGCCATGCGGCCCATGGCGGCCAGCGCCATCCCCGGTCCCTGAAGGTTGATGTTGTAAAACCCGATATTTTGGAAGACGTGGACAGTCAGCACCAGCGTCACCGCCGCCGCCCTGGCCGCATCCAGTCCAAACTCCCGTTCCTTCGCCATAATAACGACCTCTCTTTTGCGCCTGCTCCGGCTTGCCGGACAGACCCTTTCCCTGCTCAGAGCGCCCGGAACACGTCGGCACCGGGCCAGGCCGCCGCGTCCTCATAACCCCGTCCCCGGCAGTCGTTTGCGCTCAGGCACAGCTCGACGCCGAAGATCTGCTCCAGCGCCTGGACCATAGGCTCCGCTTCCTGGTGTTGGAGGGCCTCCGCCACGGCGGGGGTCTTGTCCACCGCCCCCAGCAGGGCGCAGAGGGCCGCCGGGTCGGCGGGCTCCACATCCTCCTCGGCAAACCAGTAAAAGCCCCGCTGGACCTCTTTCCCGTCGGTGGCGCAGAGGATCACGTCGTCATCGTCGTACAGCCCCAGCCCCAGAGCGGGGACGCCCAGGGATTTGGCATACTTCTTCGCCTCCTGCCCCAGGTTCTCCGTGCGGATCTGGTCGTACCAGTAGAGGCTCACCGCTCCGGGGCGGAGGACCAGCACCGCCCGTTCCTCGCCGGCCTCCCGGAAGGCGTTAGCCATGAAAGCGTCCAGCTGGGCCTGCTTTGCCGCCCGCTCCCCCTCGCCGGAGGCCGTCTTCCGGATGTTCCCCTCCGCCATGGCCCGGAGGAGCGCCAGCATGCCCAGGTCCTTTTCGCTGGGACCGGGTTGTTTGTTGAATTTCCGCTTCAACTTGGGCAGGAGCTTGTCCGGCTCCGGGGTCAGGAAATGGATGCCCGCGACTTTCGCGCCCATGATCGGTTTCCCCTCTCGCTTTTATCTTTATTCTCTCGGGAGGCCCAGAGCCCCCATGATTTCTTCCTCTCTGGCCCGCATCCGGGTCTTCTGGGGCCCCTCGTCCAGGTGGTCGTACCCCAGCAGGTGCAGGGTGGAGTGGACCGCCAGATAGGCCAGCTCCCGCCGCTCCGAGTGGCCGTACTCCGCCGCCTGGGCCCTGGCCCGCTCCAGGGAGATGGCCATGTCCCCCAAAGGGACGTAGCCGGTGCCGGGGTCGGCGTCCTCGTCCGGGTCGGGAAGGGCACCGGGGGCCAGGTCGAAGGCGGGAAAGCTGAGCACATCGGTGGGAGCGTCCACGTCCCGCATCTCCCGGTTGATCTCATGGATACCGGCGTCGTCGGTGATGGACACGTCGATCTCACAGGCGAAGTCCACCCCCTCGGCGGCAAGGGCGGCGGCGATGACCCGCCGCAGGAAGGCGCAGGTCTCCCCCGGCGCCCCCCGGACGGGGATGTAGTGCTCCTTTGGCCGGGGGGTGTCCATGGGCTCGTCCAGCACCCAGGGCAGCCGGATGAACACGTGCAGGATGAAGCACGGGTCCGGGAAGTCCTCATAGGCGTCCGAGGGCTGGTACTGGTCCTCCCGGTCCGCCAGGGACCAATTCCCCCAGGGGGCGGAGGCGGCCTTGCCGCCCTTCTCCAGCAGGCGGCCGGAGACGTTCCAGCACAGCTCGTAGAGTCCCTCGCCGTCCAGCTCGCACACATAGGTGGCCTTCTCCGGGGGGATGGACAGCCTGTCCAGCAGGGACAGCAGCTCCGCCGGGAGTTCCCGCTGTTTTGCCAGGGTCACAAAGTTCCGGCAGCGGCCGCACATGCAGTACCACTCGTCCCCCTCGTGGGCGTACCACGCCCCGGTGGCCTCCGCGTCGGCCTCCGCCCGGAAGCCGGGGATGGCGATCTCCATCACTTTTTCCCCTTCCCGCCGTTTTTGGCGTTCTCGTAGTCCTCATAGGCTTTGATGATCCGCTGGACGATGACGTGGCGCACCACATCGGCCTCCCCCAGGCGGCAGATCTCGATGTCCTCCACGTCCCGCAGCACCCGCATGGCCTCTTTCAGGCCGGACGCCTTGTCGGCGGGCAGGTCGATCTGGGTCACGTCGCCGGTAATGACCGCCTTGGAGTTGAACCCCATGCGGGTCAGGAACATCTTCATCTGCTCCCGGCTGGTATTTTGCGCCTCGTCCAGGATGATGAAGGAGTCGTCCAGCGTGCGGCCCCGCATATAGGCCAGGGGGGCCACCTCGATGTTCCCCCGCTCCACGTATTTCTGATAGGTCTCGGCCCCCAGCATATCAAAGAGGGCGTCGTACAAAGGCCGCAGATAGGGGTCTACCTTGCTCTGCAAATCGCCGGGGAGGAAGCCCAGCCGCTCTCCCGCCTCCACGGCGGGCCGGGTGAGGATGATGCGGTTGACCTGCTTGTCCCGGAAGGCGGCCACGGCGGCGGCCACCGCCAGATAGGTCTTGCCCGTGCCGGCGGGGCCCACGCCGATGGTCACCGTGTTTTTCAGAATGGAGTCCACGTACTTCTGCTGGCCGATGGTCTTGGCCTTGACGGGGCGGCCCTTGGCGGTGACGCAGATCACGTCCCCGGCCAGCTGGGCGATCTTCTCCTCGTTGCCGGTGCGCACCAGCTCGATGATATACCGCACGTTCTGCTGGCCGATGGCCTCCCCCTTGGCGGACAGGGACAGCAGGCCCTGGATGGCCTTCACCGCCAGCATGACGTTCTCGCCCTCGCCGGTGATCTTCAGGCTGGACTCCCGGTTGACCACCGCCACCTCCAGCTCCTGCTCGATGATGCGGATGTTCTCGTCAAATGCGCCGAACAGGTTCACCGCCTGCTCCATCCGCTCGATGCTGATGCTCTGCTCTATCATTGGTAGATCCCTCGTTTCTCTATTCCGCCCCGTCCGGGGAGGGCGCGGCGTATTCACGGCGGCCGGTCTCCCCCGGCAGCTCCGCCGTGCGGCCGATGTCCTCCCGGCACTCGGCCAGCAGGGTGACGGTGAGCCGTCCGCCCTCCACCCGCGTGAGGAGATCGGTGCGCAGGACCTCGCCGTGGCCGGCCGCCATGAGCCGGTCCAGCCGGTCCAGCAAAAGCTGCCGCAGTTCCTCCTCCGCCGCCTCCTGGTCGATGGGCTCCTCCTTCAGGGTGTAGCCCCGCAGGGTGGTGACCTCCGTCCGGGCGGGCAGCGCGGCCCCGAACAGGGTCACCGGGGCTGTCTCCGTTATTTTATCATATCTGGTATCGGAAATGCTACTGTTTTTGAAAATTTCCCACCGGCCGCCCAGGACCTCCAGCGCGTACCGCCTGACCTCCTCCCCGGTGTACTCCTTCACCTGGGCGGTGAGGGGAACCGTCTCCTCCAGCGTGCGCCAGGTCCGGGCCCGCACCAGGCCCGCCGCCCGCACCAGCATCCGCCCCGTGGGCTCCAGGCTGCCGGTGGGCAGGAGCTCCATATCCCCGGTGATGAGCACCTCCCCCCTGGCGACCACGTCCCCCGCCGCGAACAGGGCCCGGCCGCTCTCCGGCTGGATCTCCTCGATGATGCCGTCCGCCGCCGCCACGATGTCGGCGGGGACGGATTCGTCCACCACCTCCGGCGGCTCGTCCGCCTCCCGGACGATGACCTCCGCCCGGGTGCCGTACACGTTGATGGCCAGATAGGACAGCCCCGGCAGGCCCAGCAGGGCGTCGTTGGCGGCCTCCCGCTGGGGGATGGCAGGGCCGTAGGCCCCCGGTCTGACCCCCACCCGCCGCAGCTGGGACAGGATGGCGGCGGTGGATACCGTCTCGTTGCCGGTGACCTCTATCACCCAGATGAACCGGGACAGCACCGCGGCCGCCAGCAGGCACAGGGTCAGCCCCGCCACGAAGCCCCACCGCCTCATCAGATTGACCGCCGCCACCCCGCCGCCGCCCCGGCTCCGCTCGGTGAGGCTGCACATGGCCCGGTCCGCCAGCTTTTTTACCCTGTCCAGATCCTGATAATAGACGCGGAACACGAAGGAGGTCTCGTCGATCCACTGTAAACGCCAAAACCTTGCCCGCTCCTGAGCGCACAGGTTCAGAAGCCGCTCCGGAAAGGCGCCGGACGCCTTTAGCTCCACGTACCCCCGCGCCAGATTGACCAGCCTTCCCATGCCCTCACCTCACGAATTCCACCGCCCGGATGCGCCCCGTGATCAGCAGCTCCACCGGCGTCATGGCCCGCAGCTCCAGGCCCTCCCCCAGCACCCGCACCACCAGCCTGCCGCCGGAGATGTGGATCTCCTCCGGGCCGTAGGCCAGGATGCCCCGGTGGGGGCCCATCCGCAGCTCCCCGTCCCCCACGATCTCGATGCGGGGCGCTCCCGCCACCGCGTCGGCGGGCAGGTCCAGCGCCCGGGCCGCCCGCTCCAGCAGGCTCTCCTTGTCCGACACACACATCACCTCTGGCAAGGATATGCGCGCCGGGACGCGCCCTTGCCTGTCCCGCGAAAAAAGGATGACAAGCCGGCGGCGGCGTGGTATAATTTTTAAGGGAAAACCCTCAGTCACCGCCTTCGGCGGTGACAGCTCCCTTTGCGAAGGGAGCTTGGTACGTTGCCTGTGGCACGGTGGGTCTTACGTACCAACCCCCTTTCGCAAAAGGGGGTGGCCCGAAGGGCCAGGGGATTTTCTCCGCCCTTCAACCATTCTGCTCAAAGGCGGTATCCCTATGGATCATTTCACCAGACACGAGGCCGTGAATTACCCGGTGGAGGAGCCCTCCACCCTGCTCCCCTTCCTGCTGGAACACGTGAAGGGCAAGAGCCGCAACAACATCAAATCCCTGCTGTCCCGGCGGCTGGTGGCCATCGACGGCCGGCCCGTCTCCCGGTTCGACGAGCCCCTCTCCCCCGGCCAGACGGTGACCATCCTGGCCTTCTCCGCCCCCAGGACCGACGCGCTGCCCTTCCCCCTGCTCTACGAGGACGAGCACCTGATCGTGGTGAACAAGCCCGCCAGGCTGCTGTCCGTGGCCAATGAGCGGGAGAAGGAGCGCACCGCCTACCACATCGTCACCGACTATGTCAAGACCCGGCACGTCAAAAACCGGATCTATGTGGTCCACCGGCTGGACCGGGACACCTCCGGCGTGATGATGTTCGCCAGGGACCCGGAGACCAAGGAGCTGTTCCAGAAGAACTGGAACGACATCGTCACCCGCCGGGGCTATCTGGCGGTGGTGGAGGGCGTCCCCAAACCGGAGCGGGACACCATCCGCAGCTGGCTCATCGAGACGGAGACCCACCTGTCCTTCTCCGGCCGGCCGGGGCCCAACGCCAAGGAGGCCATCACCAACTACGAGATCAAGCGGACCGGCAACGGCTACTCCCTGCTGGATATCTCCATCGACACCGGCCGGAAGAACCAGATCCGGGTCCACATGAAGGAAAAGGGCTGCCCCATCGCCGGGGACAAGCAGTACGGCGCCCGCACCAACCCCATCGGCCGGCTGTGCCTCCACGCCAACGAGCTGTCCTTCGTCCACCCCGCCACCGGGGAGCCTGTCACCTTCACCGCCAAAATGCCCCGGGACTTCAACCGGGTGTTCAAATAAGCGTCCGGTCCGCAGAAAAGCAGGAGCCGCCCGTGAGGGCGGCTCCTGCTTTTGTCGAAATCAAAAGTGCAGAGGTCGAAGAAGGTCAGATCTTTCAAAAATGTGTACTTTTATAAAACCCATGGGGGTTCTTGTAAAATTCAGTATACCAATTAAAATCGGAAAAATCAAGTATTATCTGAGGGCAAACCCCTGCCGGCAAAAATATTTGAAAAACTACACCATATCAAAAGGAGGAAACCACATGAAGAAAGTTCTCAGCGTGCTTCTCGCTCTCGCGCTCCTTCCCTGCCTGTTCACGATGGCTCTGGCTGACACGGGCGCCGTGGAGCTGGAGCTGAAGGCCGACGACGGCTCCGTGGCGACGGCGGTCTTCCCGAACGCCTACCTCAAGGAGGGCGTCGTGAACATCGACGGGGAGGACCGGCAGGTCACCGCCGTCATCGTCGATGATACCGACATGATCACAGTGGACAAGGCCGTCACCGGGGCGGGATATCTGGCCTGGGACGTCACCCCCTCCGGCGCGTTTGCTCTTCAGTCCGAAGAGAAGCCTGTGAAGGTCGCCGCGGGCGAGCATATCCTGGCTGCGTTCATTGATGGCGAGACCAACACCGACAGCCCGTTCTTTGCCTATACCTACTACAGTGAGGAGTGGGGCGCGGATGCCGTCATGATGTACGACCTCCTCACCTTCACCGCCGCCGACGGCAGCACGGTCTGCGTCACCTACGCGCAAGCCATGGGTCCGGCGCCGGTCACGGGCGATGTGGAGCAGGAGCTGCGGGCCGACGACGGCTCCGTGGCGACGGCGGTCTTCCCGAACGCCTACCTCAAGGAGGGCGTCGTGAACATCGACGGGGAGGACCGGCAGGTCACCGCCGTCATCGTCGATGATACCGACATGATCACAGTGGACAAGGCCGTCACCGGGGCGGGATATCTGGCCTGGGACGTCACCCCCTCCGGCGCGTTTGCTCTTCAGTCCGAAGAGAAGCCTGTGAAGGTCGCCGCGGGCGAGCATATCCTGGCTGCGTTCATTGATGGCGAGACCAACACCGACAGCCCGTTCTTTGCCTATACCTACTACAGTGAGGAGTGGGGCTCGAATGCCGTCATGATGTACGACCTTCTCACTTTCACCGCCGCCGACGGCAGCACGGTCTGTGTCACCTACACGCAAGTCATGGGTCCGGCGCCCGCGCCTGACGACCCCGACCCCGAGCCCGATCCCGAGCCCCCCGCCTTCACCGATGTGACCTCCGGCGACTGGTTTGCCGACGCGGTGGACTTCGTCGTGGAGAGCGGCCTGATGAACGGTACCGGCGACGGGGTATTCTCCCCGAACGCCCCCACCACCCGCGGCATGGTCATGACCATCCTGGCCCGCCACTCCGGCGTGGACACCGCCGGCAGCTCCCCCTGGTTCCAGGCCGGCATGGATTGGGCCCAGGCAAACGGTGTCTCCAACGGCGAGGACCCCAACGGCGACATCACCAGAGAACAGCTGGCCGTGATGCTGTACCGGCTGCAGGGCAGGCCTGAGGCGGACCTCTCCGTCCTGGACGCGTTCCCCGACAAGTCCTCCATCCACAGCTGGACGGACTTCCCGGAGGCCATCGCCTGGGCGGTGGAAAACGGCATCATCACCGGCAGCGGCGGCAAGCTGCTGCCGCGGGACGGCGCCATCCGCGCCCAAACCGCCGCCATGGTCATGCGCTACTGCGAGAAATTCGCCTGAACTCAAAAAGAGGGCCGCCTGTCACCGACAGGCGGCTCTTTTCTTGTCCGCGCTCAGTTCAGAAAGTCCTTCAGCTTCTTGCTCCGGCTGGGGTGGCGGAGCTTCCGCAGGGCCTTTGCCTCGATCTGGCGGATGCGCTCACGGGTCACGTTGAACTCCCGGCCCACCTCCTCCAGGGTGCGGGTGCGGCCGTCCTCGATGCCGAAGCGGAGCTTCAGCACCTTCTCCTCCCTGGGGGTCAGGGTGGACAGCACCTCCACCAGCTGCTCCTTGAGCAGGGTGAAGGAGGCCACCTCGGAGGGCTCGGAGGCGCTCTCGTCCTCGATGAAGTCGCCCAGGTGGGAGTCCTCCTCCTCGCCGATGGGGGTCTCCATGGACACGGGCTCCTGGGCGATCTTCAGGATCTCCCGGACCTTGTCCACGGGCATGTTCATCTCGGCGGCGGTCTCCTCGGGGGTGGGGTCGTGGCCCAGCTCCTGGAGGAGCTGCCGGTTCACCCGGATGACCTTGTTGATGGTCTCCACCATATGCACGGGGATGCGGATGGTCCGGGCCTGGTCGGCGATGGCCCGGGTGATGGCCTGCCGGATCCACCAGGTGGCGTAGGTGGAGAACTTGTAGCCCTTGGTGTAGTCGAACTTCTCCACCGCCTTGATCAGGCCCAGATTGCCCTCCTGGATCAGGTCCAGGAACAGCATCCCCCGGCCCACGTACCGCTTGGCGATGGACACCACCAGGCGGAGGTTGGCCTCGGCCAGCTGCTGCTTGGCCCGCTCGCCGGCCCGGATCGCCTTGTCCAGCTCGGCTTTGACCTCCTCGGGCACCTCCTCTTCCCCGGCGGTGAGCTCCTCCAGCTGCTCTTTGGCGGCGTTGCCGGCGTCCATGACCTGGGCCAGCTCCACCTCCCGCTCGGGGGTGAGCAGGTCCACCTTGCCGATCTCCTTCAGATACATCCGCACCGGGTCGTCGATGGCGAAGGCGTCCAGCATGGCGTTGGGGTCCACGATCTCCTCCTCGGGCAGGTCCTCCAGCTCGTCCACGGGGGGCGTCAGATCGTCGTCCAGCATGGGGGGGAAGTCCTCCTCGGCGGCGGTATCCACCCCCAGGTTCTCCAGCACGTCGTAGATCTTGTCGAACTGTTCGGTCTCCAGGTTCAGAGAGTCCATGGCCTCCATCAGCTCGCCGGAGGACAGCTTTCCCTTCTTGTAACCGGCGTCCACCAGCTCCAGCAGCTTCTCGCCTCCGGCCACGCCCTCCACCATCTTGGCCAGCTCCTGCTTGGCGGCCTCCAGCTTCTCGGGGCTCACCTGGATGGTGACGGTCTCCTGCTTCTTGCCGTTCTTTTTCTTCTCGCTCATGGTCCTCATCCTCCATATCCTTTTTTCTGTTTCAGCGCGTCCCGCAGGGCCTTCAGGTCCTGGGCGCTGTGTATGTCCTTCCGGCCCTTTTGGGCCAGGATGGTCTGTTTGAAGTCGTCCAGAGCGGCCTGGGCGGTGTTCCGGGGCTGGGGCTCCTGGAGGATGGCGGAGAGCTGGTCCAGCTCCGCCGGGGAGCACTCCCCCTCCAGGGCGGAGAAGGACAGCCGTCTCCCCTCCCGCCAGCGCCGCCGCAGGGCGCCGTATGCCTTCCCCAGCAGGGGCGAGGAGAAGTCCTCCGGCTCCAGGCCGTCCAGCTGTGTAAAGAAGTCCCCGTCCAACAGGACCACCCGGATGACGCCCTCCTCCGCCCGGGCGGAGCGGACGTCGGCGTAGCGCAGCTCCCGCTCTCTGGGCTGGAGCTGGCGGGCGGGGGCCATGCTCCGGCGCTCCTCGTCCTTCCTGTCCTGCCGGCGCTTCCGCCTGCGGAGGCGGTCCACCTCGTCCAGCACCGCCTGGCGGCTGACGCCGGCGGTCTCGGCGCACCGGCCGCCGTAGATCTCCCGCTCCACGGGGCTGGCCAGGGAGGCGATCACCGCCGCCGCGGCCTGGAGGTACTGGGCCCGCTGGTCGTCCCGTTTCAGGTCGAACTGGCCCTCCAGGGCGGCCAGCCGGTACTCCACCGAGTTGGCGCTCCGCTCCAGCAGGGCCTGGAAGGCCTCCGGGCCGTGGTTCTTGATGTAGTCGTCCGGGTCCTGCTTCACCAGCTCCCCGTCCTCTGTCCGGCGGCGTGGCAGGCGCAGTACCTTTACAGCGATGTCCGCGTTTTTCAGCAGGGCGATGGCCCGCTGGGTGGCGTCCTCGCCGGCGGCGTCGTTGTCCAGGCAGAGCACCAGCTCCCGGGTGTACTTGCCCAGGATGCGGATGTGCTCCTCGGTGAGGGCGGTGCCCATGGTGGCCACGGTGTTGTCGAACCCCGCCTGGTGCATGGTGATCACGTCGATATTGCCCTCCACCAGGATGAAGTTGGGCCGCTTGGTGTTCTTGGCGTAGTTCAGCCCGTAGAGGATGGACCGCTTCTTAAATATGGCGGTCTCCGGGGTGTTCAGATATTTTGGGGTGGAGTCGTCCATCACCCGGCTGGTGAAGCCGATCACGTCCCCCCGCACGTCGATGACGGGGAGCATGAGCCGGTTGCGGTATTTGTCATAGACGCCGCCGTTTTTGCCCGCCACGGCAAGGCCCGCCTCGATCAGGTCCGCCTTATCGTAGCCCTTCTCCGCCATGGCTTTGATGAGGGTGTCCCAGGCGTCGGGGGCGGCCCCCAGGCCGAACCGGGCGGAGAACTTGGGGCTGATCCGCCGTTTGTCCCGGATGTAGGCCGCCACCGCCGCCCCCTCCGGTTTGGACAGCGTCTCCCGGTAGAACCGGGCGGCCTCCCTGTTCAGCTCCAGGATGCGCTTCCGCCGCTCCCGCCAGCGGCCGTCGGCGGCATCCTCCTCGGGCACGGTCATCCCCGCCTGCTCCGCCAGCTTGCGCACCGCGTCGGGGAAGGACAGGCTCTCCATCTCCATGACGAATCGGATGGCCCCGCCCCCCTTGCCGCAGCCGAAGCAGTGGAAGATCTGTTTGGACTCGTTCACCGAAAACGAGGGGGTCTTCTCATGGTGGAAGGGGCACAGGCCCCAGTGGTTGGCCCCCTTTTTGGTCAGGGGCACGTAGGCCGAGACCACGTCCACGATGTCCAGCCGGTCGTTCAGTTCATCCAGAAATCGCTCTGGGATGGCCACGGTCTCACCCCCTGCATATTAGCCAAAACGGGCCCGTTTTATCACATTTTTTCTCCGTTCAGCCGGAAACGGGGACCGCCTTGAGGACCTCGCCCAGCTCCACGGCGGTAAAGGCCCCGGCGGACAGCTCGATCATCCGGGCGGCAAACTCCCCCGCCCGCTCCTCGGGCAGCAGGGCGCGGACGGTGACGGCGGCGGCGTACCCGATCTCCCCCACCGCGCCCCCCAGGGCGGCGCACTCGTTCTTCACCCGCTCCAAAAAGCTGTAAGGGCAGTCCACCGCCAGCTCCACCCACCGGCGCACCACGGAGACGCCGGCGGCGTCCAGGGCGTCCTTGGCGGCCTGGGTGTAGGCCCGGACCAGGCCCCCCGCCCCCAGCAGCACCCCGCCGAAGTACCGGGTGACCACGCAGCACACGCCGGTGACCCCCTCCTTCTGGAACACCGCCAGCATGGGCTGGCCGGCGGTGCCCTGGGGCTCTCCGTCGTCGGAGTAGCGCACCGGGCCGTCCTTCACCAGATAGCACCAGCAGTTGTGCCGGGCGTCGTGGTATTTCTTTTTGGTCTCCTCGATCCGGGCCCGGGCCTGCTCCTCGCTGTCCACCGGCCACACCTGGCCAATGAAGGTGGAGCGCTTCTCGGTGAACTCCGCCGAGGCCGCCCTGGTGGGGACCAGATATTCCGTCACGTCACTTCACCATCCAGCCCATGGGGACGAACAGCCGGCCGAAGGTCTCCACCGCGTAGGTGTCGGTCATGCCGGCGATGTAGTCGGTCACCGCCCGCTCGGTGCCCTCCTGGATCAAAATTTCCTGGTACTCCGGGGGCAGCTGGTCGGTGTGCTTGCTGTAATACTCGAACAGCAGGCAGATCATGTGCTCCGCCTTGCCCTCCTCCCCCTTGGCCAGGGGGTTGGTGTAGACCGCATCGAACATGAACTGCTCCAGCTCCGCCATGGCACGGCCCACCTGGTCGGACTGGCGGATGGTATCGCTGTCCGCGCTGGCGTCCACCACGTCCTGCACCAGGGCGGCGATGCGCTCCCCGTGGGTGTAGCCCAGCACCTGCGAGATGGCCACCGGGATGTCGGTGGGGAAGATGACCCCGCCCCGGAGGGCGTCGTCGATGTCGTGGTTGATGTAGGCGATCTTGTCGGCAAAGCGGACCAGCTGGCCCTCCAGGGTGTCGGCCGCGGGGCCCCTGGTGTGGCAGAGGATGCCGCTGCGGACCTCCTGGCACAGGTTCAGGCCGGCCCCGTCGTTCTCCAGCCGGTCCACCACCCGCAGGGACTGCTCATAGTGCTTGAAGCCGCCGGACACCATCCTCGCCAACGCCCGCTCCCCGGCGTGGCCGAAGGGGGTGTGGCCCAAATCGTGCCCCAGGGCGGCCGCCTCGGTAAGGTCCTCATTGAGCCGCAGGCCCCGGGCCATGGTCCGGGCGATGCGGGAGACCTCCAGGGTGTGGGTCATGCGGGTGCGGTAGTGGTCCCCCTCGGGCTGGAGGAACACCTGGGTCTTGTGCTTCAGCCGGCGGAACGCCTTGCTGTGGACCACCCGGTCCACGTCCCGCTGGAAGCAGGTGCGCATGGGGTCGTCGGGGATGGGCACCGCCCTCCCCTTTGAGTTTTCCGACAGGCAGGCCCGGGGCGACAGGGTCTGCCGCTCCAGCTCCTGGGTGCGTTCGCGAACGTTCATCACATGGCCTCCTTTACGCGCGGGGATATCGTTCTCTTTACTTATACACCGCGGAGGGACAAAAACCCTTTCTTTTTTCAAAATTTTTCGCGAAAAAATTTGCCGTCCCCTTCTAAACCGGACGGGCGGGCCATACCCTTGGCCGAGGGGGTGTGCCCATGAAGAGCGCTCTGCCCCGCCTGCTGGCGCTGGCGGTGATCTTTGTCAACGGCTGGACCGACGCGCCCAACGCCATCGCCACCGCCGTGGGCTCCGGGGCCATGCCCTTCCGGCGGGCGGTGGGGATGGCGGCGGTGTGCAATTTCACCGGCGCGGCCCTCTCCTGCCTGCTGTTCCCCGCCGTGGCCGCCACGGTGGAGGAGCTGGCCTCCTTCCCCTCTCAGACGGACGGGATCACCGCCCTGTCCGCCGCCATGCTGGCCATCGTGCTGTGGGGGGCGCTGGCCTGGCGGTTCGGCCTGCCCACCAGCGAGAGCCACGCCCTGCTGGCGGGGCTGTCCGGGAGCGCCATCGCCCTGGGGGGCGGCCTGACGGCCCTCAACGGGGCGGCGTGGATCAAAACGCTGGCGGCCCTGGCCCTGTCCATCCCGGCGGGGGCGGCCTGCGCCCGGCTGTTCCGGCGTCTCGCGGGGGACCGGCTCCGCCGTCCTGAGCGGTGGCAGCGGCTGGCGGCGGCAATCACCGCCCTGCTCCACGGGGCCCAGGACGGGCAGAAGTTCCTGGCCCTCCTCCTGCTGGCGGAGGGGGCGTCCATGGGAGACGGGAGGCGCGCCCTCCCCCTGGCCCTGCTCACCGCCGCCGTGATGGCCCTGGGCACCGCCTGCGGGGGCCGGCCCATCGTGGAAAAGGTGGGCTCCGAGCTGGCGGACCTCTCCCCCGCCGACGGGCTGTGCGCCGATCTGGGGGCGGGGACGGTGCTGCTGGCCTGCTCCCTGCTGGGGCTGCCGGTGTCCACCACCCACGCCAAGGTGGCCGCCGTGTGCGGCGCCGGCCGGGGGGCAAGCCCCAGGGTCATGGGGGAGATGGCGGGGGCCTGGGCCCTCACCTTCCCCGTGTGCGGCGGGCTGGCGTGGCTGTTCACAAGGCTGATGATCTGACGCCCCCAATTATGAAAATCCCCCAAAAAAACTGCCCGTTTTTTGGCGCAAAAAAATTTGACAAACCGGTTTGCGGGGAGTAACCTATAAACAGGAAAATTCCTGCAGAGGAGGTAACTTTATGTCTATTCCCTTCTACGCGAAAAGCGAGACCAATCAGGGCTATATCAAGAACATGGAGGTCCTGGGCTTCTGCGACCTGAACGGCATCAACGCCTTCCAGATGGCCCTGTACAAGACCGGCGGCCGGTATCTGATGTACTGCGGCTCCTTCAAGGGCGCGGAGGTCAACATCGTGGACGTCACCGACCCCACCAAGCCCACGGTGGTGGGCTGCGTCTACGTCAGCGACCCCAAGATCTACTTCGCCCAGTCCACCCCCAAGGTCCAGGTGGCCGACGACCTGCTCATCGTGGCCCTGGGCGGCGGCGTGCCCTTCCTCCACGGCATCAAGCCCGGCGACCCCGCCGACGACGGTTTGCAAATTTACAGCCTGAAGGAGGACCCCATCCACCCGAAGCTGCTCTCCCACTGGCACACCGGCCTGCCCAACGGCATGGGCGTCCACCGCTTCGCCTACAACGGCGGCCGGTACGTCTACATGCCCGCCGAGTGCCCGGGCTTCATCGGCTTCATCGTCCGCATCCTGGACATCGCCGACCCCTCCAACCCCGTGGAGGCCGGCCGCTGGTGGCTGCCCAAGCAGTTCAAGGACGGCATGGTGGAGGGCACCTACGCCGTGGGGCACGACGCCGAGAAGTTCTGGGGCATGTGCCACGCCTGCAACATCTGCGCCGACCGGCCCAATGAGCTGTACCTGGGCTATTTCGGCGGCGGCGCCATCATCCTGGACATCTCCGACCCCACCCGGCCCAAGCTCATCTCCCAGCTGATGGTGCAGCCCCCCTTCGCCGGCAAGTTCGACGGGGCCCAGTGCCACACCTATATGCGCCTCACCGGCCGGAACTTCGCCGTGCTGACCAACGAGGGCGAGCGGTTCCCCTTCTTCAACCGGGACAAGATCCTCAACGGCGTACACAAGGGCGCCCAGCCCATGAACAACCTGCACATGATCGACGTGTCCGATCCCGCCGACCCCACTCTGGTGGCCGAGTTCCCCTATCCCGAGGTACCCGAGAACTTCCCCTACCCCAACTTCAATGACTGCGGCATCGGCGCCCCCGGCCCCTTCGGCCCCCACAACATCCACGAGCCCATGGGCAAGCCCTGGCTGGAGGACAACCCCAACCGCGTCTACAACTGCTACTTCCACGCCGGCCTCCGGGTGTTCGACGTGACCGACCCCTACTACATCAAGGAGCTGGCCTACTTCATCCCCCCGAACCCCGAGAAGCTGCTGTTCCAGATCCCCATCCCCGGCCCCATGATCGCCACCACCGAGGACTGCGTGGTGGACGACCGCGGCATCATCTACATCGACACCTGGCACGACGGGATGTATATCCTCCGCTGCCTCGTGTGAGCTGAAAACGCGCAGGAAAAGGCCCGCCTTACGGCGGGCCTTTCATTTTTCCTTGACAAAATGGGACGGGACGGATATAATGGATACAGAAAGGGTGCCACCGGTAAACGGTCGGCCCTGATGCGAGGCTATCTAAGGATTAGACAACCGTCACCGTGCAGGGTGGCGGTTGTCGCGCTTTATACGCACAGTCACGGTGAAACCGAAGACATGAAACGTCAAAGTCACAGGCACAAGGGTCACCCCCTTTCGGGGTAGTGGCCGACCGCCTACCGTTATGGCAGCACCCTTTCTGGTATATTATGATACAGAATCCGACGGAAAAAGTCAATACTGCTTAGAGTAGGGGCGTAGAAGATCTCGGATCTGCCCCTACTTTTTTACCGCCCGGTATATCCGGCGGGCGGTGACTGCCGCCAGCACCACGAACAGCACGATCTCCGCCGCCATGGTCAGCGAGTAGAAATAACCGGTGCGTTGGCCCTCTTGAGTCGCAAAACTCAGGCACCGGAAGATCCCCAGCGGCGTGGAGAGCCCCCGGAACATGGCCGCGTTTCGATACGCCAGCCACAGCCCGTACAGCAGCCAGCCGCAGATCAGCCCGGCGTTTTTCCGGAACACCAGGCAGATGACGCCGCACACCACCAGCGGCAGGCACGTCAGCCCAAGCACAGGGCGCAGCACAAACAGGAAGATGCCTCCCAGCAGTCCCGCCGCCAGCAGCGCCGCGCCCACAACGGCCCGGACAGGGGGACCCGTCCGGACGATCTTCACCTCCGGGGCGGGAATCTCCGAAGCGGGGGCGGTCTCTCCCTCCGGGGCGGCGGCCCCCTCCCCCTTCACCAGCTCGTCCAGGGTCACGCCGAACAGCTCGCCGAGTTTTACCAGCCTGTCCAGGTCAGGCACCGCCCCGTCCGTCTCCCATTTGGACACCGACTGCCGGGACACATCCAGCTGCTCCGCCACCTCTAATTGGGACAGCCCCCGCTCCGTGCGGTATCGACAGATCCGTTCGCCCAAGGTCATCCGACCACGCTCCTCTCAACTTTCTGGCCCGATGATACCATCCCGGCCCCGGAAAATCGACCAACCGCGCTTGGAAATTGCGCAACTCCCGGTTGCACATGGAAAAAGGGCCGCCTCTGCGGCCCTTTCTCACCTGGTATCGTACTTTTTGATAAAGGCCGGCACGTCGTTGAAGTCCTTCAGCCGCTCCTTTAACTCCTCATGGGACCAATCCCACCAGCGGATGCGGAGCAGGGCGGCGACGGTGTCCTCGTCGTACCGCCAGCCCATGTGCCGGGCGGGGACGCCCCCCACGATCTCGTAGGGGCGCACGTCGTGGGTCACCACCGCCCCGGCGCCGACCACCGCCCCGTCCCCCAGGGCGACGCCCCCCATGATGACCGCGTTGTGGCCGATCCACACGTCGTTCCCGGTGGTCACCCGGCGCTGCCGCCGCCAGTCGATGAGCGCCGCGTCGTCCTCCCCCAGGCCGTAGTGGGAGGCGCGATACGTCAGGTGGTGGGCCGCCGCCCGCTCCCGCATGGGGTGCTGCACCGGGTTGATCCGCACCCCGGTGGCGATAGAGTTGAACTTGCCAAGGTCGGTGTAGATCACGTCGTTGGAGCCGAACAGATAGGTGTAGTCGCCGAAGGCGGTCTCCTCGGCGACGCAGTGGTCGCCCAGCTCCACATACCGCCCGAAAGAGCAGTTTTTCACCACGCAGGTGGGGTGGATCAGGGGCTTCTCCGCCGTCAGCGTCTGGGAAAAGTCCAGCATATCACTTGTTCCAGTTGAGCACGTCCCGGTTTTTCACGAAGTACTCCACGCCGGAGTACAGGGTGGTGGCAGCGATGACGGCCACGCACACCCAGTTCAGGGCCGCGGGGATGGGGAAGTGCATCAGGATCAGGCACACCATGGTGGAGGCGGTCTTGACCTTGCCGGACCAGCCGGCGGCCACCACCCGGCCGTTGTCCACCGCCACCAGCCGCAGGCCGGACACGGCGAACTCCCGCAGGATGACGATGGCCACCGCCCAGTCGGGCATCTGGCCCCGGGCGCAGAAGCAGATCATGGCGGTGACCACCAGCACCTTGTCGGCCAGGGGGTCCATGAACTTGCCGAAGTCGGTGATCTGATTATAGTGCCGGGCCACGTAGCCGTCCACAAAGTCGGTGACGCTGGCGACCACGAACACCCCCAGGGCGGCGTAGACATGTCCCGGGAAATCACAGTACCACAGGATCACATACACGGGGATCAGGATCACCCGCAGCATGGTCAGTTTGTTGGCGGTATTCATACGCGTTCACTCCTCGATTTCTCCGGTGAGATCGCCGTCGGACACGCCGGTGATCCGCACCCACACGAACTCCCCGGCGGGCACCAGCCCCGCGGCGGTGAACAGCACCCGCCCGTCGATCTCCACCGAGTCGGCGTAGGTGCGGCCCACATAGCAGCCGCCGTCGGCGTCAAAGCCCTCGCACAGCACTTCCATACAGGCGCCCAGACGGGCCTCGTTGTACTCGTCCATGATCCGGGACTGGAGGTCGGTGACCAGCTCCACTCGGCGGGCGGCGGTCTCCGGGTCGACTTGATTTTCCATGGCGGCGGCCAGGGTGCCCTCCTCCGGGGAGAACTGGAAGGCCCCCACCCGCTGGAGCTTCTGCTCCCGCAGGAAGTCGCACAGCTCCTCGAACTCCGCCTCCCCCTCGCCGGGGAGGCCGCAGATCAGGGAGGTGCGGATGACCACGTCGGGCATGGCGGCGCGGAGCCTGCCGAACAGGCCCCGCAGCTCCTCCTTGGAGGTGCGCCGGCGCATGGCCTTCAGGATGCCGTCGTTGGCGTGCTGGATGGGGATGTCCAGGTAGTGGACGATCTTCTTCTCCGACGCGATGACATCGATCAGCTCGTCGGTGACCGCCTCCGGGTACAGGTAGTGGAGCCTGATCCAGTGGAAGTCCAGCTTGCACAGCTCCCGGAGCAGCCCCGCCAGCGAGGCGCCGTCCTTCAGGTCCGTCCCGTACCGGGTGATGTCCTGGGCGATGACGATGAGCTCCTTCACCCCCCGGCGGGCAAGGCTCTCCGCCTCGGAGAGCAGCTCGGCCATGGGGCGGCTGCGGTACTTCCCCCGGATGCGGGGGATGACGCAGAAGGCGCAGCCGTTGGAGCAGCCCTCGGCGATCTTGAGATAGGCGGTCCAGGGGGGCGTGGTGACCCAGCGGTCCCCGCCGTCGTATGTGCGGTGGATGTCGCCGAAGATCTCCGGCCTCTCCCCCGCCATCAGCTCCTCGACGGCGGGCACCACATCGTTGTAGCTGCCGGTGCCCAGCAGGCCGTCCACCTCGGGCAGGTCGGATTTGATCTCCTCCCGGTAGCGCTGGGACAGGCAGCCCGCCACCAGCAGCTTTTTCAGCCGCCCCCGGGCCTTCAGCTCCGCCAGCTCCAGGATGTTGTCGATGGCCTCGCTCTTGGCGGCCTCGATGAAGCCGCAGGTGTTCAGCACCGCCACGTCGGCCCCGTCCGGGTCGCCGGTGACGGTGTAGCCCGCGTCCCGGCACAGGGCCATCATCTGCTCGGTGTTGATGAGGTTTTTGGCGCAGCCCAGGGAGATGAAGGCAATCTTATATGGGTTCAAGGAGTCCCCTCCTTCTTGTTCAACTCTTGCATGATCATTTGGCAGACGTTTTCAAAGTCGTGATCGATTTCCCGGTTGGAAAAGCGCAATACCCGGAGCCCCATCTCCGAGAGGAGACCGCTCCGCCACCCGTCGCGCTCCTGCCCCTCGTCCGTATGGTGCTGGCTTCCGTCCAGCTCGATGACCAGCTTCCCGGTGGGGCAGTAGAAGTCCGCGATATAAGGGCCGAGGGGCTTTTGGCGGAGGAAGCGGGGGGATATGGCTCTCAAAAACTGATACCACAGCTTCTTCTCCTGTGGTGTCATTGCGTTGCGAAGTTCCCGTGCCCGCTCTTTTGCCTGTTTACCATAAGGAACGATTGGCATAGGGTCACCTCCAAAACCTCCTTTCGCAAAAGGAGGTGGCATTTGCGAAGCAAATGACGGAAGATTTTCTCTTTTATTCAAAGGAGGCGGCTTATTAGAGAAGAAAACCCTCAGTCAGCCCTTGCGGGCTGACAGCTCCCTTTGCGAAGGGAGCTTGGTACGTTCCCTGCAACGCGGCATAGGGTACGCACCAACCCCCTTTCGCAAAAGGCCGACTCCCCCTGTCAGGGGGAGATGCCCCGTAGGGGCAGAGGGGGTAGGGAGGTGGCAGCCGCGTAGCGGCTGACGGGGGATTTTCTCCTAAATAAATTCTCCCCTCAGCCTCTCCAGCGCCTCCGCGATCTCCTCCCACCCGAACCCCCGCCGGGCCAGGTAGTCGGACACCTTTTTCAGATTCTCCCGGGTGGGCTCCCCGCCCCGGAGCTTCTTCCGGGCCAGGTCGTACACCTCGTCCCCGTCGGGCTCCGCCTCTGCCAGGGCGTCCTCCCAGAACTCACGGGGCACCCCACGGCGGTACAGCTCGTCCCGCAGCCTGCGGACGCCGTACCCCTTGGCGGCGTAGTGCCGCGCCACCGTTTTGGCGTACTCCCCGTCATTGAGGAGCCCCAGCTCCTCCAGCCGGTCGGCCACCCCCCCGGCGGTCTCCCGGAGGGCCTCCGACTGCCGCCGAAGGGTCTCCGGATCGGGGGGCGGCGGCTCCACGGTTTTGGCGTTGGGCTTCCGCCGGCGGCGGGGGGGCTCGGTGAGCTTGTCCAGCAGCTCCTTCCGGGACATGGGCCGCAGGGCCAGCAGCCCCACCGCCCTCTCCATGAGTTTCCCCCGCTCGGCGGCGGCGGTGAGGGCGGCGGCCTCGTCCTCCGTCAGCTCCTTGCCGGCGTAGAGGGACAGGGACACCACGTCCCCCTCCCCCACCCGGACCAGGGAGCCGTCCTCGAACCACACCAGCCAGCGGCCCTCCTTGTTTTTGGAGGGCTCCAATTTTTGAATGACCACTTATCCCTCGAAGTCGTCGGCGGACACGTCCACGGCGCGGCCGGCGGCCCGGGCGGCGATCTGGGACTGCCTGGACATGAGCTTGAAGGAGTTGGCCCGGATCTCCGCCTCGATCTGATCGGCCAATTCGGGGTTGGCCTTGAGATATGCCTTCACCGCGTCCCGGCCCTGGCCCACACGGGTCTCCCCCATGGCGAACCAGGAGCCCGACTTCTGGATGATGTCCAGCCTGACGGCCAGGTCCACCAGCTCGCCCCACTTGGAGATGCCCTCGCCGTACATGATCTCAAACTCGGCCTCCCGGAAGGGGGGCGCCACCTTGTTCTTCACGATCTTGGCCCGGGTGCGGCTGCCGGTGACCTCGCTGCCGTTCTTGATGGCCTCGATCCGGCGGACCTCGATGCGGACGGAGGCGTAGAACTTCAGCGCCCGGCCGCCGGTGGTGACCTCCGGGTTGCCGTAGACCACCCCCACCTTCTCCCGGAGCTGATTGATGAAGATGACGATGCAGTTGGTCTTGGAGATGGACCCCGCCAGCTTGCGGAGGGCCTGGCTCATGAGCCGGGCCAGCAGGCCCACGTGGCTGTCGCCCATATCGCCCTCGATCTCGGCCCGGGGGGTCAGCGCCGCCACCGAGTCCACCACCACCACGTCGATGGCGCCGGAGCGCACCAGGGCCTCGCAGATCTCAAGGCCCTGCTCGCCGGTGTCCGGCTGGGAGATGAGCATGGAGTCGATGTCCACCCCCAGGGCCCGGGCGTAGGTGGGGTCCAGGGCGTGCTCCGCGTCGATGAAGGCCACCTCGCCCCCCCGCTTCTGGGCCTCGGCCAGGATGTGCAGGGCCAGGGTGGTCTTGCCGGAGGACTCGGGGCCGTAGATCTCGATGATGCGGCCCTTGGGCACGCCCCCGATGCCCAGGGCGATGTCCAGGGACAGGGAGCCGGTGGGGACGGCCTCCACCTGGATGTGAGTGTTCTCCCCCAGGCGCATGATGGAGCCCTTGCCGAAATCCCGCTCGATCTGGGCGATGGCGGTGTCCAGGGCCTTTTTCTTGTCGGACGCCGGGGCGGCGCCCTCTAACGGTCTCTTTTTGTCAGCCATGGTCGATCATCCTTCCACGTATCATATCTGCGTTCGCGCGGAGGGGCCGCTCTCCGGCCCCCCGGCGTTATCCTGCCAGATCAGCAGTCCGATAAAGCGGACTTATTTCTCCCCCTCGTCCAGGTCGGGCACCAGTCCGGCGAACAGGTCGGGCCGGGGCTTGGAGCCCTCCACCACCCGCTGGTGTCCGGCGGGATCCTGGGTGGTCCGGATGTCCTCGTACCCGTTCTCCTCCAGGATGGCCTGCACCGCCTCTGCCTGGTCAAAGCCCACCTCGAAGATCATCCTGCCGCCGGGGCGGAGCACCGCCTTCCACCGGTCGGCCACGGCCCGGTAGAAGGCCAGCCCGTCGGGGCCGCCGTCCAGGGCCATCCGGGGCTCGTAGTCCCGGACGGAGGGCTCCAGGGCGTCCAGGTCCCCGGTGGGGATGTAGGGCGGGTTGCAGAGGATCACGTCAAAATCCCGGAACAGCCGGGGCGGCGGGTCCATGGCGTTGACCCGCACCTGGCTCACCTGGCGGCCCAGCCCGCTGCGGCGGATGTTCTGCCGGCAGACCCGCAGGGCGTCCTCCGACCACTCGGCCAGGATGACCCGCACATTGGCGCAGGAGTTGGCCAGGGCCAGCCCCACGCAGCCGCTGCCGGCGCACAGGTCCAGGGCCCAGCTGCCCTCGGGCAGGTCCCGGACGAACAGCACCCCCCGGTCCACCAGGGTCTCGGTGTCCGGCCGGGGGATGAGCACGTCCCGGCAGATGTCCAGGGTCATGCCGTAGAAGTCCCACTCCCCCAGGATGTAGGCCACCGGCTCCCCCGCCAGGCGGCGCTCCAGCAGCTCCTGGAACCGGGCCTCCACGTGGTCCGGGGCGTAGAGGGGCAGGTCCTTCATCATCCGCTCCCGGCTCTTGTCGGAGGCCAGGCACAGCAGCTCCCTGGCCTCCAGCTGGGCCTGCTCTACCCCGGCGGCCTTCAGGGCCCGGCGGGCGTCCAGGTACAGCTCGTTATAGGTGGTGGCCATGTCGCTCCCCCCTCACCAGGCGTCGGCGCCCTTTTCCTCGGGCAGGACCTGCTTCAGCGCCTCGATGCCCACCTCGATCATGGAGTCGTCCGGCTCGAAGGTGGTGAAGTTCTGCATCCACATGCCGGGGGCCCGGAGGACCCGGCAGACCGGGCCGTCGTGGCCGCCCACGTAGCGGTTGAACTCGTAGGTCACCCCCACGATGACGGGCAGTAGCAGCAGATGCAGCAGCATCCGCAGGAAGGTGTTCTCGATCTTCAGCGGGGTGAAGATGACGATGGACAGGAAGATGGACACCGCGATGACCACGAACAGGAAGCTGGTGCCGCACCGGGGGTGGTGCCGGGGCATCTTCCGCACGTTCTCCACCGTCAGCTCCAGGCCGTTCTCGTAGCAGTAGATGGACTTGTGCTCCGCGCCGTGGTATTCAAAGACCCGGTGGATCTCCTTCATGCGGGACACCAGGATCAGGTAGGTCATGAAGATGGCCACCTTCAAAATGCCCTCCAGCACCGAGCGGAACCACAGGGGCATCCCCTTCCAGACCAGGCCGATGAGGCCGGTGACGGCGGTGGGCAGCAGGATGAACAGCCCCACCGAGAAGGCGATGCCGACGACAGCCGCCAGGGTGACGATGATGGCGGCGGCCTTCTCGCTGGAGAAGTGGTCCTCGATCCATTTGTCCAGGGCGGAGGGCTCCTCGTCCTCCAGGTCCTCCATGCCGGAGATCTCGGCGGAGCGCATCAGGGCCTTGACCCCGTTGACCATGGAGGAGCAGAAGATGAACACCCCCCGGACGAAGGGCAGCCTGGCGAAGGCGCTCTTGGGCGGGATGGGGGTGACCTCCACGTCCAGCTCCCCGTCGGGCCTGCGGACCACCACCGCCTGCTTCTCCGGCCCCCGCATCATGATGCCCTCCATCAGCGCCTGCCCGCCGCAGGAGGTCTTGTAGGGTGTGCAGGTCTGTACGTCTTGTTTCGGCATATCGTTCTCCTTGCTGACTGAGATTATATCAGAACGTTTGTTTGATTGCAAGCCTTTTAGAACAAAAGTTCTAAATTTTACACCGTGTCCTCGTGGAGGGGCAGGCGGATGGTGGCCACGAAGCCGCCGCCCTCGGCGTTGCCCACCTCGAAGACGCCGTTGTGGGCGGCCACGATTTCGTCCACCACGGCCAGGCCGATGCCCGACCCCCGGACGTTGGAGGAGCCCTTGTAGAACTTGTACTTGATGAAGGGCAGCTCGTCCTCGGGCACGCCGTGGCCGTAATCCCGGACGCGGATGACGGCGTACTCCTCCTCCTTCACCACCGACACATCGATGCGCCCGCCGGAGCCGCCGTGCTTGTCGGCGTTGTCCAGCAGGTTGCAGAACACCTGCCGCAGCCGCTCCGGGTCGCCGCTGATGATGGGCAGCTCCTCCGGGCAGGGGGTGTAGACCAGCTCCAGCCCCTTCCGGCGGAAGAACTCCTGATAGGTGTACACCGCGTCCTCCAGCTCGGCCTGGAGGTCGATGGGCTCCACGGAGAGGCTGAACCGCCCGGTCTCCATCCGGGAGAACTCCAGCAGCTCCTCCACCATGCGGGTGAGGCGCTGGGCCTCGGACACGATGATGCCCATGCCCTTTTTCACGTCGGCGGCGTCCCGCACCTCGCCGTTGTAGAGGGTCTCCGCCCAGCCGTTGATGGCGGTGAGGGGGGTGCGCAGCTCGTGGGACACGGAGGAGATGAACTCCGACTGGGCCCGCTCGGCCTGGTCGATCTTCATGGACATATCGTTGATGGTGTCCACCAGCTCGCCCATCTCGTCGTCGGCCCGCTTCTCCATCTGCACGCCGTAGCTGCCGGCGGCGATGCGCTTGGCGGTCTCGGTGACCCGGATCACCGGGTCCAGCACCGATCTGATGAAATAGGAGGCGAACAGGGCCACGACGATCACGATGGCCAGGCCCACGGCCACGCAGATGGCCGAGAGCCGCACCATCTGGCCGTCCACCTCCCGCAGGGAGGTGACGAAGCGCACCACCCCCACCACCTTCCGGTCGTACACCACCGGGGCGGAGGCGGACACCACGCTCTCCCCGCTCTCCGTCTCGCCGATGGTGGCCTGCACCCGCTGGGTGGAGATGGCGGAGAACACGTCGGCGCTGTCCACGCCGGCGCCGGTGATGACCATGCTGGAGGACATGAGCACCCGGCCGCTCTGGTTGAGGAACTGGACCTCGATGACGTTCTTGTCCTCGAACTGGTTGACGAACTGCCGGGCGGCGGAGAGATAGGTGCTCTGGGTGTAGTTGCGGAACACGCCGGCGGCGGTCTGGGCGCGGCTCTCCAGATCGGCCTGGATATAGGAGGTGTAGTAGGTGTACACGGAGAGCATCAGGACGACGATGACCACGGTCACGATCAGCGTGGTCACCGCGGTGGCGCCGAACTGCCACAGCCGGCGCAGGCTGGTCTTCCTCCGGGGGCGCTCCTGCCGCGCCTCCTCCGCCGGCCTGTGCTGGTCGATGAGGGGCTTCTTCCCCCGGTGTACCCGGGCCCGTTTCCGGCGCTCCTGTTCCTGTCCCATTCCGCTCGCCTCCTCCCGGAGAAATAATCAGATCCCGCGGGACGTCATACGTCCCACTTGTAGCCGTAGCCCCACACGGTGGTCACGTGGGCGGGGTCCTGGGGGTCGTCCTCCAGCTTCACCCGCAGCCGGCGGATGTTCACGTCCACGATCTTCAGCTCGCCCACATACTCCCGGCCCCACACCGCCTCCAGGATCTCCTCCCGGGAGAGGGCCCTGCCGGGGTTGTCCATGAACAGCTTGACGATGGAGTACTCCACCTGGGTCAGCTTCACCCGGCGGCCGTTCTTCTCCAGGGTGCGGTTGCGGGTGTTCAGCAGGAAGGGGGGCTGGCTGATCTCGTCGGGGCTGAGGGCGGCGGGGACGCCGCCCGCCCGGCGGTAGAGGGCGTCCACCCGGGCGGTGAGCTCCGCCGGGGAGAAGGGCTTGGTCACGTAGTCGTCGGCGCCGGTCATCAGCCCGGTGACCTTGTCCATCTCCTGGGTGCGGGCGGTGAGCATGATGATGCCGATCTGGGAGTTGCCCGCCCGGATGCGGCGGCACACCTCGAAGCCGTCCATCTCGCCGGGGAGCATGATGTCCAGCAGGGCCACCTTGATGTCCGGGTTCTTCCGGATCTGCTCCAGGGCCTCCTCCCCGTCGCCGGCCTCGATGGTGTCATACCCCGCCCGCTTCAGATTGATGACCACAAAGCTGCGGATGTTGGTCTCATCCTCCAGCACTAAAACTTTTCTCATGACCGTCAAGCCTCCTTGCCTGTCACTGCGCGGACCACTCCGCGGTGATGATGCTGAACTGCCCCTTCAGGGTCTCCTCGCTGACGCCGCTGTACCACACGGAGGGGTCCAGCGCGGCGCAGTAGATGGTGGAGCTGTCGCTGTACAGGGTGAACCGGCCGTTCAGATCGGCCCGGGCCTGCCGGTTGCTGCCGGTGAGCCGGTACACGGTGAGGAAGGGCCGGTACTCCCCGCCGGCCAGGTGGCTGAATACCACCGCCCGCTCCCCCCGGCCGCTGAGACTGTCGTCCCGGGCGGCGGTGACCTGCCCCTCCCATCCGTCGGGCAGGGTGAGATACCAGCCGTCCACCGTACAGTGGTAGGTGACCTGCCGGATGGTGCTCCTGCCCCGGCTGTCGTACTGCCGCCAGCGGATGAGGTATTGGGGGGATTCGTTCTCCGGGTCGGGAGACGGCAGCGGCTCCGGGTCGGGGATCTCCAGCACGCCGTCGCCGTCGATGTCCGCCGGGCCCACCTCGGTGTACTCCCGGTAGGTGGAGCGGCTCACGCCGCCGTCCGTCTCCCGGGTCACGTTGACCAGCGCGCCGTCGTTCAGGGTGAGCACGTCGGTGACCTGGCCGTCCGCCAACTCCAGGGTGGCGTACACGCCGGGCTTCCCCCCCGTCAGCAGGGACGCCTTGGCGGACACCACGTCCCGCATCCCCTGGGAGAGGAACGCGGAGGTGGTCATCACCATGCTGCCGTCCCGAAAGTCGTAATACTCCGCCCGGTCGTTGCCGGCGCCGGAGCCGTCCTGCTGGAAGATGACGATCTCCCGGTCGCCGTCCCGGTCCAGGTCGGTGACGATATAGGACTCGTTATAGACCACGCTCATCAGCTCGTTGCTGTCGGTCAGGTTCAGGGCGTAGGCCGCCAGCGTGTGGACCCCCGCCCCCATCTGCCAGCTGACGAGCATCTCCATGCTCCCGTCGCCGGTCAGGTCCTCGTAGGTCACCGAGTTGATGGAGGCCCCCTCCCCCTCCAGGGTGTAGACCTGGCGGTAGTCGTCCTCTCCCGTCCGGCGGAACACGCACACCCGCAGGGGCTTCTCGTCGCCGGCGGCGTTGGTCACCCGGAGGAACACGGCGGCGGCCTCCTGGGTCCCGTCCCCATCCAGGTCCAGCAGCTGGATGGTAGAGGTGTTGCTGCCGTAGTTGATGACGGCGTACTCCGCCCCCAGCTCCCGCATGGTGGCGTCGATATTGCTCTGCAGGCCGGCGTATTCCTCCGCCAGGGCGGGCAGGGCGTACAGGTTGTCCACCGACTGGAAACCGCAGCCGGACGCCGCCAGCGCCAGAAGGCCGGACAGCAGGCCCAGCAGCAGGCTCCGCGCCATCTTTTTCAGCATCCGTTCCGCCTCCTTTCCCGCAAAGGCTCGTCTTTGCACAGTTGGGAAGTATTATATCATAAATTTTTCCGTCTGCATAGGCTTTTTCAAAAAAAGAGCGCGTCCGCCCCGTTCCCGCCGGGGAGGACGGGCAAAAACGCCCCCTTTTGCCCTATTTTCCCCTTTTCAAGGGGACCGCGCTGTGGTAAAATAGGACAAAACATGACAAAGGGGGCCTGTTCCCATGTCTGTGAGCCGTCAATTCAAGCTGGTGTCCCTGCTTCTGGAGCGGGGCCGCATGACCGCCGGGGAGCTGGCGGAGGCGCTGGAGGTCTCCCCCCGCACCGTGCTGCGGGACGTGGACGCCCTGTCCGCCGCCGGGGTGCCCGTCTACACCACCCAGGGTTCCGGGGGCGGCGTGGCCCTCCTGGAGGGCTGCGCGCCGGACAGCTCCGCCCTCACCGGCGGGGAGCGGCAGCAGCTCCTCGCCGCCCTGACCGCCCTTCCCGGCGGGGAGGACGAGGGGGCGCTCAGCCGGCTGTCCGCCCTGTTTTCCGGGCGGGAGGGGGACTGGCTGCGGGTCCACCTGTCCCGCCGGGGCGGTCCGGGCCGGGACGACGAGACCTTCCAGCGGATCAAAGCGGCCATCCTGGAGCGGCGGGCCCTGCGGTTCGACTACGCCTCCCCCCGGGAGGGGACCTGGCGGCGGCACGTCCTCCCCGCCCGGCTGGTGTTCCGGGGACAGGCGTGGTATCTCCAGGGGCTGGATGCGGACCGGGAGGACTACTGCCTCCTCCGGCTCACCCGCATCCTGCCCCCCGTGGAGGCGGGCGAGCCCTTCCGCCGGAAGCTGACCCCCCCGGACATGGAGCCCGAGGGGGACATCCCGCCCCTGTTCCGGGTGGAGGCGAAGCTGCGCTTCTCCCCCGCGGCGGCCGCCCGTGTCTATGACGAATTCCGCCGGGAGGACGTGACCCCCCTGCCCGACGGCTCCCTGCTGGTGGACGCGGTGTTCCCGGAGGACGGGGCGCTGTACGGCTATCTGCTGTCCTTCGGCCCGGAGGTGACGGCGCTGGCGCCGGACACCCTGAGAAAGCGTCTGGCGGAGATGGCGGAGGAGATCCGGGAGGCTCACACGTAAGAATTTCCCCGCCGTCCGGCGCGGCTTTGGAGGGCGAAAGCCCTCCGGCGGCGGCGAAGCCGGCGGCAGCCTGCGAAGCAGGCAAAGACGCGCCCGTGGAGGGCGGCCTCCGGCGGGGTACTTTCTCTCACGCGATAGGGGAGGTTCCGCCCCCGGGCGGGTTACTTTTCCCCCGGGGGAAAAGTAACCAAAAGGCCGCTCAGGGGGACGGCGTCCAGGCGGAGCGTTCCGCTCCTGAGGCCGCCTTACCCCCTGAGGACCCCCGTTTACGGGGATGCCCGATTCGGCAGACTGGCAATCGCGGCCGGCACGAGGTCATCGTCCCATTCCCGCTGGATTTCGCGCTATGCGCTTAGCGTCTATAGTCGAAAAATTCTGCGTCTGCCCACCCGTGCCTGCATGGGCACTCACGCACCGCCAGCGGCGGTGACCCTGCCGGTAGAGCGGCACACTGCCGAAAGGCGGGCCGAGCCCGCCGGGTGCCGGCACCAGGCGCCCGAAAGAGACGCTTCGCAAAACTGAATTTCTGCGCATCAGCGGCAGCGGAAAGAGCCGCTGATCAAATTCGAAAACATCGCGCCGGAAAGAGAAGATGGCAGACTGACAGCGGCCCCCGTAATCACCGGGGGTCCTTAGGGGGCGGAGACGCTGAGAGCGTTGGACGCCCTCTGTCCAATGCGAACCGCGGCTCTGCCCCCTGAGCGCGCTCTTTGGGTACTTTCTCTCGCGTGAGAGAAAGTACCCCGCCGGAGGCCGTGCCTCCTAACAGACGCGTCTTTGCCTGCTTCGCAGGCTGCCGTCGGCTTCGCCGCCGCCGGAGGGCTCACGCCCTCCAAAGCCGCGCCCGGACTGTATGTCCCCAAAACGCCCCACCCCAACCGATACCATGTTGCACAGAGAGGAGGCGCGCTCATGCTGACCCTGTTATATCACCGCGGCGGCCAGGACGCCTTGGGCGAGCTGCTGGAGCGGATGGGCCGCTCCGAGGCCCGGAAGAACCTGCTCATCGTGCCCGAGCAGTGCTCCCACGAGAGCGAGCGGGCCATGTGCGCCGCCCTGGGCAATTCCGCCTCCATGACCTGCGAGGTGCTGTCCTTCACCCGGCTGGCGGGCCGGCTGGCGGACGCCTGCGGCGGCGGGGCCGCCCCCATGCTGGACGGCGGGGGCCGGATGCTGCTGATGTACGCCGCCCTGCGGCAGATCGCCGACAGCCTCAGCGTCTACCGCGCCCCCTCCCGGAAGCCCGCCTTCCTCACCGGCCTGCTGGCCACGGTGGACGAGTGCCGCAGCTACCGGGTCTCCCCGGACGAGCTCATCGCCGCCGGGGAGGAACTGGGGGGCCGGCAGGGAGACAAGTGGCGGGACCTGGGGCTCATCTGTGCCGCCTATCAGAGTTTGGAGAGCCAGTCCGCCGCCGACCCCCGGAGCCGCCTGGACCGGCTGGCGGAGCAGCTGAAAGCCTCCCGCTGGGCGGACGGCGTGGCGGTGTTCGTCCACGGTTTCACCGACTTCACCCCTCAGGAGGAGGCGGTGCTGGCCCGGCTCATGGCCCAGGGGGAGGTCACCGTCTCCCTGCTGTGCGACCCAAAAGACAACTCAGACATCTTCCGCCCCGCCCTGCGGTGCGCCGGACGGCTGAAACGTCTGGCAAGGGAAACCGCTTTACCCGTTAAGGAGGAACAGCTCTCCCGGCCCCTGCCCCGGCACCCCTCCCTGGCATTTCTGGAGCAGAACCTGTTCGGCGGGGAGGGTGTTTCCCCCTGGCAGGGGGAGTGCTCCGTCACACGGATCAGGTCCGCCGATTCCCGGCAGGAGGCGGAGTGGTGCGCCGCCGAGATCCTCCGGCTGCTGCGGGAGGAGGGCTATCGCTGCCGGGACATCGCCGTGTGCGCCCGCCGGCTGGACGGGTACGGGGAGCTCGTCGAGAGCGTCTTCGCCCGGTACGGCGTCCCCGTGTTCCTGAGCGCCATGGAGGACGTGCTGCGGACGCCGCCCCTGGCGCTTGTCACCTCCGCCCTGGCCGCCGCGGCGGAGGACTACCCGTATGAGGAACTGTTCCGCTACATGAAGACCGGCCTCACCGATCTCACCGACGAGGAGCGGGACCTGCTGGAGAACTACGTGCTCACCTGGGACATCCGGGGCGGGACGTGGACCAGGGAGAAGCCCTGGGACATGCACCCGGAGGGCTACGGCCTGCCCTTCTCCCAGGAGCAGACCGCCCTGGTGGAGCGGCTGGACGGCCTTCGCCGGAAGGTCATCGCGCCGCTGGAAAAGCTCCGCAAAGACTCGGACAGGACGGGCAGGGGCCGGGCCCTGGCCCTGTGGCGGCTGCTGGAGGACATCGGCCTGCCAGAGCGGCTGGGACAGCGGGCCGACGCCCTGGAAAAGCGGGGGGACCTGAACGCCGCCGCCCGGTACCGTCAGTTGTGGGACATCCTCACGGGCGGGCTGGAGCAGTGCGCCCTGCTGCTGGAGGACACCGAGCTGGAGCTGGACGAGTTCTCCCGGCTGTTCTCCCTGGTGCTGTCCCAGTACGACGTGGGGGCCATCCCCGTGTCCCTGGACCGGGTGGCCGTGGGGGACGCCCCCCGCATGGCCCAGCGGGATGTGAAAGTATTGTTCCTGCTGGGGGCGGACAGCGGCGCCATCCCCGACTGCGCCCCCTCCCCCGGCCTGTTTACCGACCGGGACCGGGACGGCCTGGCCCTCCACGACATCGAACTGGCCCCCCGGCAGGAGGACAAGCTCCGCCGGGAGATGACCATCGCCTATGAGACGTGTGTGCGGCCCACCGACCGGCTGTACGTCAGCTATGCCGCCGGGTCCGGGGACAACGAGAAGGCCCCCTCCTTCCTGATGGAGCGGCTGGCCTCCCTGTTCCCGGGTGAGAAACTGATCGACGCCGCCGGCAGCGCCGCCCGTCTGGCCGCCCCCGCCGCGGCCCTGGAGCTGGCGGGGCAGGACAGGGCCCTGGCCGCGGCTCTGCGGCAGATCCCCGGCCTGGGGGAGCGGGTGGACCGGCTGGACCGGGCCGCCGCCTGGAAGCGGGGGGCCCTGTCCCCAGAGGCGGTGACCGCCCTGTTCGGCCCCGCGGTGCCCATGTCGGCCACCCGGCTGGACCTCTACAATTCCTGCCACTTCGGCCACTTCATGCGGTTCGGCCTGGACGCCAAACCCCGACAGCAGGCGAAATTCCGCCCCACTGACTACGGCACCTTCGTCCATGCGGTGCTGGAGGACACCCTCCGCTCCGCCGGGGAGCAAAACATCCCCCTGGACGACGGGGCGGCCATCGGCAGACTGGCGAAAGAGGCCGCCGACCGCTATGAGGCGGAGACGCTGGCGGGCCTGGAGGGCGAGACCGCCCGGTTCCGCTGGCTGTTCCACCGGATGAAGGAGTCCGCCCTGGCGGTGACGGACAGCGTGTGCGCCGAGCTGGCCGTGTCCGACTTCAGGCCCTCGGCCTTCGAGCTGGGCTTTGGGCGGAACAAGACCCTGCCTCCGGTGGAGGTGCGCAACGGCGTCACCCTGCGGCTGTCCGGCGCGGTGGATCGGGTGGACACCTGGGTAAAGGACGGGAAGCGCTACCTGCGGGTGGTGGACTACAAGACCGGTAAAAAGGCCTTTGACTTCGCCGACGTGGAGGACGGCCGGGGGCTCCAGATGTTGCTGTACCTGTTCACTCTGGCAAAGGAGGGGGACGGCCTGTTCGGCCCGGAGGAGATCGTCCCCGCCGGGGTGCTGTACGTCCCCGCCCGGAACCCGGTGGTGGACGGCGAGCGCTCCATGACCGGCGCCGACGTGCAGAAGGCCCAGAGCCGTCAGCTCCGGCGGCAGGGCCTGGTGCTGGACGACCCGGACGTGATCGCCGCCATGGAGCGGGCCGGGGAGGAGGGCTATCGCTTCCTGCCCGTGGACAAGAAAGGAGAATCCCTTGTCACCGCCGAGCGGATGGAGCTGCTGGACGAGTACGTCGTCCAGGCGCTGAACAAGGCCGCCGGGGAGCTGGCCGCCGGGGACATCGACGCCGACCCCTACTGGCGGGACGGCACCCACAACGCCTGCCGCTGGTGCGACTATCAGGCCGCCTGCCACTTCGAGGAGGGCTGCGGCGACCGGGCCCGCTACTGCCGGGGGATCGGCGCGGCGGAGTTCTGGAGCTGGCTGGCGAAGAAGGACGATCCGTAGGGACGCACGGTGTGCGCCCGCGCCCTGTAAGGGAGGTTCCGCCTCCGGCGGGGAGGTTCCGCCCCCGGGCGGGGAGGCCGCCTCCGGCGGGGTACTTTCTCTCACGCGAGAGAAAGTACCCAAAGAGCGCGCTCAGGGGGCAGAGCCGCGGTTCGCGTTGGACTGAGAGGGCGTCCAACGCTCTCAGCGTCTCCGTCCCCTAAGGACCCCCGTTTTTTACGGGGGCCGCTGTCAGTCTGCCAACTTCTCTTTCCGGCGCGCGTGCGTCGAATTTGATCAGCGGCTCCTTCCGCTGCCGCTGGCGCGCGGGAGACCCGTTTTGCGAAGCGTCTCCTTCGGGCGCCTGGATGGGTGGCCCGGCGGGCCCGGCCCGCCTTTCGGTGGTGCGGCGCTTTGTTCGAGGGGTAAACCTTCAGTCACCGCCTGCGGCGGCGACAGCTCCCTTCGCGAAGGGAGCTTGGTACGAACCCTGCACCGCAGTGCGTATCACGCACCAACCTCCTTTCGCAAAAGGAGGTGGCAGCCGCGCAGCGGCTGACGGAGGATTTTCCCTGTCTTCCACCGCCGCTGGCGGTGCGTGAGTGCCCACCCAGGCACGGGTGGGCAGACGCAGAGTGTGTCAGTGCATTGACATGGAGCGCATAGCGCGAAATCCAGCGGGAATGGGACGATGACCTCGTGCCGGCCGCGATTGCCAGGCTGCCGAATCGGGCGCCCCCGTAAACGGGGGTCCTCAGGGGGCAAGGCGGCCTGTGGAGCGGTACGCTCCAACCCGGCCGCCGGCCCCTTGAGCGGCCTTTTGGTCACTTTTCCCCCGTGGGAAAAGTGACCCGCCCGGAGGCGGAACCTCCTGCCCTAAGCGCGTCTTTGTCTGCTTTCAGCAGGCTGCCGGCGGGAAAGACCGCCCGCCGCCGGAGGGCTCACGCCCTCCAAAGCCGCGCCGTTTTCGGTACCCCTGCACATACAACAGGAAGGAGGCCACGCCTCATGGACCTGACAAGAGAACAGCGCGCCGCCGTGGAGAACCGGGGCGGCGACCTGCTGGTGGCCGCCGCCGCCGGCTCCGGCAAGACAAGGGTGCTGGTGGAGCGGCTGATGAACTGGGTGGAGACCGGCGAGGACATCGACCGGTTCCTGGTGATCACCTTCACCAACGCCGCCGCCGCCGAGCTGCGGGGCCGCATCGCCGCCGCCATCCACGCCCTGCTGGCAAAGAGGCCCGGAGACGCCCATCTGCGGCGCAACGCCACTCTGGTCTACAAGGCCCCCATCTGCACCATCGACGCCTTCTGCCTGGACTTCCTGCGGCAGTGGGGCCACCTCATCGACCTGGACCCGGACTTCCGCCTCTGCGATGAGGCCGAGGCCGACGAGCTCCGCGCCCGCGCCCTGGAGGAGGTGCTGGAGGGGCGGTACGCCAACATCCAGAACGACCCCGCCTTCGCCGCCCTGGCGGACGAGCTGGCCGGCGAGCGGGACGACCAGACGTTGGAGGAGGTCATCCTGGACGTCCACCGGCGGGTCCAGGCCCAGACCGACCCCAGGGGCTGGCTGCTGGACCGGCGAAAGGACTTCGCCCTCCCCGCCGGCGCCATGCCGGAGGACACCCCCTGGGGCCGGCTGCTGCTGGCCGACGCCCGCTCGCTCACCGACTCCTGGCGGGAGACCCTGGACGCCCTTCGGTACGAGGTCAGCTTCGACGAGACGTTGGAGAAAAACTGGGGGGACTCCCTGGACGGCACCCTGGCCGGCCTGGAGGCCCTCTCCGCCGCGCTGGCCCAGGGCTGGGACGGGGCCGCCGCCCGCTTCCCCGTCCCCTTCCCCCGGATCGGGACGAAGAAGGGGGACTGCGATGAGGGCCTGAAGGCCCGCCTCAAGGCCCAGCGGGACCTGTGCAAAGATCAGATGAAAAAGCTGGCCGCCCGGTTCGAGGTGGCCGGGGACCAGGTGATGGACGACCTGCGGGCGGTCTCCCCCGCCATGACGGCGCTGCTGGAGGTGACGGCGCAGTTCGGCGACGCCTTCGCCGCCGCCAAGGCCAAACGGCATCTGATCGACTTCAACGACGGGGAACACCTCACCGCGAAGCTGCTGACGGAGGCGGACGGCTCCCCCTCGGAGCTGGCCCTGGACGCGGGGGCCCAATACCGGGAGATCATGGTGGACGAGTACCAGGACACCAATGGGGTGCAGAACGCCATCTTCGGGGCGCTGGCGGGCCAGCACAATCTGTTCATGGTGGGGGACGTGAAGCAGTCCATCTACCGGTTCCGGCTGGCCGACCCCGCCATCTTCCTGGACAAGTACGACCGGTACCCCCTGGCGGAGGACGCGAAGGACGGGGAGGGCCGCAAGCTGCTGCTGTCCGCCAACTTCCGCTCCAGGCCGGAGGTGCTGGACGGGGTCAACTTCATCTTCCGGAACGTGATGAGCCGGGAGAGCGGCGAGCTGGACTACACCGCCGCCGAGGAGCTGAGACCGGGCCGGGCCGACCTCACTCCCGACCCCCGGTATTCGGTGGAGCTCAACTGCGTGGACCTGTCCGACCTGTCCGACGACCCGGACCGGGGCAAAGAGGACAAGGACCTGGTGGAGGCCCGGGCCGCCGCCCGCCGGATCAGGGAGCTGCTGCAAAGCGGCCTGCCCGTGGGGGACCGGCCCGTCCGGCCCGAGGATATCGTGATCCTGCTCCGGTCGCCGGGGCCGGTGCTGCGGCACTACGCCGCCGCCCTGGACGAGCTTTCCATCCCCTGGACCGCCGAGGGGGGAAGGGACTTCTTCGGCTCCACCGAAATTTCGGTGGCCATCGCCCTGCTGCAGGTGCTGGACAACCCCCGGCAGGACGTGCCCCTGCTGGCGGTGCTCCGCTCCCCCCTGTTCCACTTCACCCCGGACCGGCTGGCCTACCTCCGGGCCGGGGGCCAGGGCGCCGTCTACGACTGCCTCTCCGCCGGGGCACAGCGTGGAGAGGCGGACTGCGCCTCCTTCCTGTCCCTGCTGGGCGAGTTGCGGGAGCTGGCCGCTGAGGAGAGCAGCCACCGGCTGATCTGGGAGATCTACGGCCGGCTGGACGTGCCGGCGGTGTTCGCCGCCATGCCCGAGGGCCCTCAGCGCCGGGCCAATCTGATGGCCCTGTACGACGAGGCCGCCCGGTTCGAGAGCGCCGGCCACCGGGGGCTCATGGCCTTCCTGCTCCACCTGTCCCGGATGGCGGAGAACGGCGTGCCTGTCCCCGTACCCTCCGGTGAGGGGGGCGGGGTGCGCATCCTGTCCATCCACAAGTCCAAGGGGCTGGAGTTCCCGGTGGTGTTCCTCTGCGGGCTGGAGCGCCGCTTCAACGAGGGGGACTCCCACGAGACCATCCTGTTCCACCCGGAACTGGGGCTGGGCCCCAAGCGCACCGACCAGGCCCGGATGCTCCGGTACACCACCATCGCGAGAGACGCGGTGGCCCTGCGACTCCGGCAGCAGCTCCGGGCGGAGGAGATGCGCCTGCTCTATGTGGCCATGACCAGGGCGGAGCACAAGCTGGTCCTGTTCGCCGCCGTCAACGGGCGGACGGGCTCCCTGGCGTCTGTGGCCGCCCAGGCCCAGTGCCCCCCCTCCCCCCGGCGGATGGCGGAGGCGAACTCCATGGCCGCCTGGGTGCTGACCCCGGCCCTGTGCCGGTCCGACAGCGGAGCCCTGTGGGGGGACCTGGGCGCGCCCCGGCCCCTCCCCCCGGCGGACCAGGGCCTGCCCTGGGACATCCGGCTGCTGTCCGGCCAGGAGTACGAAAGGCCCCAGACCGCCGCCCCGGCGGGGGAGGCGGAGGAGGGCGGCCCCTCCCGCCTGCCGGAAAACCTGGCGGACATTCTCCAGTGGAAGTATCCCCACGGGGTGTCGGCGGACATGCCCTCAAAGCTCACCGCCACCCAGCTGAAGGGCCGGGAGAAGGACAGGGAGGCCGCCCAGGAGGGGGTGGAGTACCGCCCCGCCCCCCGGTCCGTCAGTCTGCGGCGGCCTGTGTTTGAGCGGCAGCGGCCCCTCACTGCCGCCCAGCGGGGCACCGCCCTCCACATGGTGATGCAGTACCTGGACTACGGCAAAACCGACACGGCGGAGCAGGTGCGGGACGAGATCGCCCGGCTGGTGTCCGGCCAGTTCATCACCCCCCAACAGGGGGAGGCGGTGGACCCGGAGGACATCCTGGTCTTTTTCCGCTCCGATCTGGGGAAACGGCTGAAGGCCGCGCCAAGGGTGGAGCGGGAGTTCAAGTTCTCCCTGCTGGCCCCGGCCGTGGACTACTATCCCAACGCCGAGGCGGGGGAACAGGTCCTCCTCCAGGGGGTGGTGGACTGCTGGTTCACCGAGGCGGACGGCTCCGTCACGGTGGTGGACTTCAAGACCGACCGGGTGGCGGAGGACACCGTCTGGGCCCGGGCGGAGGAGTACCGGCCCCAGCTGGAGGCGTACAGCCGCGCCCTGGCCGAGGCGGCGGGGGTCACCGTGGCCCACCGGTATCTGTGGTTCTTCGCCCTGGGCCGGGAGGCGGAGGTTTAGAGGCCGTCCGCGAAAAAATCCCGGCAAAACCAAAAAAAGTCCTTGCATTTTGCTCCGGGCCGTGGTAAGATACGTTTTGCGTTTACAGGGGGTCATTGCGCCCCTCGCCATTGAGAACCGTCAGAAAGAGGTGAATCCCCGTGAAGGAAGGCATCCATCCCAAGTACCAGGCCACGACCATCACCTGCGCCTGCGGCAACGTCATCGAGACCGGCTCGACGAAAAAGGACATCAAGGTGGAAGTCTGCTCCAAGTGTCACCCCTTCTACACCGGCCGGCAGAAGGTCGTGGACACCGGCGGACGTGTCAGCCGCTTCAACAAGAAGTACGGTCTGGCGTAAGCTGTGCCATTTCAAAAGCCCATGTCTTTATGACATGGGCTTTTTGCGTGGAGGGGGGGTCAGCCCAGCCCGTCCAGCACCCGGGCCCACTCCTCCCGCCTCTGCCGGATCAGCTCTTCCGTGGACGGGATGACCGTACCGGAAGCGCCGCTCTCCTTTTTCCACTCCTTGTGTGAGTGTATATCCCTTTCCTTTTCCTTATCGCTTGCGGTTTGCCTGCCGTTTGCTTTCGGTCTGCTTCCGCCCAGCGCCCCGGCCTCCGCCCGCGCCCGGCCCTTGTCCAGCACGGGCTTCATCAGGATGAAGACGGTGGCCGCCGGCCCTTGCAGCTCGGGCGTTACGCCGTCCAGGGCGTACCGGGCCACGGCGTCGTAACAGGCCAGCCGCGCCCTGGGTTTCAGGGTGGAGATGGCCTCGTGATAGGAGCGGAAAAAGGTGAATTGTGCTCTGGGTTCCGGATTCAATTTTGAAAAACCTCCCGCATTTCTGTTTTGTTTCCCGGCGAAACCGGGGAATTGTTTGCCCGTTTTGGTACAAGTTTAAGAGAAAAACATCCTCAGTCAGCCCTTCGGGCTGCCAGCTCCTTCTAAAGAAGGAGCCTGACAAAGGAGAAATTATGTTCGACGAGACACAACCCAAAACCATCAACCGGGCGGTGCTGGTGGGCCTCAACTCCCCCGCCCTGACCCGTGAGGAAAACGCCGGGGAGGACACTCTGGAGGAGCTGTCCGCCCTGCTGGAGACCGCCGGCGGCGCCTGCCTGGGCACGGTATTGCAGAACCGCCCCTCCCCCGACCCCCGCACCTTCATCGGCGAGGGCAAAGCGGCCGAGGTGAAGGAGCTGGCCCAGGACCTGGGGGCCGACATCGTCGTCTTCGACAACCCCCTGTCTCCCTCCCAGCAGCGGGTGCTCACCGAGGAGCTGGGGGTCACCGTCATCGACCGGGCGGCGCTGATTTTGGACATCTTCGCCAAGCGGGCCCGGACCAGCGAGGGCCGCTTACAGGTGGAGCTGGCCCAGTACAAATACCTGCTGCCCCGGCTCACCGGCATGTGGAAGCACCTGGAGCGGCAGGAGGGCGCCATCGGCACCAGAGGACCCGGCGAGACCCAGCTGGAAAGCGACCGGCGGGCCATCCACAAGAAGATCGACAAACTGGAGGCCGACTTGCGCGACGTGCGCCGGGTCCGGGCCACCCAGCGGGAGCGCCGGGAGAAGAACGAGGTACCGGTCATCGCCATCGTGGGCTACACCAACGCGGGCAAGTCCACCCTGCTGAACGCCCTCACCGGGTCCGACATCCCCGCCAACGACCGGCTGTTCGACACCCTGGACACCACCACCCGGATGCTCACCGTGTCCGACACCTGCACCGCCCTCATCTCCGACACGGTGGGGTTCATCTCCAAGCTGCCCCATCAGCTGGTGGACGCCTTCAAGGCCACCCTGGAGGAGCTGACCTTCGCCGACCTGCTGGTCCATGTGATCGACGCCTCCGACCCCCGCTGGCGGGAGCAGGCCGAGGTGGTGGACCGGCTGGTGGTGGAGCTGGGGGCCGCCGAGACCCCCCGCCTGGAGGTCTTCAACAAGTGCGACAAGTTCGTGGGGGACATCCTGCCCCACGGAGAGGACATGGTGTCCATCTCCGCCAAGACCGGCGAGGGCCTGGACAGGCTGCTGGAGGCCATCGGAAAGCGGCTGAACCACACCCGCCGGGTGACCCTCCGGCTGCCCTACGACAAAGCCGGTGCCCTGGACGCCCTCTACCGGGAGGCCAAGGTGGAGTCGGTGGAGTACGGCGAGGACATCGTGGTCACGGCGGTGTGTACCCAAAAGACCATCGGGCGGATGGGGGAATTTCTCCTTGCGCCCGGCGGGGAACTGTGATAGAATAGGCGCAGCCATATCGAACACAGGGGGGGACCTCTATGCTGGACAAAGAAGATCTGCAGGCCATTTCGCAGCTGATGGACGTCAAACTGGCGTCTTTCGCGCAGCAAATCGACGCCAGGTTCGACGCCCAGGACAAGCGGTTCGAGGATAGATTTGCGGCGATCGACACCAGATTCGCGGCGATCGACACCAGATTCGCGGCGATCGACGCCAGGTTCGACGCCCAGGACAAGCGGTTCGACAGGATCGAAGCGCGTCTGGACAATTTGGAAAAGCAGCAGGCCAGCACACTTGAGCTGGCCACCCGCACCGCCCTGACCCAGGAGAACATCGTCCTCCCCGCCATCAACGCCCTGGTGGAGGGCCAGGAGATGACCCACCAGATGATCAAACAGCTGGCCACCAAGGAGGAGGTCCAGGACGTCCGGGACCAGCTCCAGGTGATCAAAACCGTGGTGGCCTCCCACAGCAGGGACATCGAACAGCTGAAAAAAGCCCAATGACAGCGGCGCCGCCGGTCAACCGACCGGCGGCTTTTTGCGTGTCAAATCGAATATAATAAAGGCGGCGCACCCGGCGATCAGGATGGCCAGGATCAGAATGGCGCAGTTGCGGAAGAACACCTCGGGCAAAATCAGGATGATCTGGTCGGTGCCGGGGTCGAACAGCCAGTTGGTCTTGCCGGGGAAGAACAGGGAGTGGAAGATCACGAAGGCCCGGTCGAAGTCCAGGGCGGCCAGCCCCCCGATCACCAGAAAGGCCCCGCCCAGGCCAACCCCCGCCCAGAAGGAGGGCCCCCGTCCCAGCAGAGGGGCGGCCCGCATCTTCGCCGCTTTTCCGACGATCAGCAGGGCGATCAAAGCCGCCGCCGACGCCGCCAGCAGCCGCAGGTCCAGCAGGAACAGCCCCCGCACGTCGGTGAAGTGGTCCTTGCCGCTCTGAGACCATCGCAAGTCCCCGGTGGAGAAGGTCTCCGCCCCCAGGCAGTAGTCCAGCATCTCATTGAACGCCGTTTTGATCTGCGCCTCGGTGAAGCCGGTGTCCTCCACGATACGCAGCGGGCCGATGTGGGCGTAGTAGAAGGGCCGGCACAGGATGGGCACGGCGATGGCGGCGGTGAGCAGCAGCACCGCCAGCGTCACCGCCAGCAGGACGGTCAGCAGCTTACTTGTCTTCATGGGACACCTCCTTTTCGGGCAGGGCGGACAGGGCGATCAATACCTGGGAGGGCAGATAGAACAGCCACATCCCGACAGAGACAAAGCGCAGGATACCCGGCGGCACCAGGCCGGAGTTGGTGAGACCCACGCACACGTCGCAGCCCGCGAACAGGGTCAGGCCCAGGGCAAATAGTGTGAGGCGTTTCTCCCTTACAGACCAGGCCAGCAGCGTGTTGGACACGAGCTGGGAGAAGTACAGCCCCGCCAGCAGATTCAGCGGCGTGGCCATGCGGAGGGCGAACAGCCCCGCCCCGATCAGCAGGGCCAGGGCCGCCCGGAGGAGCCAGCCGCTCCCCGCCCCCAGCCTCCGCAGCCGGAGGTAATACACCGTCTGGACGCACAGGAACACCGCCACGCCGATGACATACCCGTCGTTCCGCACCAGCAGGAACCAGTCGGCCAGGGCGGTGAGGACCAGGGCCGGGAACACCAGCCGGTCCCCGCCCCCCGCGGCGGCGTACAGGGCGAAGAGGACGCACAGCAGGATCCCGGCGTACTTCACCGGCACGGTGGAGGGGCCCATGGCCGCGATATCCATGATCAGAAAGGCGGCGTACAGGGCCGCCTCCACAACAATAAACCCGATGGGCACCGCCCGCCTCATCCCCGCGCCTCCTTTTGCTGGTCTGGGTCGATTATAGCACGTCTGGGCGGAAAAGGGAAGATGGTGGCAGACGGCTTTAAGGGCGGAGAAAATCCCCCGCCTCGCTGCGCTCGGCACCCCCTTTTGCGAAAGGGGGCTTGGTGCGTTGCTTGCAGCTGTTGCAATAGAAGCACCAAGGCTCCCTTCGCAAAGGGAGCTGTCGCCGCCGCAGGCGGTGACTGAGGGTTTTCTCCAAAAAATAAAGTTCCCGTGGGGATTGCTCCTTGCTTTTGTGCTGGAACGTGCTATAATATAAGTCAATGCGGCCGGCAGGCCGCTCAGCAAGAGACAGCTCCGCCCCGTCCGCTCCGGCGGAGACTTGCGAAGAAGGAGGAAGGTAAGTGTTTAAGGGCAAGTTACACGGCGTCCACCCCCCGCACATGAAAAACACCGCGGGGAACAGACCCACCCGGATGCCGGTGCCTCCGATGATCACGGTGCCCATGTCCATGAACATCGGCGCGCCGGCGAAACCGGTGGTCAAACCGGGCGATGAGGTCAAGGTGGGCCAGCTCATCGCCGAGGCGGGCGGCTTCATGTCCGCCCCCATCTACTCCGGCGTGTCCGGCAAGGTGAAGCGGCTGGACGAGATCCTCAGCTCCAACGGCCGGTTCGACACCGCCATCGTCATCGAGAGCGACGGGCTCCAGACCGAGTACGAGGGGCTGGAGAAGCCCGTGATCACCGACCAGAAGTCCTTTGTGGACGCGGTGCGCGCCTGCGGCGTCATCGGCCTGGGCGGTGCCGGCTTCCCCACCTCGGTGAAGCTGAACGTGGACCCCGACCGGGTCCATCACATCATCATCAACGGCGCGGAGTGCGAGCCCTACATCACCTCCGACACCCGCACCATGATCGACAACGCCAGCCGCATCATCAACGGGGCCCAGCTCCTCCAGAAGTACTACACCGCCGACAACATCATCATCGGCATCGAGGACAACAAGCCCGAGTGCATCACCATCATGAAGGAGGCGGGCCGGGGCGTCCCCGGGTTCGAGGTGGCCGAGCTGCCCGCCCTCTACCCCCAGGGCGGCGAGAAGGTGCTGATCTACAACACCACCGGCGAGATCGTCCCCGAGGGCAAGCTGCCCATCGACGTGGGGTGCATCGTCATCAACTGCACCACCCTGGCGGTCATCGCCAAGTACATCGAGACGGGCATGCCCCTGGTGGAAAAGGTCATCACCGTGGACGGCTCCGCAGTAGCCAACCCCCAGAACCTCATCGTCCCGGTGGGCACCCCCATCAAGGACGTGCTGGACTACGTGGGTCTCAAGGCCGAGCCCCGGAAGGTCCTCTACGGCGGCCCCATGATGGGTATCTCCGTGCCCAATCTGGACGCCCCCGTCATGAAGAACACCAACGCCATCCTGGCCTTCGCCGAGAAGGAGGCCGCCGACCCCACCCCCACCGCCTGCATCCGCTGCGGCCGGTGCGTGGCCCACTGCCCCTTCCATCTCATGCCGCTGGAGATCGAGCGGGCCTATAACGAGCGGGACGGCGCCGCTTTGAAGGCGCTGAAGGTCAATCTGTGCATGGAGTGCGGGTGCTGCTCCTACGGCTGCCCCGCCCGCCGTCCCCTGGTCCAGATCAACAAGCTGGCCAAGGGCGTGCTGAACAAATACAACGCCGAGCTGAAAGAGGCCGAGGAGAAGAAAAAGGCCAAAGAGGCGGCGCGGAAGGAGGCGGGCGTCAATGGCTAACAGGGTAGTATCCGTCAACCCCCACGTCTACGCCCCCGAAACCACCACCACCATCATGCGGGACGTGATCATCGCCCTGTGCCCCGCCGTGGTGGCCTCGGTGCTGTTCTTCGGCGTCCGGTCCCTGCTGGTGGAGGCGGTGTGCGTCATCGTGGCCGTGCTGTGCGAGTGGGGCTTTGAGAAGATCTGCAAGCGCCCCGTCACCATCGGCGACCTGTCCGCCGTGGTCACCGGTCTGCTGCTGGCCCTGAACCTCCCCGTCACCATCCCCCTGTGGCAGGCCGCCTTCGGCGCGCTGGTGGCCATCGTGGTGGTCAAGCAGCTGTTCGGCGGCATCGGCATGAACTTCGCCAACCCGGCCATCACCGCCCGCATCGTCATGCTGGTGGCCTTCGGCGCCAACATGACCCACTGGGCCCCCGCCGCCTTCTCCGGCGCCCCGGCCGACGCGGTCACCGCCGCCACCCCCCTGTCCATCATCGCCGGGATCAACGGCGTGTCCGCCGGGACCAACACGGTGGCCGACCTGCCCTCCCTGCTGGATATGTTCCTGGGGGCCCGGGGCGGCTCCCTGGGCGAGACCTCCTGCCTGGCCCTGCTCCTCGGCGGCGTCTACCTGATCGCCCGCAAGGTCATCACCTGGCACACCCCGGTGGCCTTCATCGGCACCGTGCTGGTGCTCACCGCCCTGCTGGGCCAGCAGCCCCTCTATCAGGTCATGGCCGGCGGCCTGTTCATCGGCGCCTTCTTCATGGCCACCGACTACACCACCTCTCCCCCCACCCCCGCCGGCAAGCTCATCTTCGGCGTGGGCTGCGGCCTCATCACCGTGTGCATCCGGGTCTGGGGCAACTACCCCGAGGGCGTGTCCTTCTCCATCCTGCTGATGAACATCCTGAACCCGTACATCTGCCAGTGGACCCGCACCAAGCCGTTTGGAGGTGTGAAGGCATGACGAAGACCAAGTCCAATGTGATGAGCGATTTCGTGGCCCCCATCGGGGTGCTCACCGCCATCTGCCTGGTGATGACCCTGCTGCTGGCCGTCACCAACTACATCACCGCCCCCATCATCGCCGCCACCCAGGCCCGCATCGAGGAGGAGGCCCGGCTGGAGGTCCTCCCCGCCGCCGACTCCTTCGAGAAGGTCGAGTTCGCCGTGCCCGACGGCAGCCCCGTCACCGGGATCTACAAGGCCAACAACGGCGCGGGCTACGTGTTCATGCTGGCCGCCGAGGGCTACGGCGGCAAGGGCACCCTGGTCATGAGCGTGGGCATCGACGGCGACGGGAAGATCGTGGACACCAAGGTCATCAGCCACAAGGCCACCCCCGGCATGGGCTCCAAGGTCACCGGGGACGACTTCAAGGGGCAGTTCCCCGGCAAGACCGACGAGGACCTGGCAAACGGCGCCATCGACACCATCTCCGGCGCCACCAAGTCGTCCAATTTCTATATCAACGCCGTCCGCGACGCGTTCGCGGTCTATGATCTGGTAAAGGAGGGCTGATCCGCTATGAAAAAAAGTAAACTCGCCATCCTCACCAACGGCATCATCAAGGAGAACCCCATCCTGGTGCTGATCCTGGGCACCTGCCCCTTCCTGGCGGTCACCACCCAGGCGTCCAACGCCATCGGCATGGGCGCGGCGGTCACCTTCGTGCTGCTGTGCTCCAACGTGATCATCTCCCTGCTGCGGAACGTCATCTCCGACAAGGTCCGCATCCCCTGCTACATCGTGGTCATCGCCTCCTTCGTCACCCTGGTGCAGATGATCGTCAAGGCCTATTTCTCCGCCCTGGACACCGCCCTGGGCCTGTACCTGCCCCTGATCGTGGTCAACTGCATCATCCTGGGCCGGGCGGAGATGTTCGCCAACAAGAATGGCATCGTGGACTCCGCCCTGGACGCCATCGGCATGGGCGTTGGCTACATGCTGGCCATGCTGGTGATGGCCTCCATCCGGGAGATCTTCGGCGCCGGCACCTGGTTCGGCATCAAGATCCCCGTGCTGGCGGACAACAACATCTCCATCATGACCATGGCCCCCGGCGGCTTCGCCGTGTTCGGCCTGCTCATCGCCATCATCAACAAGGCCAGCCACGGCAAGGCCATCAAGAAGAAGGAATTCGGCTGCGAGGGCTGTCCCTCCGCCGGGGCCTGCGGCCAGAAGGGCTGTGACAGGAAGGAGGAGGCCGCATAATGGATATCAAGGCATTGATCGCCATCGTCATGGCCGCCGTCCTGGTGAACAACTACGTGCTCCAGCAGTTTTTGGGCATCTGCCCCTTCCTGGGGGTGTCCAAGAAGCTGGACCAGGCCGCCGGCATGTCCGTGGCCGTCATCTTCGTCATGGTGCTGGCCACCGCCGTCACCTATCCCATCCAGTTCTTCCTGCTGAACCCCAACGACATGGGCTATCTCCAGACCATCGTGTTCATCCTGGTCATCGCCGCCCTGGTGCAGCTGGTGGAGATCATCCTGAAGAAGTACATCCCCGCCCTCCACGCCTCTCTGGGCGTGTACCTGCCCCTGATCACCACCAACTGCGCGGTGCTGGGCGTGTGCATCAGCAACGTGGACAGCTATATGCTGGAGAAGGCCGCCTTCGGCCCCTCCTTCGTGCAGGCCCTGTTCAACGCCGCCGGCTCCGGCCTGGGCTTTCTGCTGGCCATGGTGCTGTTCGCCGGCGTCCGCAGCCGGGTGGACAAGTGCGACTGCCCCGAGTCCTTCAAGGGCATGCCCATCACCCTGATCTCCGCCGCCATCCTGTCGGTGTCCTTCATGGGCTTCGCGGGCCTGGTGGAGAACCTGCTGGGTTAAGGAGGGCTGCGGTATGACTGGAATCATCATCGCGGTTGTGGCCGTCACCGTCATCGGCATCATCTGCGGCGCGGGGCTGTCCGTGGCCTCCAAATTCATGGCGGTGGAGGTGGACGAGCGCATCCCCAAGGTCCGTGAGTGCCTACCCGGCGCCAACTGCGGCGCCTGCGGCTTCGCCGGGTGCGACGGCTACGCCAAGGCCCTGGTGGAGGACCCGGAGCTGGCCGTGAACCTGTGCGTCCCCGGCGGGGCCACCGCCGCCCAGAGCATCGGCGAGGTGCTGGGCCGCGCCGCCGGCGACGTGGAGAAGATGGTGGCCGAGGTCCGCTGCTCCGGCACCTGCGACGCCACCTCCGTCAAGGAGGACTACAACGGCCTGGAGAGCTGCGCCGCCGCCAAGCTGCTGTTCGGCGGCACCGGCGCCTGCGTCTACGGCTGCATCGGCCTGGGGGACTGCGCCAGGGTCTGCCCGGTGAACGCCATCCACATCGGCGGCAACCTGGCAAGGGTGGACACCGGCGTGTGCATCGGCTGCGGCAAGTGCGCCAAGACCTGCCCCAACGGGGTCATCGCCATCCGGCCCGCCTCCGCCCGCATGGTGGTGGACTGCAACAGCCGGCAGAAGGGCGCCGGCACCCGCAAGGCCTGTAAGGCCGGCTGCATCGGCTGCCGCCTGTGCGAGAAGAACTGCCACACCGGGGCCATCACCGTCACCGACAACCTGGCCTCCATCGACTACTCCAAGTGCGACGGCTGCGGCAAGTGCATCGAGGTCTGCAAGGCCGGCTGCCTGGTCGCTCTGAACATCTCCGCCGCCGAGGTCGTCAACGCGGAATAAGGGAATACCCGTTTGGGGGAGGGCCGAAAGGCCCTCCCCTTTTTTGTGCGGAAACATTCCGTCAGGGTGTTTTTGCGGGGCACAAGCCCCGGGCGGCGGCGGAGCCGGCGGCGAGTTCCTTCGTCAGAAGGAACCAAAAACACCCCCTCGGCGAGGGCGGCCTCCGGCGGGGTACTTTCTCTCACGCGATAGGGGAGGTTCCGCCTCCGGGCGGGTCACTTTTCCCACGGGGGAAAAGTGACCAAAAGGCCGCTCAAGGGGCCGGCGGCCGGGTTGGAGCGTACCGCTCCACAGGCCGCCTTGCCCCCTGAGGACCCCCGTCTACGGGGGCGCCCGATTCGGCAGCCTGGCAATCGCGGCCGGCACGAGGTCGTCGCCCCGTTTCCGCTTGATTTCGCGCTATGCGCTTAGCGTCTAAAGTCGAAAAATTCTGCGTCTGCCCACCCGTGCCTGGGTGGGCACTCACGCACCGCCAGCGGCGGTTAAGGGCGGGGAAAATCCTCCGTCAGCCGCTGCGCGGCTGCCACCTCCTTTTGCGAAAGGAGGTTGGTGCGTGATACGCACTGCGGTGCAGGGTTCGTACCAAGCTCCCTTCGCGAAGGGAGCTGTCGCCGCCGCAGGCGGTGACTGAAGGTTTACCCCTCGAACAAAGCGCCGCACCACCGAAAGGCGGGCCGGGCCCGCCGAGCCACCCATCCAGGCGCCCGAAGGGGACGCTGAGAGCGTTGGACGCCCTCTCAGCCCAACGCGAACCGCGGCTCTGCCCCCTATGCGCGTCTTTGCCTACTTTCTGCGCGCGCAGAAAGTAGGTCGCCGGCAGGCGAAACCCGCCCGCCGCCGGAGGGCTCCCGCCCTCCAAAGCCGCGCCTTTCCCAGATGAGCGGAGACGCAAAAAGAGGGCGGCCTTCGGCCGCCCTCTCCGCGCATACGATCGTTATACCGCCTCGTGGCCCTGGGCCCGGATCATGTCCGCCACGCCCTGGGCCAGCTTTTGGCACTGGTCCCTGTCGGGGGCCTCCACCATCACCCGGACCAGGGGCTCGGTGCCGGACTCCCGGACCAGGATGCGGCCCGTGTCCCCCAGCTCGACCGCCACGGCCTCCACCGCCGCCTTCACGGCGGGGTCCTCCTGGGCGGCCCGCTTGTCCTTCACCCGGATGTTGATGAGCACTTGGGGATAGATGGTCACCGGCTCGGCCAGACGGCTCAGGGACACCCGCCGGGCCAGGATGACCTCCATCACCTTCAGGGCGGTGAGGATGCCGTCGCCGGTACGGGCGTATTTGGACAGGATGATGTGGCCCGACTGCTCGCCGCCGATGCGGTGGCCGTGTTTCACCATCTCCTCGTAGACGTACTTGTCGCCCACTTTGGTCTTGGCGTAGCCGATCCCCTCCCTGTCCAGGGCCTTATAGAGGCCGAAGTTGGACATGACGGTGGTCACCACTGTGTTGGTCACCAGCTTGCCCCGCTCCTTCATGTACCGGCTGTACACGTACATGATCTTGTCGCCGTCCACCAGGCCGCCCTTCTCGTCCACGGCCAGGCAGCGGTCGGCGTCCCCGTCGAAGGCGAAGCCCACGTCGCAGCCGTTGTCCACCACGAACTTCCGCAGGCCCTCGATGTGGGTGGAGCCGGCGTCCAGGTTGATGTTCAGGCCGTCGGGGTGGTCGTTGATGGTGAGCACATCGGCCCCCAGGGCCCGGAACACGTTGGGGGCGATGGACCAGGCGGAGCCGTTGGCGCAGTCCAGGGCCACCTTCTTGCCCCGGAAGGAGTACACCGCCAGGGAGATCAGATAGCCCATGTACCGGTTCCGGCCGGAGGTGTGGTCCACGATGGAGCCGATCCGGTCCCCGGTGGCAAAGGGCAACTCCTGCCAGGGCTGGCCGTCCAGCTCCAGGCAGCCGTCCAGATAGCCCTCCAGCAGGCGGATGGTGCCCTCGTCCATCTTCTCGCCCTCCCGGTTGAACAGCTTGATGCCGTTGTCGGAGAAGGGGTTGTGGGAGGCGGAGATCATCACGCCGCAGTCGAAGCCGTCCACCCGCGTCACATAGGACACGGAGGGGGTGGTGGTCACGTGGAGCAGGTACACGTCCGCCCCGGAGGCGGCCATGCCCGCGCTGATGGCGTACTCCAGCATGTAGCTGGACCGGCGGGTGTCCTTGCCCACCACGATGGATGGCTTTTTGCTCCTGCCGTAGTACCAGCCCAAAAACCGCCCGATGCGGTAGGCGTGGTCGGCGGTGAGGCCCTCGTTGGCCGCGCCCCGGAAGCCGTCGGTGCCGAAATACTTGCCCATGACTTACTCTCCTTTTTGGGGGACGATGACGCCCCCCGTCTTATAGATGCTGTCCGCCGGGACAGCCCCCCGGACGCAGGACACGGGGTAGATATGGCTGTTCCGGCCGATCACCGAGCCGGGGTTGAGCACGCTGTTGCAGCCCACCTCCACGTGGTCGCCCAGGATGGCCCCGAACTTCTTCCGGCCGGTCTCGATATGGGTATCCCCGTCCTTGACCACGACGAGGGTCTTGTCGGACTTCACGTTGGAGGTGATGGAGCCCGCCCCCATGTGGCTCTTGTAGCCCAGGATGGAGTCGCCCACGTAGTTGTAGTGGGGGGTCTGGACATTGTCGAACAGGATGACGTTTTTCAGCTCCACGCTGTTGCCCACCACGCAGTTCGCCCCCACCAGGGCGGAGCCCCGGATGAAGGCGCAGTGGCGCACCTCCGTCTCCGGCCCGATGATGCAGGGGGCCCCCAGGTACGCCGAGGGGAACACCTTCGCGGTCTTATGCACCCACACCTGGGGGGCGCGCTCCTCGTAGTCGGGGCCCAGCGTCGGGCCCAGGGCCAGGATCAGCGCTTTGATGCCGTCCAGGGCCTCCCAGGGGTAGGTGAAGCGGGACAGATAGTCTCCCGCCAGGGTGTGGCTCAGGTCCAGCAGACCGGTCACAGTCAGGTCCATAGGTCAGAACTCCTTATTAATTATGATTTGAACTCCGGCACCCGTTTCACCAGCAGGGCCGAGACGACGCCGATGAGCACGCCGGCCACCGTGCCCGACAGGCACAGCACCGGCAGATACCAGGCGAGGCGGGTGGTCTCCAGCAGAAAGACGGCCACGATGATCTGGCCGGCGTTGTGGGCCACGCCCCCCGCCACGCTGACCCCCGTCTCGGAGAATTTGCCGCTCTGTTTCAGCAGACACATCACCGCCAGGGACAGCACCGCCCCCGCCAGGCTGTAGGCCAGGCCGGCCCCGCTGCCGAACAGGAGAAAGACCAGCCCCACCCGGATCAGGGAGATGGCCCAGGCGTCGACCGTGCCCAGCCGGTACAGGGCGAACACCACGACCAGATTGGGCAGGCCCAGCTTCACCCCGGGCACGCCGGGGGAGGGGATCAATGACTCGGCGTAGGACAGCGCCAGGGCCAGGGCTACCAGCAGCCCGTATCGGGCGATCTTTGAGGCTCTCATGATACCACCTCACCGGGCGGCGGCGTCGAAGCCGCCGTCGGGGCCCTCCTCCACCGTGACCACCACCCGGTGGGGCAGGCACACGATGGACTCGCCGGCGTACCGGATGGAGCCCATCTTCACGCACAGCCGGTCGGGGCAGTCGGCGGACTCCATGCGGGCCGCGCCGTCCTCGATGACCAGCAGGTTGTTCCCGCCCTCCGCCTCGATGGGGAGGGAGGCGTCCCGGTCCAGGGGCAGTTCGGCCACGGTCTCCCCGTCCACGGAGACGGACACGGTCCCGCCATCGTGCCGGCCCAGGCGCAGGAACAGAGCCAGCGCCCCGGCTAAAATCAGCAGGGCGGCGATGAGGAGCACGTCGTTTCGATGTGTTTTGAACCGGTCCAAAACGGCGTTCCCCCTTTCGCCACGCTATCATATCATACCGGTGGGGGAGAATCAACCACAAAAAACAGCGGGGCGGTCACTCCCGCCCCTGCCGTTCTTTCTCTGTTTTGTTGAGCCGCCGCAGGATGGCCGTCTCCGCCCGGTCGCCGTATTTCAGCGTCAGGACCATCACCGCCAGCCCCAGCGCCCCCAGGGCGATCATGGCCGGCAGCGGCAGTCTGACCGCGTTCCCGCCCACGGCGCAGGCCGCCAGCAGCCCCCAGGGCCGGGCCAGCACCACGATCAGCACGAACCGCCTGAGGGGGATATCGGTGAGACCGGCCAGGATGCACAGCACGTCGTCCGGGAAGAAGGGGAACAGGAAGGCGACGAACAGGAACACGTCCCGCTTGCGGCGGATGATCTCCAGATACCGGCCGGAGGACCGCTCCCCCACCAGCCGCCGGACGAACTCCTGCCCCAGCCCCCGGGCCAGGGCGAACACCAGCACCGAGCCCGCCGCCACCGCCCCCCAGGTGAGCAGGAAGGCGGGCAGAACGCCGAACAGCCAGCCCGCCGCCGCCGCGGTGATGTTGCTGGGGATGGGGGCGATGATCACCGAGGCCAGCTGGATGCCGAAATAGGCCAGGTGGGACCAGGGAGCGCACCGGTCGATGTACTCCTCCATGGCCCCGGGGGAGGCGGCGGCCTCGAAAAAGCCGGTGCCCCACAGGGCCAGCAGAGTGCCGGCCAGCAGCAAAACGGTGGCCGCCCACAGCGATATCTTCACGGTCCTCTCCTTCACCGGCGCTCCCCCCTCCCGAAACCGGCGGTCTCCCCGTCGGCGCCAGTGCATAAGTATAGCAGAATTTTGGGGGAAAACAAGAGAAGTTTTTGAAAATCTGGCAAATACTTTCTTATAAAAATATGAAAAGGGCCGAATCCGCCCGGTCCGGCCAACTTTTCCTTGACGCGGGCCGCTCCGCGCCATATACTTTTTCTGTATATGTTTAAAAACCGCCTGTGCCCGGCGCACGGCAAGGAGGGCCCCTCCATGGAAAAGAACACCCCCAAAGACCCGCCCCTGACCGGGACGCTGCCGGTCCAGCCGGTCATCGCGCTGCCCCGGACCATCCACCTGGTCCCCCTGGACCGCATCGCCGGCTTCGACGTCCGCCCCGGCCTCTACGAGATCAACGGCGCCACCGCCATCCCCGGCGGGGTGAACTTCACCGTCTCCTCCCAGGGCGCCACCGCCATCGAGCTGCTGCTGTTCAAGCGCAAGGCGCCGGAGCCCTTTGCCGTCCTCCCCTTCCCGGAGCACTACCGCATCGGCAACGTGTACTCCATGATCGTATTCGGCCTGGACATCCGGGACTTTGAGTACGCCTACCGGGTAGACGGCCCCTGGAACCCCGCCAAGGGCCTGCTGTTCGACAAGACCAAATACCTGCTGGACCCCTACGCCAAGGCGGTCACCGGCCAGAGCAAATGGGCCGAACCCAACCCCCACGGCCAGCACTACCGGGCGAGGGTGGTGCGGGACACCTTCGACTGGGGAAACATCCGCTCCCCCCTGATCCCCATGGAGGACCTGATCATCTACGAGCTCCACGTCCGGGGCTTCACCCAGGACCCCTCCTCCGGGGTGGAGCACCCCGGCACCTTCGCCGGGCTGATGGAAAAGCTGCCCTACCTCCAGGAGCTGGGGGTCAACGCCATCGAGCTGATGCCCATCTTCGAGTTCGACGAGATGCTGGACTACCGCAGCGCCAACGGCGAGGTCCTCTACAACTACTGGGGCTATAACCCGGTGTCCTTTTTCGCCCCCAACACCAGCTATACCGCCTCCCTGGAGTTCAACCGGGAGGGGGGCGAGTTGAAGCGGCTCATCCGGGCCTGCAAGCAGCGGGGCATCGAGGTCTATCTGGACGTGGTGTTCAACCACACCGCCGAGGGGGACGAAAAGGGCCCCTTCTTCTCCTTCAAGGGATTCGACAACAACATCTACTACCTGCTCACCCCCGGAGGCCGCTACCAGAACTTCTCCGGCTGCGGCAACTCCCTGAACTGCAACCACCCCATCGTCCACCAGATGATCGTGGACTGCCTGCGCTACTGGGTCACCACCTACCGGGTGGACGGCTTCCGGTTCGACCTGGCCTCCATCCTGGGCCGGGCGGAGGACGGCTCCCCCATGAACGAGCCCCCCCTGCTCCAGGCCCTGGCCTTCGACCCCATCCTGGCCGACGTGAAGCTCATCGCCGAGGCGTGGGACGCCGGCGGCCTCTACCAGGTGGGCACCTTCCCCGCCTGGAACCGCTGGGCGGAGTGGAACGGCCGCTACCGGGACGACATCCGCCGCTACCTCAAGGGCGACTACGCCATGGCCCAGAACGCCGCCCTGCGCCTCGCCGGCTCTCAGGACATCTACGCCGACTCCCGGAAGGACGCCTCGGTGAACTTCGTCACCTGCCACGACGGGTTCACCCTCCGGGACCTGTTCACCTACAACCAGAAGCACAACGAGAAGAACGGCTGGAACAACACCGACGGCGCCGACGACAACAACAGCTGGAACTGCGGCGTGGAGGGGGAGACCGACGACGAGGCCATCAAGGCCCTCCGCCGGCGGATGGCCCGCAACGCCTTCGCCCTGCTCATGTGCTCCAGGGGCACCCCCATGTTCCTGGCGGGGGACGAGTTCGGCAACACCCAGTTCGGCAACAACAACGCCTACTGCCAGGACAACATCACCTCCTGGCTGGACTGGACCCTGCTGGAGAAGAACCGGGGCATGTTCCGCTTCTTCCAGTCCATGATCCGCTTCCGCAAGGAGCACCGGGTGCTGCGCTCCAACCTGTCCAACGGCGCCTGCGGCTTCCCCGACGTGTCCTTCCACGGCATCACCCCCTGGAAGCGGGAGTTCGAGGACCACGACCACTATGTGGGCGTCCTGTTCGCCGGGTGGGAGCAGAACGGCGGCAGCCAGCTCATCTATGTGTCCTCCAACGCCTACTGGGAGCCCCTTCAGGTGGAGCTCCCCCGCCTGCCCGACGGCATGGGCTGGCACCTGGCGGTGGACACCTGGAACGAGGAGCCCCAGACCTACGGCCCCGTGGGGAACCGCTTCACCATCCGCCCCCGCTCGGTGATGGTGTTCTTCGGGCGGTAGCCTCTTCCCATTTGGGCGGTATCATGTTAGTCGCTGGGGACAGCCGCTCAGTAACCCACCGGCTAAGGAGGCACAAAGTCATGGCAATCATTCATGGTACGGCGATAGGTGGGGAGGGCGTCCTCTCCGACGTCTCCGTTGAACTCAAGAACGAGCGGTTCGAGACGATATATGAGACCGTCAGCGACGAAGCCGGACGCTTCTCCCTCTCTGTTCCAGATGGGACATACCCTTTTCTGACCGCCGTCCGGGAGTACGGCGACCGCTATCTGGAATACTGGGCGCAGAACGTCCCGGCGCAGGGAGAATTGACGCTTGACGTGTGTATTGACACGCTGGAGGTCTACGGGCTGCACGCTTTTCATGTAAAAGGAGCGGCAAACGCTCTGACGGTCTATTTCCGTCCAATGAGCCTGCAAAAGTTCAGATCCGGCGCTCACGACATCGCGCCTAAACTGGACAAGCGCAGCATCACTGTCCTGGTCGACGGACAGCAAAGCGAGGTATATTCTCTCAACCGGGTGCAAGAGTATGCCGGTGAAGATGCCGGCCTGCTGACCGCGTATCTGCTCCAGGCTTCTGTCCCGCGGGACGCCGACGAATGGACCCGGGTGGACATCACGGTCCGGGACAGCGACGGGCGATTTGGCTGCGCCGCGCTGTTTCGGTAACAAGAACACGGGAAGAGGTTTCGTCGCTCCCCTTGTCAAAGGAAAGGACGGCATGGCAGCTACCATACCGTCCTTTAATTATACTGTTTTACGACCACCTGGCTTCCCCGGAGGAGCTTTTTCACGTCAATTTTTCTTCTTCCGCCTCGTGACGAGGGCCGCCCCAATCAGCGCAGCCGCGGCCAGGGCCCCCAGGGCGATCCCCGGATACAGCCCCGGCGGGGTGTACCGGAGCTCCACCGCGTGTTCCCCGGCGGACAGGGGGGCCGCCAGGAAGGTGTCCAGCCAGACGCCGGGGACCGCCCTCTCCCCGTCCACCAGGACGGTCCAGCCCTCCTCGGCGGGGACGGTGGTGAGCAGCGTCCGGGGCCCGTCCGCCGTCACGGTCAGCCGCGCCGTCCCGTCTTTCCCCACGGACAGCACCTCCGCCGTGTCCACGGCGGCCACGGCGGCGGACAGGACCTCCCGATCCAGGGTCCAGAGGAAATCGTCCGGCGGGGCCCAGCTGCCGTCGTGCCAGACGGTGACCAGGCACTCCTCCCCTTCGGCGGGAGTCCCCAGATAGCGGACGCTGGCCGCCTCGGAGGTCCCCAGCCCCACCGTCTCGCCCCCCTCCATCCACACCTGGATCAGGCCGGAGCCGGACAGGTCGGCGTAGACGGGCCGCCCCGTGCCGGTGAAGGCGAACCGGACCGCGCCCCCCTCGTCCCACCATTCAGCCTCGATGGGGACGAAGGCCTCCGCCCCCTCCCCCGCCACATCGGAAAGCAGATCGTTCTGCCGCTCAAAGGGGGTGGCGGCGGCGCTGAGGGCCGGGGTGCTCTCCCCGGCGCTGAGAAAGGCGACGGGCAGGACGTCCGGGTTTTTATAGAGGGTGTACTCCCCGCTCCGGGCCAGCGCCTCATAGGGCGTCCCGCCTTTGGAGATGACGTAGCGGAAGTCCATCAACGCGTCGGTGACCGGGGTGGAGCCGTAATAGGCGCACCACATCCAGCTCTGGGCGAAGCCCAGCTTGCGGGTGAGCTCGTTCACGTCGTAGTTGTAGAGGCTGCTGTAGTGGGTGATGCCGGGGTAGCCGAAGGCCAGCGGCCCGTTGTGGCCCCGGTCCTCGGCGGCCCCCATGCGGAAGAACACCTCGGCGCTGTCGGCATAGGCGGCGGCGGTGAGGGCGGCGTTGGCCCGGTAGTCCGCCTGATAGGCGGCGAAGGACTGGTACCGGAACTGTCCGTCCATCCCCCGGAGGATGTCTTTCGTGTTCAGGCCCAGGTCCACCACCGTGAGGACGGCCAGGGCGGCCGCCGCCCACCGCTCCAGGGCGGGCCTCCGCTTCCCCGCGGCGGCCAGGATGGGCGGCAGGGCCATGTTGGCCAGGGCGATCACCACAAAGGACACCGCGAACCCGTACCGCCAGGGGAACCAGTTGGGCTTCTGGAGCAGGTGCCACAGCTTGTCCAGGGGGGACAGCAGCAGGGAGGCCGCCATGGCGCACAGCAGCCCTCCCCAGGCCAGCTTCTCCCGGAGGGGGTGCCGCTGGTAGAAGTAGAGGACCGCCAGCAGCGCCGCGGCCGTCCCGCAGAACACATAGGGCAGGGCCGCGTAGGTGATGGAGGTATAGGACCCGGAGAACAGCCGCCCCAGGATATCCACCAGCTCCCCGGTGAGGAGGCCGGCGTAGTCCACGTTGCCGCCGCTGAATTTGCCGTTGAACATGGCCAGGAAGGTGGGCAGCCACATCCAGGCCGTCAGCCCCAGAGCGCAGGCCGCCCCGCCAATGAATCTGCCCGAGGCCAGGGCCAGTTCCCTTCCCGTCAGTTCCAGCATCACGCACCGGGCGATGAAGTACAGCAGGCAGAAGGCCCCGATCATATAGGAGATATACCAGGTGGAGAGGAAGCACACCGCCAGCGCCGCCGCAAAGGGGCCGAAGCCCCGCCCCGCCAGGACCCGCTCCAGGGCCAGCAGGATCAGCGGCAGCCAGATGACCCCGTCCAGCCACATGATACACAGGGAATAGGCGGCGTTGTAGCTCATGAGGGCCCAACTGACGGCGCAGATCAGGGAGGCCGCCCCGGAGCCGGGGAACATCTTTTGGGAATAGAGGGCGAAGGCCGCCCCCGCCAGCCCGATCTTCAGCACGGTGAGGAACAGGAGTCCCACCGGCATGGACTCGTTGGGGACCAGCAGGGTCAACGCGGACAAGGGGCTGGACACATAGTAGGAGAACACCCCGATGTAGGAGGTCCCCAGCGCTTTCGACCAGGAGAAGAACACGTCTCCGCTCTTGAGGGCACAGAAGAACTCCACGTACTGGTCCGCCATGTCGGAGGCCAGGATGGTCTTGTCCCCCCAGGGGGCCATGCCCATAGACGCGTAGGCCCACAGCATCACAGCCGCCGGAACGAGGAAGGCCAGCAGGCACACCAGCCGCTCTCTCCGCTTACTCGCCGTCATGGGCGCCTCCCCCCTGCTCCCGCAGGATATAGATGGGCCGCTTTTTGGTCTCCAGGTAGGTCTTGGCCAGATACTGCCCCAAAATGCCCACGCAGAACAGCTGGATGCCGGCGATGAGCAGGATGATGCACACCAGAGAGGGCCAGCCGTAGGCGCTCCCCCGCCAGATCAGCTCCCGGACGATGATAAACACGATGGCGAGACCCGACACCCCGCACAAAATCAGCCCCAGCACCGAGGCGATGGCCAGCGGCGCGGTGGAGAAGGCCACGATGCCGTCCAGGGCGTAGAGCACCAGCCTGAAAAAGGACCACTTGGTCTCCCCGGCGGACCGGGGGATGTTCTCGGTCTCCACCCATTTGGTCTTGAACCCCACCCAGGAGAAGATGCCCTTGGAGAAGCGGTTGTACTCCTTCACCGCCAGCACCGCGTCCACCATCTTCCGGGTCATGAGCCGGAAGTCCCGGGCCCCGTCCACGATCTCGGTGTCGCTCATCCTGTTGATGAGCCTGTAGAACTGCCGGGCGCAGAAGGAGCGGATGGGGGGCTCCCCCTTCCGGTCCACCCGGCGCACCGCCGCGCAGTCGTACCCCTCCCGGATGGCGGAGAGCAGCTCCGGCAGCAGGGCGGGCGGGTCCTGGAGGTCGGCGTCCATCACCGCCACAAGATCCCCTTTGGCGTGCTCCAATCCGGCGTACAGCGCCGCCTCCTTGCCGAAGTTCCGGCTGAAGGACAGCCACCGCACCGCCGGGTCTTCCGCCGCCAATCCCTTGAGGACGGCCAGGGTGCCGTCGGCAGAGCCGTCGTCCACAAAGAGGTACTCTACCTCCACGCCGGGCAGTCCGGCGGCCGCGGCTTTCACCGCCTTGTAAAAGGCCCCCAGGGCCGCCTCCTCATTGTAACAGGGGACCACGATGGACAGAAGCTCCATCCCATTCCCCTCCTTTGCGGTAAATGATGGTGCTATCTTACCGCAAAACCGGCGGCCTGTCAATGAAGCCCCCGTCTTGACTTTTGGCCCCCGTGAGCATACAATTGCTATGTTTACTTGAGGAAAGGAGCCGTCTTATGGACGAGCTGTTTTATTTCGACTACGCCGCCACCGCCCCGGTGAGACCCGAGGCCGCCGCCGCCATGATGGACGCCCTGGGGCAGTTCGGCAACCCCTCCTCCCGGTATGAGTACGGCCGCCGGGCCGCCCAGCGGGTACGGCAGGACCGGGAGACCGTCGCCCGGGCGCTGGGCTGCGCCCCCGGCGAGGTGTACTTCACCTCCTGCGGCACCGAGGGGGACAACTGGGCCCTCCGCCGGGGGGTGGAGGTCAACCGGCGGAAGGGGCGGCACATCATCACCACCGCCGTGGAGCACGCCGCCGTGCTGGAGACCTGCAAAGACCTGGAGCGCCAGGGATGCGAGGTCACATACCTCAAACCCGACCGGGCGGGCCGGATCACGGTGGAGCAGGTGACCGCCGCCCTCCGGCCCGACACCGCCCTGGTGTCCATGATGCTGGTGAACAACGAGACGGGGGTGCTCTTCCCCGTGGCGGAGGCCGTCAAAGCGGTCAAAGCGAAAGACCGGGCCGTCCTGTTCCACACCGACGCCGTCCAGGGCTTTTTGAAGGTACCCTTCCCCCTGTGCTCCACCGGGGCGGACCTGATCACCGTCAGCGGCCACAAGATCGGCGCCCCCAAGGGGATCGGCGCCCTGTACGTGAAGAAAGGCGTCAAACTGGCCCCCCTGCTCACCGGCGGCGGCCAGGAGGAAGGCCTCCGCTCCGGCACCGAGGCCACCGGCCAGATCGCCGCCTTCGCCGCCGCAGTCTCCGCTGTGACGGCGAACCTCGCCAGGCTGGAAAAGACCGCCGCTGTAAAGGAGTATACCCTCACGCAGCTGAAGGCCGCCCTCCCCAGGCTGGAGGTCATCTCCGCCGGGGACGCGGGCCACATCTGCGCGATCACTCTCCCCGGCTACAAGAGCGAGGTGGTGGTCCGGGTGCTGGGGGACAAAAACGTCTGCGTCTCCTCCGGCTCCGCCTGCCACAAGGGGAAGCCCAGCCACGTGTTCGCCGCAATGGGCCTCCCAAAGCCCTGGCTGGACGGGGCCCTGCGGCTGTCCTTCTCCCCGGAGAGCACCAGAGAGCAGGCCGACGTCCTGGTGGCCGCCCTGAAAGAGGCGGCGGGCTCCCTGTTCACCACCCTGTCCTGATTCGGAGGTATCCCCATGAGCGAGACAAATCTGGCCGTTTCCGTGGTCAATGAGGTGAAAAAGGCCGTGGTCGGCAAGGACGACGTGATCCTCAAGGCCCTGCTGGTCATCCTGGCCAGGGGCCACCTGCTGCTGGAGGACATCCCCGGCGTGGGCAAGACCACCCTGGCCCTGGCCTTCTCCAAAGCCCTGGGCCTCAGCTACAGCCGGGTGCAGTTCACCCCCGACGTGATGCCCTCCGACCTGACGGGCTTTTCCCTTTACAGCAAGGAGACCGGGCGGATGGAATATCAGCCCGGCGCGCTGCTGTGCAACCTGTTCCTGGCCGACGAGCTGAACCGGGCCACCAGCCGCACCCAGTCCGCCCTGCTGGAGGCCATGGAGGAGGGCAGGGTCACCGTGGACGGGGTCACCCACCCCATCCCGGAGCCCTTCCTGGTCATCGCCACCCAGAACCCGGCGGGGGCCTCGGGCACCCAGCTGCTGCCCGACTCCCAGCTGGACCGGTTCGCCATGCGGCTGTCCATGGGCTACCCCTCCCCGGAGGACGAGCTGGAGCTGCTCCGCCGCAAGGCGAACGGCAACCCCCTGGACGCCGTCGTCCAGGCCGCCACCCACGAGGACCTGGCCCGGCTCCGGAGCGAGGTGGACCGGGTACACGTCAGCGACATCATTTTGAACTACATCATCCGGCTGGTCCGGGCCACCCGGGAGAGCCCCCAGCTGGCTCAGGGGGCCAGCCCCCGGGCCGCCATCGCCGTGGCCGCCCTGAGCCGCGCCGCGGCCTGGACCCGTGGCCGGGACTTCGTCGTCCCGGAGGACGTGAAATTCGTGTGGACCGACGCGGTGGCCCACCGGCTCATCCTGCCCACCGGCGCGGTGGGCAGCACCGAGCGGGCCGTCCGGATCGCGGACACGGTGCTGGCCTCCGTCCCCGCCCCCCGCCTCCCCCGGTAAGGCCATGGTCCACCGCCGCCTGATCTATCTGGCGGTCCTCCTGGCCGCCTTTATCCTGCAGATCACCAGCGACAGCTACCTGGGCCAGTTCCTGTTCGTGCTGACCCTGGCCCTGCCGGCGCTGTCCCTGCTGCTGTCCCTGCCGGGGATGCTGCGGACCGGGCCGGTCCTCTCCGCCGCGCCCGCCCGGGTCCTCCGGGGGGAGGACGCCGACTGGCAGCTGGCGCTGGAGGGGCGCGGGGGCCTGCCCCTGGCCCGGCTGAGCCTCCGCGTCACCGAGCGCAATCCCTTCACCGGCGAGACATGGCGGCACGCCCTCACCCTGTCCGAAACCCCCGTGACGGTGGACGCGGACACCGCCCACTGCGGCCTGCTGGAGCTGTCCGCCTCCAAAGTGAAGGTGCTGGACTATCTGGGCCTGTTCTCCCTGCGCGGCCCCGCCCCGGAGCCCGCCCACATCCTGGTGGCCCCCGTCCTCGGGGAGGTCCGCCCCGTCCCCCAGCCGGAAGGAGGCTTTTCCCATATCTCCCCCGCCGGCACCGCCCGGAAGGGCTCCGGGGAGGACTGGGACCTGCGGGAGTACCGCCCCGGCGATCCCCTCCGCGCCGTCCACTGGAAGCTGTCCTCCAAGTGGGACGAGCTCATCGTCCGGGAGCGGACCGAGAGCCCCTCCCCCCTGCCCCTGCTCACCTTCGACCGGGACGGGACCGCGGAGGACCAGGACAAGATCATGGACAAGCTGGAGGCCCGGTGCCGCTTTCTGCTCACCGCCCGGCGGCCCTTCGCCGTGCTGTGGCCGGGCGGGGACGGGACCCCCCTCCTCCGCCGGGTGGGGGACGAGAAAGAGCTGGAGGACTGCCTGACCGCCGTCCTGTCCTCCCCGCCGCCCCCCGCCGGGACCAGGCTGGACAACCTCCCCAGACTCATCGAGCTGGCCGGGGAGCCCGTGTTCCGCCTCCACCTCGCCGCCGGAGAGGAGGACAGCTATGGATAGGTCCTCCCGCCTCGACTTCGCCGTCCTCACCCTGGGCAACGGTGCGCTGCTGCTTTGCGCCCTGGTGGGGCTGGCCCTGTCCTTCGTCACCGCCTACCCGGTGGGCGTGGAGCCCACCGCCCTGCTGCCCCAGGCGGTCATCTTCGCCCTGGTCTCCCTGGCGGCCTGGTCCCTGCCCCGGTGGTCCGGCCGGGTGTGCCTGGGTCTGGCCGCCCTGTGGGCCTTCAATGTGTTCCTCAACCGGCAGAGCGCCCTCCGGGGGGCCATGCTGGTGTTCTCCCGCTGCCTGGCCTTTGTGGCGGAGCGGCTGGGATACGACCCCCTGTTCCGCTATGAGCCGCCCGCCGGCGTCTCCAAAGCGGAGATCACCGCCGCCTTTCTGACCCTGGCCCTGGCCCTCATCGCCCTGCTGCTGGGGGGCGCGGTGGTCCGGCTGAGATGCTGGTGGCTGGCGATGCTGCTCACCCTGCCCCCCCTGGCCCCCGCCATGGTCACCAGCGCCCTGCCCCACTGGGCGGGCTTTGGGGCGCTGTGCGTGTTCTGGTGCGCCATGCTGCTCACCGCCCTCTGCCGAGAGGAGGAGAGCCGGGGCCGGCTGACGCTGGCCGCCATCGCCGCCTGCACGCTCCTGCTGGCGGGGATCGGCGCCCTGTTCCCGGCGGAGGGCTATGCCCGCCCCCAGTGGGCGGTGGACACCGAGCGGGCCATCGTGGACTTCGGCGACCGGTGCCTGACCTTCCTCCGGGACTGGAGGGGCCCCTTCCACCGCCCTGACGGCCCCGCTGCCGCCCCCCTCGACGTGTCGGTGTCCCTGTCCGAGAGCGGCGAGCGGAACTACACCGGCAGGCCCGTGCTGCTGGTGCGGACCGCGGCGAGCGGCCACTACTATCTGCGGGGCTTCTCCTCGGACGTGTACACCGGCTCCGGCTGGGAGCCCTTCCCCGACGGGGTGTGGGAGGAGTACGCCTCCGCCCTGCCGGAGGACGGCTGGACCGGCTCCCCGCTGCTGTTCCTGGGCTGTGCCAGCCCCTACCGGACCTATTTCGCCGTGGTGGAGAACGCGGACCGGGAGAGCGCTTCGGTCTTCCTGCCCTACCAGCCGGTGGACCAGCTCTGGGCGGAGGCCCACGCCTGGCCCGTCCGGGACCAGGGCTTCGTCCCGGCCGAGGGGGCCTGGAGCTTCACCACGGCCATCACCGCCTATGACCGGGACCTGTACGCCCTCGTCTACTGGCCGCTCACCCACGACGGGGCCCTCAGCCCCCTCGCCGGCCCCGCCGCTCAGGCGGAGGAGATCTACCGGGAGTACGTGTACCGGCACTATCTGGAGGTGCCCGATCCCGCCCGGGAGGCGGTGTCCGGCCTGCTCGCCCAGCTGGCCCGCGACGGCGCCGGTCCCCCCTCGGCGGCCCACGCGGCGGAGCTCATCCCCGAACTGCTGGCGGAGCGGTGCGCCTACGATCTGGACACCCCCGCCACCCCCGAGGGAGAGGACTACGTGACCTGGTTCCTCAATGAGAGCCGGCAGGGCTACTGTATGCACTTCGCCACCGCCGCCACCCTGATGTTCCGTGCCCTGGGCTTTCCCGCCCGGTATGTGAGCGGCTACACGGCGGACCTCGCCGCCAACACCGTCAGCTACGTGCCCGACTCCGCCGCCCACGCCTGGGTGGAGGTCTACATCGACGGCTGGGGCTGGTACCCGGTGGAGGTCACCCCCGGCTTCTCCGACGAGTTCGACCCGGAGCGGATCACCGAGAGCGGCGGCCAGCTCCCCGGCGCCGGGCTCCCCACCCTCCCGCCGGAGGAGACCGAGCCGCCGGCGCCCACCCCCGCCCCGGCCCCCAGCGAAAGCCCCGGACCCGCGCCTGCCCCCGCCCCGGAGGAGCCCTCCCCCGGCGGGGCGGCCTGGCGGACGGCGCTGGCGGTCCTGGGCGTACTGGCAAGGGTCCTGGCCGTGCCGGCGGCGGCCGCCGCCCTGCTGTGGCTGGTCCAGTTCTGCCTGAAGCGGAGGCGGCTCCGCCGGCTGAACGGGCCGGACCCCAACCGGGCCGTCCTGTTCGGCTACCGCTGTCTCAGCCGGATGGGCCCCTGGGGCGGCAAGATCCCGCCCGAGGCCAGGGCCCTGGCGGAAAAGGCCATGTACAGCGCTCACGCCCTCACCGGCGAGGAACAGCGGACCATGGCCGCCCTGGTGGACGGGCAGCGGCACGCCCTCTGGATGCGGCTGTACGGCTGGCGGCGGCTCACCTTCCTCTGGCTGTGGGGCGGGCCGAAACAGAAGGATATCCTATAAGATCATCATACAGGAGGTAATCGCTATGATCCCGACACCGGAGCAGGCATGGGAGCTGCTGTGCCGCTATAACGAGGGGGAGTTTCACCGCAAACACGCCCGCACCGTGGGCGACGTGATGCGCTGGTTCGCCGTGGACCAGGGGTACGCCGGGGAGGCGGACTACTGGGAGGCCGTGGGCATCCTCCACGACCTGGACTTTGAGCGCTGGCCCGAGGAGCACTGCGTCAAGTGCCAGGAGCTCATGCGGGCCGAGGGCATCGACGAGTCCCTGATCCGCTCCGCCGCCAGCCACGGCTGGGGCATGACCGGGGCGGACATCGAGCCCGTCCACCAAATGGAGAAGGTCCTGTTCGCCGTGGACGAGCTCACCGGCCTCATCGGGGCCGTGGCCATCATGCGGCCCTCCAAGAGCGTGGACGACCTGGAGGTCAAGTCGGTGAAGAAGAAGTTCAAGGACAAAAAGTTCGCCGCCGGCTGCTCCAGAGACACCATCCAGCTGGGGGCCGACCGGCTGGGCTGGACCCTGGACGAGCTCATGGAAAAGACCATCCTGGCCATGCGGGCCAGCTCCGCGGTGGACTGAGACGCCGAATGCGGGGGCCTCCCTTTCGGGAGGCCCCCGCGTTCGCTCTTCCGTATCGTTCCCGCCGCCGCGGCCCTTTGGGCGGGGAGTTCATTCCGGTCCGGTCACTGGATGCGCTCGAAGTCCGCCGCGCCGTGCTTGCACAGGGGGCAGACGATGTCATCGGGCAGCTCGTCGCCCTCGTACACGTAGCCGCAGACCTTGCAGACCCAGCCCTTCTTGCCCTCGGTGTCGGGCCTGGGCTTCACGTTCTTCTGGTAGTAGGTGTAGGTCATGGTCTCCTTGTCGGAGAGGACCCGGGCCTCGGTCACCGAGCAGATGAACATGCCGTGGGTGTCCAGGTCCACGTACTGCTCCACCTTCAGGGACAGCACGGCGTTGACGTACCTGGGCAGCATCACCAGGCCGTTGCCGGTGCGGGGCAGCTCCCCCTCCCAGCCGGCGAACTTGTCCGCCGCGCGGCCGCTCTGGAAGCCGAAGGTCTCGAACACCTTGAAGGGGGCCTCCACCGACAGGCAGTTCACATTCATGACCCCCGTCTGTTTGATGACGTGGTGGGAGTAGTTGGCCTTGTTGATGTTCACCGCCACCCGGTAGGGGTTGTCGGTGAGCTGGGTCACGGTGTTGACGATGAGGCCGTTGTCCTTCTGCCCGTCGTTGGAGGTGACCACGTACAGGCCGTAGCCGATCTTGAACAGAGCGGTCATGTCGCTCTTGTTGGCGGCCTCCTCCCCCCGGGCGATGTAGTCCCTGCACAGCTCGTCGGCCAGGGCCTCGATCTGGGCGCGGCTGCCGTCGTTCAGGGCGGAGAGGATGTGGACCGCCGTGTTGGTGAAGGTCAGGTCCTTGCCGCCCTCCAGCATAGAGCGCATCACCTTCACCGCCTGGGGGGCCCAGGAGCCGTTCTCCATCAGGGCCACGGTGCGGTTCTGGTACGCCCGCTCGGTGAGATGCTCGATGAAGGTCCGCATGAAGGGGAAGATGTCGGCGTTGTAGGTGGTGGTGGCCAGCACCAGCTTGTTGTAGCGGAAGGCGTCCTCCACCGCCTCGGCCATGTCGTCCCGGGCCAGGTCGGTGACCACCACCTTGGGGCAGCCCTTGGCGCGGAGCTTGTCCGCCAGCAGGTTCACCGCGTCTTTGGTGTGGCCGTACACGGAGGTGTAGGCGATGAGCACGCCCTCGGACTCGGGCCGGTAGGAGGACCAGGTGTCGTACAGATTGATATAGTGGGCCAGATTCTCCTTCAGCACGGGGCCGTGGGTGGGGCAGATGATCCGGATGTCCAGCCCGGCGGCCTTTTTCAGCAGCCGCTGGACCTGGGCGCCGTACTTGCCCACGATGCCGAAATAGTACCGGCGGGCCTCGCAGTCCCAGTCCTCCTCCGCGTCCAGGGCGCCGAACTTGCCGAAGCCGTCGGCGGAGAACAGGATCTTATCGGCGGCGTCATAGGTGACGATGACCTCCGGCCAGTGGACCATGGGGGCGGTGACGAAGGTAAGGCTGTGGCCGCCCAGGTCCAGGGTGTCCCCCTCCCCCACCACCAGGCGGCGGTCGGAGAAGTCATTGCCGAAGAACTGGCCCATCATGGCGAACGCCTTGGCGGAGGACACGATGACGGCCTCCGGGTACGCCCTGGCGAAGGCGGCGATGCTGCCGGCGTGGTCGGGCTCCATGTGCTGGACCACCAGGTAGTCGGGCTTCCGGCCGCCCAGGGCCCTGGCCACGTTGTCCAGCCACTCGTGGGTGAAGCGCCGGTCCACCGTGTCCATCACGGCGGTCCTGCTCCCCAGGAGCACGTAGGAGTTGTAGGCCATGCCGTTGGGGACCACGTACTGCCCCTCGAACAGGTCGATCTGGCGGTCGTTGACCCCTGCGTACTTCACGGTCTCGGTGATCTTGATATCCATTGGTAAAACCTCCTTCAGGTCATAAAAATCAGTGATGCCCGTCGTGCGGCAGCTCCTCGGGCGTCTGAGGCTCCGCCTGCTCGAACATGGCGAACAGGTCCTCCTCCTCCAGCACCGGCCGGCGGCGCTTCACCAGGGCGGTGAGGATGGGGTACAGCACGATGGCGATGAGGCCGCCGGAGAAGCCGTTGTTGTAGAGGTTCATCCCCTCCAGGGGCAGGCCCGCCTGGAGCACCACCGAGGAGTGGATGAGCCCCGCCAGGATCCCGAAGGGCCAGCCGAAGGTGCCGGCGATGGGAGCCAGGGTAGTGCCGAACAGGGCGGCCAGCTGGAGGGCGGGGGCGTTGAACTCCACGTGGTTGGTGAGGCTGCCCAGCAGCACCCCCGCCATCACGGGCAGGATGTTGAAGGGGTGCTTCCCGTAGGCGGAGAAGCCCATGACGGTGAAGATCGCCCCGATGGTGGCGCCGTTCAGGTCTCCCCCGGTGAGCAGGATCCAGCCGGCGGCGATGAGCCCGTTGACGCCGATGTTCAGCAGCACCGCCCCCGCCGGGAAGGTGCGTACATAGTCGCTGGGGACGCGTCCGGAGGTGCGGAGCAGTCTCCAGTAGGCCCGCAGGGTCTCCAGGGGCCTCCGCCCCAGCCCCGCCGCCACGAAGAACAGGCACAGCGCCCCCAGGGCGGCGCCCAGCAGCAGATCATTGCCCTCAGACCACACCAGAGCAGAGCTGGGCTCCATGCCGAATGCCTTGAAGGCGGGCACCAGCATCATCCCCATGAGCCCGCAGGTGAAGCCCAAGCTGTACAGGTTCATGCCGTTCTGGATCCGGTGGGCGTGCTCCGCCACCGGCGGGATGAGGAACCCGATGATAAGCCCGGTGATGATGCCGGCCGCCGGCCGCACCTCCGCCGACAGGAAGCTGACCACCGGCGCCAGGGCGGTGGCCCGCAGGGCCACGTTCACGTGGCGGGCAAAGGTCTCCCTCCGCAGCAGCGCGTACAGCCCCGTGCCGATGATGATGGGCCAGATGTTGGCGATGTTCTTTCCGAACAGGGAGAACCCCGCCATCAGCCCCACGGTGACGACGGTGGCCCCGTTCAGGGGGTCGTCCACCAGCTTCAGCACGGCCACGGTGATGAGGGTGACCAGCCCCGCGTTGACGAAGGCGGGCCCCACCCCCGCCACGGCGATGTAGTCGGTGATGAGCACATCCTCCGAGCGGACGATGGCCCGCAGCCCCTCCACGATCTCCGCCGGGGGCGCCTGGGTCAGGCCGAACAGCACCAGCGCCAGGCCGAACGCCGCGCTGCCGGGAAGAATGGCGCGATGATAGCGGGAAACGACGGTCTTTCCCATGGCCTCCACCCCTCTCCGGCTGATCTCCATTCCAGTATACCGGATTTTGGCGGCCTTGTAAATACGCTTCTGTCTCAGAAAGCCCGCAGAGGGGCCTCGCCGGTGTCCTCCCCCGGCTCCACCGCCTGGATCACCGCGTCATAGCTGTAGGAGTCGTTCACCTGGATGGTGACCTTCTCCCCCACCCGGCGGCCCAGCACCGCCTTCCCCACCGGGGACTCCTTGCTGATGAGGCCCTTGAGCGCGTCCTGCCGCACGGTGGTGACGATCTGGAAGGTGACGGTGTCGTCGTCCTCCTCCACATACAGGGTGACCTTGTCGTACAGGGACACCACCCCCTCCGGGGCGGGCCTGTCCGGGATGACCCGGGCGTTTTTGATCAGGTTCTCCAGATAGCGGCACCGGCTGTCGTTGCGGTTCTTCTCCCGCTTGGCGGCCTTGTACTCGAAGTTCTCGCTCAGGTCGCCGAACCCTCTTGCCTCCTTCACCGCCTCGATGAGCTGGGGGCGCAGCACCGTCTGCCGGTGCTCCAGCTCCTGCTTCAGCAGCTCGATATCCTTTTTGGTCAGTTCCGTCGCCATAGTTCTCTCCTCCTTGCGCGGTTTTAGTTTGCCACGATTTTTCCCCGCCGTCAAGGGCGGGCCCGTCAAAAAAAGGCGAAATGTTCTCCCGCCTGGGGGGTTGACAGCGCCGGGGAAACGTGCTATCATAACACAGTGCCGATAAGCCGGAGTGGCGGAATTGGCAGACGCCCGGGACTTAAAATCCCGTGGGAGAGATCCCGTGCCGGTTCGACCCCGGTCTCCGGCACCACATATCGCGGGGTAGAGCAGTTGGTAGCTCGTCGGGCTCATAACCCGGAGGTCGGAGGTTCAAGTCCTCCCCCCGCAACCATAAAAACAGCCGTTTCCACATTGGAAACGGCTGTTTTTTTAACTTTGGCCAAAATATCGGGAACCGCATGGACCCGCGTCACGCCCGGGGCGGCATGACGGTGGCGGCGCCGGTGATGACGGCCTCGCCCCTCTGGTTGGTGACAACGGTGTCCAGCTTCAGGCGGTTTTTCTCGGGAATCTTCTCCTTCACCGTGACAGTGGCGGTGACCGTGTCGCCGATGAACACCGGCTTGACGAACCGCAGTTCCTGGCCCATATAGATGGTCCCGGGGCCGGGGAGCTGATTGCCCAGCACGTTGGAGATGAAGCCGGCGGAGAGCATCCCGTGGGCGATGCGCTGGCCGAACATCCCCTCCTTTGCCGACTCGGCGTCGATGTGGGCGGGGTTGAAATCCCCGCTGATGCCCGCGTACAGGGCGATGTCGCTCTCGGTCACCGTTTTGGTGAACGAGGCGCTGTCGCCGATCTGAATGGTGTCGATGGTTTTCATGGAGACCTCCTTGTTTTCGGTGGCCGGGGCGGGCGCTCCCCGTGACGCCGCTTATCTGAACCTCTATTCAGTTACTTGAACCGTCATTCTGTTTTTAATATACAGCTTGTATTTGAAATTGTCAACAAATTGTTGCGCTAAATTTAAAATTTTTTTGCCAATTATACAAATAGTGCTTGACACGGCTGGATGATTATTGTATTCTAATACTGTAAGTTGAACCGTTATTCTACTAACCCGCTGTTTTTCTGGCTTTCAGGGGCGTCTGTCGGCCAATTAAGTAGAATGATAATTCAGTTTTACGCTTTACTTGATTACAGCGGGTAAACCAACCGGAAGGAGGAAAGCAGATGGAAAAGAAACCCACTGTCGGCATCGTGGGTCTGGGGCTCTATCTGCCCCGGAACAAGATGACCGCCGCCGAGATCTCCGCCGCCACCAACGGGAGGTGGTCGGAGGACGCAGTCATCAACAAGCTGGGCATCATCGAGAAGTTCGTCCCCTCCAGGGAGCCCTGCGACGGCACCCAGGAGATGGGCGCTCTGGCCGCTCTGGACTGCCTGAAGAACACCGGCGTCGATCCGCTGGACATCGACGCCATCCTGTGCTTCGGGGAGGAGTGGAAGGAGTACCCCCTGACCACCTCCGCCTGCTACATCCAGGACCGCATCGGCGCGCGGAACGCCTGGGGCATCGACGTGCAGAACCGCTGCTGCACCTGCGTGTCCGCCATGAAGATCGCCAAGGACATCCTGATCGCCGACGACGACTGCCACAACATCCTGGTGTGCGGCGGCTACCGCAACTGCGACCTGATCGACTACACCGACAACGACCTGTCCTTCATGTATAACCTCTCCGCCGGCGGAGGCGCCATCCTCATGCGGAAGGGGTACGACAAAAACCTGCTGCTGGGCACCCACCTGATGAGCGACGGCTCCGTGGTCCACACCGCCGGCTGTCCCGTGGGCGGCATCCTGGACCCCACCGGGGTGGACAACTGCTGCGAGCACTTCAAGCTCCGCCTGATGGACGGGGTGAAGATGAAGGCCCTGCTGAATTCCACCTCCATGCAGAACTGGTATCACTGCATCGACGAGGCCCTCCGCAAGTCCGGCCTGACCCGGGCGGACATCGGCTTTCTGGACATCCTGCACATGAAGCGCTCCGGCCACAGGGCCATGCTGGCCGACCTGGGGCTGCGGGAGGACCAGTCCATCTACCTGGAGCGCTACGGGCATGTGGGCCAGGTGGACCAGATCCTGTCCCTGAAGCTGGCGCTGGACTCGGGCCAGGTGAAGGACGGCACCGTCGTCTCCATGATCGCCGCCGGCATCGGCTACACCTGGGCGGCCAACGTCATTCGCTGGGGGTGATGCCATGGCAGCCGCGTTCCTCTCCACCCTGTGCGGCACGCTGCTCAGCGTTTGCATCACAGCCATGGCGGCCTTCGCGGTCACGCTGATCTTCAAAACCTCCACCACCACCAACTTTGCCCAGGGCTCCATCGCCGCGCTGGGGTGCTATGTCACGGCGGAGCTGTTCGGCGCCTATGGCGTCCCGGTATGCGTCGGGGTCATCCCCGGCGTGCTCGTGGGCGTCCTGGCCGGCCTGTTCGTGGACATCGTCATCTTCCGCAACGGCAGGAACGTCAACGCCGTGGGCAAGCAGATCATCACCATGGGACTGGTGTCCATCATCTTCGGCGCCATTCCCCTCATCTTCGGCAACCCGGAATCCATCCCCTTCGAGCCCTTTTTCAACCCCCAGAAAGCCGGGGTCTCCCCCAACTTCATCATTCCGGCCTTCGGCGGGGAGATCGTCGTCACCAGGCACTCCCTGATCTGCCTGGCCATCACCGTGGTGGTCCTGGGGGCCCTGTTCCTGCTGCTGAAGTACAGCAAGTGGGGCCTGGGGGTCCGGGCCACCGCCTCCAACGAGTTCACCGCGGAGCTGATGGGCATCAACACCCACGTCATCACCGCGGTGTCCTGGGGGATCGCCGGGGCGCTGGGGGTGCTGGCCGCGGTGATGTACGCCGGCGGCGGCACCAAGATCTCCACCAGCTTTATGACCACGGTGCAGGTCAACGCCTTTCTGGCCGGCATCCTGGGCGGATTCTCCACCTTCCACGGCCCGGTGATCGGGGCGGTGTGCATCCCGGTGGCCGCCAGCTGCGTGGGGTTCCTGGCCAACTTCCCCGCCTTTTCCGGCATCTCCCGCTGGAACATGGTCATCGTCTACGTGCTGATGCTCATCGTGATCCTCATCCGGCCCCAGGGACTGGTGGGCAAGCCGGTGGCCAAAAAAGTATAAGGAGGGGGCCGGTATGACGACACAGAAAAAGAATCCCGTCCGGGACCTGATGCGGAATCCCCTGGCCCAGATCCTCCTGTTCACGGCGGTGATGGCCCTGCTCCAGGTCCTGTCCTCCGCCGGGCTCATCTCCTCGTCCTTCGTGTACGCTCTGGGCAACACCATGATCTACGCCGTCATCGCCATCGGCTTCTGCCTGCTGCTGGGCTACTCCGGCCTGGCCTCCCTGGGCACCGCCGGATTCATCGGCCTGGGCGCTTACGCCGCCTTCTATGTGATCCAGGAGTTCGGCCTGCCCTACACCGTGGCCTTCCTGGTCACCCTGGCGGTCTCCATCGTCATCGGCGTGGTGGTGGGGTTCATCTCCCTGCGGATCGAGGGCATCTATCTGGCCATCCTCACCCTGGGCCTGGCCGAGATCATCCGCAACCTGCTGATGGTCATCAAGTCCACCGTGAAGATCGACCTGTCCAATGTGAAGCTCTTCGGCATCCAGATCGGCGACCGGGAGGCATACTTCCTGGTGCTGGTCACCCTGGCCGTGCTGATGTGGCTGCTGTCCAATCTCATCAACAGCCCCACCGGCCGGGCCATGCTGGCCATGAAGAACTCCACCTCGGCGGCCCAGGCCATGGGCATCTCCCTGATGAAGTACCGGCTGCTGGCCTTCGTCATCTCCACCGTGTTCGCCGCCATCGGCGGGCTGCTGTACATGATGTTCGTGCGGAACATGACCACCGCCACCTCCACCCTGCTCACCCTGTCCACCTCGCTGAACATCCTGGGCGCGGTGATCATCGGCGGGGCCAAGAGCCCCTGGGGCACCACCTTCGGCGTGTTCATCATCTACGGCATCCAGTCCATGTTCCTCAGCAAGATCCCCTTCTTCGTGAAAAACCCCGCGTTCATCACCATGGTCACCGGCGTGCTCATCATCCTGGTGGTCATGTTCTTCCCCGGCGGCTTTGCCCAGATCTTCGCCCAGTTCACCGGCTGGGTCCGGACGAAGCTGAGAAAGGGGGCGGCGGCATGAGCAGCTACAGCCAGGTAGAGCGGCTCCGCCGCCGGGTCGAGCTCTACGAGGAGCTGGCCGTTCTGGAAAACGCCGAAAAGTACGGCAAAAAGGCCCGGGGCGCCCGGCAAAAGCTGGAGAACGCCCGCGCCGCCCTTCCCTCCACCGGCCTCACCCTCCCGGAGGGGGTGGTGCTGGACGTGCGGGGGCTGTGCATGTACTTCGGCGGCGTCAAGGCGGTGGACGGCCTCACCTTCCAGGTGAAAAAAGGCGAAATTTTCGGCCTGATCGGCCCCAACGGCGCCGGCAAGACCACCGTATTCAACTGCATCACCCAGTTCTACAAGCCCACCGCCGGCACCCTGCACTTTGAGAACAAGTCCGGCCAGGTGGTGGACCTGAACCGGGAAAAGGTCCACGACGTCATCCTGCAGGGCATCGTCCGCACCTTCCAGAACGTGGAGGTCATCCGGGAGCTGTCGGTGCTGGACAACCTGCTGGTGGCGGGCCACCGGCAGTACACCTCCAACCTGGTCCAGCAGGCCCTCCACCTGCCCATCCTCCGCAAAGAGGAGCGGGCGGTGCGGGAGCGGGCCATGAAGGTGCTGGACTTCATGGGCCTCACCGCCTACAAGGATTGGTACGCCTTCGGCCTGCCCTACGGCGTGCTGAAAAAGATCGAGATCGCCCGCACCCTTATGTGCGAGCCCCAGCTCATCATCCTGGACGAGCCCGCCGCCGGCCTCAACGACACCGAGACCGCCGAGCTGTCCCGGCTCATCCGCCGCATCCGGGAGGAATACCGCTGCACCATCCTCCTGGTGGAGCACGACATGGGCCTGGTCATGGACATCTGCGACACGGTGTGCGCCATCTCCTTCGGCAAGCTGCTGGCCATCGGCACCCCGGGGCAGGTCCAGGCCGACAAGGACGTACAGGCCGCCTATCTGGGCGGCGACGACGGGGAGGTGTGACCATGGCGCTGTTGGAAGTGCGGGACCTCCGGGTGAATTACGGTCCCATCCAGGCCGTCCGGGGCGTGGACCTGGACGTGGAGGAGGGCCAGATCGTGGCCCTCCTGGGCGCCAACGGCGCCGGCAAGACCTCCACCCTGCGGGCCATCAGCGGGGTGGTGAAGCCCTCCGGCGGCACCATCAACGAGAGCGGCGTCCCCCTGAGCCGGCGGGCCTGCAAGGTGGCCAGGCAGGGCGTCAGCATGTCCCCGGAGGGGCGGCTGGTGTTCTACGGGCTCACGGTGGAGGAGAACCTCCGGGCCGGGGCCTACACCCTGCGGAGCGGCGCCCGGCTCCAGCAGAACCTGAAACGGGTCTATCAGCTCTTTCCGGTGCTGGAGCAGCGCAAAAAGCAGCAGGCCTCCACCCTCTCCGGCGGGGAGCAGCAGATGCTGGCCATCGGCCGCGCGCTGATGGCCGACCCGAAGATCCTCCTGCTGGACGAGCCCTCTCTGGGCCTGGCCCCCCTCATCATCAAAGACATCTTCCGCACCCTTCAGGAGATCCGGGCGGAGGGCACCACCATCCTCATCGTGGAGCAGAACGCCCTGGCCACCCTGAAGATCGCCGACTACGCCTACGTGCTGGAGCTGGGGCTCATCAGCATGAAGGGCCCCGCCGGCGAACTCATCCACGACCAGCGCCTCATCGACGCCTATCTGGGCGGCAAAAAGGCGTAAAACCCGTGGAGAGCGCTTATCAACCGGTCTGTGATCCGCCAAAATCATAAAAAGGAGAATAAAAAATGAAAAAACTGATCGCCCTGCTTCTGGCCCTGGTCATGGTGTTCGCCCTGGCCGCCTGCGGTCCCAAGACTCCCACTGTCGAGCCCGGCCCCGCCAGCAACCCCGGCACGAATCCCTCCGAGCCCGCCGGCGACCAGCCCTCTGAACCTGTGGACGACCAGCCCGCCGGCACCGTCCAGGGCGTGAGCGACACCGAAATTTTGGTGGGCAACACCGCCGCCACCACCGGCGCCTTCGCCATGGTGGGCGTGCCCTTCAACGCCGGACTGGAGGCCGCGCTGAAAGCCTATAACGACGCCGGCGGCTTCCACGGCAAGTCCGTCCGCCTCATCCACTATGACGACGGGTTCGACGCCGCCCAGGGCATGACCTACACCAAGACCCTGGCCGAGAGCGACAAGGTGTTCGCCCTGGTGGGCCACTTCGGCACCAACACCGTGGGCGCCACCCTGGACTATATCAAGGGTCTGGGCATCCCCATGGTCTACGCCGCCACCGGCATCTCCGGCCTGTATCAGGAGGGCGCCACCGGCAAGGACGCCTGCGTGTTCTCCGTCCAGCCCATCTATAACGCCGAGGGCCGGGTGCTGCTGGCCCGGGCCCTGGCCTCCACCGAAAACGGCATGGGTCTCGGCGGCAAGAAGATTGGCGTCATCTCCACCACCGACGACGCGGGCGAGGGCATCCTGGCCGGCATCAAGCGCCAGGCCCAGGAGGGCAGCTTCGACATCACCTATCAGGAGGTCCAGGCCGACGCCACCGACTACTCCGCCGCCGTCAACGTGCTGAAGAACGCCGGGTGCGACGTGGTCATCGCCGCCATGAACCAGGACCCTGTCGCCAAGCTGATGCCCGCCATGCGGGACGCCAACTTCAGCGCCAAGGTCATCACCTCTTACGTCAGCGCCTCCGCCGTATTCATGGGCACTCTGGTGGCCGACGGCTCCGTCACCGCCGACCGGCCCATCTATGCCACCTCCTGGATGGACATTGCCACTGAACAGGGTATGGCTGACTACGGCGAGTTCGCCGCTGTGATGCTGGCCTGGGAGGCCGAGAACGGCATCGCCGCCGCCGATACCTACTCCATCAACTCCTACGCCATGGCCGGCTATGTGGCCGCGCAGACCTTTATCCACGGCCTGAATCAACTGGATGCTATGGGCAAGGATCTGACCTGGGAGAACTACATCGCGGCCATGGAGAACGCCCCATTCCACATTCCCATGGGCGGCGACATCAGTTTCGCCGGCGGCGACCGCCTTGGCGTTACCGATCTGGCCCTGAACACCGTTACTCTGACGCCCGATGAGAACGGCAACTACGCGCTGGAGACCGTCAGCCCCATTACCTCCCTGGATGACGTGTGGGCCTCTGTGGGCTGAGAACGGAACAGACAGAAACGTATAACAAACCATAGCCGAACAGAATTCCCAAGGGGAGGAGCAGGCTCTCCTCCCCTTGGGTCATACTACAAGGAGGGAAATTATGCCAACTTTTGATATTAACGGCGTTCAGCTCTACTATGAGGTTCATGGTGACCCCAATGGAAAAGAGACCATCGCGTTCCTCAACGGAGTGATGGCCTCGGTGTCCAGTTGGGCCTTTCTCTACCCTGTGTTCGAGCGGGCGGGGTTCCGGGTGATCCTGCACGATTTCAAGGGCCAGCTCAAATCGTCTAAGCCGGAGGGGCCCTACTCCTTCGCCCAGCACTGTGCCGAGGCAAAAGCTCTGTTCGAGCACTTGGGCGCAGAGAAAGTTCACCTGGTGGGCACTTCTTACGGCGGAGAGGTAGCAATGAAGTTTGCCGCCCTGTATCCCGAAATGACCGCTTCCATCTCGGTCATCGATTCTGTGAGCGAACTGGACCCGGTGTGCGAGGGGTTCGTGGTGGGCTGGAAGGTCCTGTGCGACACCGGTGACGGCGAAACCTTCTTCTGGGGCATGGCCCCAAGCATCTACGGGCCAGACTTCATCCGGGACAACCAGGAGATGCTGGCCGCCCGGGCCCGCGCAATCAAAGACAACCCCAACGGCTACCTTGAAGGTCAAAAAACCCTGTACGATACCTTCGCCCAAGACGTATACATGACGGACGAGCTACCCAAAATCCAGTGCCCTGCCCTGATCCTCTGCGGTGAACAGGACATTTTGAAACCCCCTAAGTTTTCCAAGATACTGGCGGACAACATCAAAGGCGCAGAGTACGTCACTATTCCAGGCAGCGGCCATGTTGCCATCTTTGAGCGTCCCCGGGAGCTGGAGAGCGCCATCTTCGGCTTCGTTATGAAACACTGCGAGCCCTACGCAGGCTGAGCCGGGACCCGCGGGGGACGGTCCCCCTCTCCCGCCTCCGCGGGCCCTCCGGCCCTATCATGCAGAAGGAGTGAAGAACATGAGTTTTGAGGAAAAATATATCTCCGTGGAGCAGGCCCTGTCCTATGTGAAGTCAGGGGACACCATCGTCACGGGGCTGGGCGCGGCGGAGGCCGGCCTGTTCATGGGGCAGCTCCACACCATCGCCGACCGGGTGCGGGACGTCACCGTCACCAACTGCCTGCCCACCCACCCCTCTGAGATCTACAAGCCGGAGTACGTGGACTCCTTCAACGTGGACGGCTGGTTTTTCTCCCCCCAGATGCGCAAAGCCCACATCCAGGGCAATATGGCCTACATCCCCAACCACCTGCACCTGGCGGCCTCCAAGCGGCTGTACCACGTGAAGCCCAACATCTTCGTGGGGGCGGCCTCCATGCCGGACAGGCACGGGTATATCTCCCTGTCCCTGTCCAACACCTATGAGATGCGGATGATCCACGCCGCCGACCTGGTGATCCTGGAGGTCAACCCCAATATGCCCTTCACCCTGGGGGAGTCCATCCTCCATATGTCCGAGGTGGACTATCTGATCCGGGCGGACTACAAGCCCCCCGTCACCCCCGACGCCCCCTTCGGGGAGAAGGACGCCGCCATCAGCAGGTTCATCGCCGACATGGTGCCCGACGGGGCCTGCATCCAGCTGGGCATCGGCGGCATCCCAAACGCGGTGGCCGCCGCCCTGGAGACCAAAAACGATCTGGGCGTCCACACGGAGATGCTCACCACCAGCATGATGCACCTGGCCAAGATGGGGGTCATCACCGGCAGATGCAAGCAGATCAACCGGGGCAAGATGGTCACCACCTTCGCCATGGGCATCCCCGAGCTCTATGAGTTCATGGACTACAACCCCGGCGTGGCCATGATGGACGGCGCCTGGACCAACGACCCCTACGTCATCGCCCAGAACGACAACCAGATCTCCATCAACACCTCCATCGAGGTGGACCTGACCGGCCAGTGCTGCTCCGAGTCCATCGGCTCCCGGCAGTTCTCCGGCACCGGCGGGCAGGCGGACACCGCCATCGGCGCGCAGATGTCCAAAAACGGCAAGTCCATCATCGCCCTGTACTCCACCGCCATGGTCAAGGACCCCGTCACCGGGGAGCGGCGGGAGGTCTCCAAGATCGTGCCCCAGCTCATGCCCGGCGCGGCGGTGACCCTGTCCCGGAACGATGTGGACCGGGTGGTCACCGAGTACGGCGTGGCCGAGCTGCGGGGCACCAACCTGCGGGAGCGGGTGGCCCGGCTCATCGAGATCGCCCACCCCAGGTTCCGGGAGGAACTGTGGGAGCAGGCGGTAAAGGTGGGCATCCTGGGCTGCCGCCGGTGAGGAGGCTGCCCATGGCCACCTTCGATTTCAACGGAAAGCGGATCTATTTTGAGGAATACGGCCAGGGCAGGCCCCTGGTCATCCTCAACGGCATCATGATGTCCTGCGCCAGCTGGAAGGAGTTCATCGACCCCCTCTCCGAGTGCAACCGGCTGCTCCTGCTGGACCTGCTGGACCAGGGGAAGTCCGCCCGGATGGACGGGCCCTATGAGCAGGCCGTCCAGGCGGAGGTGGTGCTGGCCCTTCTGGACCATCTGAAGATCGGGAGAGCCTGCCTGGTGGGCATCTCCTACGGCGGAGAGGTGGCCCAGCGGTTCGCCATCGACCACCCGGACCGGGTGGACCGGCTGGTGCTGTTCAACACCACCCCCCGCACCGGCCCCTGGCTGGGGGACATCGGCGAGGGGTGGAACCTGGCGGCCAGGGACCCGGAGTCCTACTACTACGCCACCATCCCGGTGATCTACTCCCCACAATTCTATCTGAGCAAAAACGACTGGATGACCCGCCGGCATGAGGCGCTCCACGCCGTGTTCTCCAATCAGGATTTCATCCGGGCCATGATCCGGCTCACCGACAGCGCCCGGAACTACGACGTGACGGAAGACCTCCACAAAATCGCCGCCCCCACCCTGGTGGTGTCCTGCCGGGAGGACTATCTGACCCCCATGGCGGAGCAGGAGCTGATCTGTTCCAAAATACCCAACAGCAAGCACGTCATCCTGCCCGGCAGCGGCCACGCCTCCATGTACGAGCAGCCCCTGCTGTTCACCGCCCTGACCCTGGGCTTCTGCAACACCTCCAAAACTGAATACCAGATCACCTGACGATCCAGTTGCGGAAAACGGAAAAAAGGATTATAATCAATGCAGGAAACCGAACGAAAGAGTATGATCAAAGGGGGACTTGCATTGGACTACAGGACACTGATCAACCGGCCCAGGACCAAACGGGGTCTGGAGACCCTCAACAACATCCTCAGCGCCGCCGCCCAGGAAATCTACGAAAAGGGGTATTACAACACCTCCATCAACGATATCACCAAGCGGGCGGGCGTGGGCGCCGGGACCTTCTACACCTATTTTGAGAGCAAGTATAACCTCTACAAGTTCCTGTTGCTCCAGTGCAGCCACATGATCCGCAAACACCTGAGCCGCTCCATCCGGAACTGCAAGACCCGCCGGGAGGCGGAGGAGGTGGGCCTGCGGGCCTGGCTCCAGTTCGTCCGGGAAAACCGGTATATGTACCACGTGATCTGGGAGTCCATGTATATCGACAAGGCCCTGTTCGTGGACTACTATGTCAGCTTCGCCCGGGCCTACATGGAGGGCATCGACGCGGCCAAGAAGACCGGCGAGGTGCGCTCCGAGATCGACAGCGAGGTACTGGCCTACACCCTCATGGGGGCCTCCAACTTTCTGGGGCTCAACTGGGGGCTGTTCAAGGACTACCCCATCGACGTGGAAAAAGTCGTCGAGAGCTTCATGTATATCATCGACGGCGGCGTCTTCAACGAAAAGCGGCTGCCTCCCCCTCCGCCGGAGGAGCCTCAGCTCCCCATCCGGATCACCGTGGACTTCGACGATGTGGACCTGGAGGACGAGCCGGAGGGGAACGAAGGCCCCGGCGAGGACGCGCCGTGATCTCACCAAGGAGGGATCTCTTTGTATCAGCAGCGATTTCTCACCACCGAACGGCTGACCACCGCCTACTACCGGGCGGGCGAAGGGAACGGCAAGAAGCTGCTCCTGCTCCACGGGAACGTGTCGTCCTCGGTGTTCTTCCTGCCCCTGTTCCCCCTGCTGGAACAGGACTTTGACGTCGTCGCCCCCGACCTGCGCTGCTTCGGCGACTCCAGCGCCCTGCCGGTGGACGCGCGCCGCGGCTTCCGGGACTGGACAGAGGACGTGGCCGAATTCGCCGCCGCCCTTGGGTGGGACAGGTTCGCCCTGGGCGGCTGGTCCATGGGCGGCTGCGCCGCCATGCAGTACGCCATCGACCATCCGGAACAGCTCACCGCCCTGATCCTCATCAATCCGGGCTCCCCCTACGGCTTCGGCGGCACCAAGGGGCCGGACGGGCAGCCGCTGGACCCGCCGGGGCTGGCCTCCGGCGCGGGGGCGGTGAACGCCCAGCTGGTGCAGGCGCTGGCCGCCGGCCAGACCGATTTCGTCCGCTTCACCCTCACCAAAACCGTCTTCTTCAAGCCGGGCTTCCAGCTGGAGCCCGCGTGGGAGGACCGGCTGGTGGAGGCCATGGCCAAGACCAAAGTGGGGGACGGGATGTACCCCGGCGACGCGCGTCAGGTCCCTCAGTGGCCCTTTGTGGCCGCGGGCGACAGGGGCGTCTGCAACACCATGTCCATCCTCCACGGCGACCTGTCCGGCCTGGCCGGGATCGACCCCAAGCCGCCGGTGCTCTGGCTCCGGGGGGACAGCGACACCATGGTCAGCGACACCTCCGCCTGCGATCTGGCGTTCCTGGGCAAGCTGGGCGCCGTTCCGGGCTGGCCCGGCGAGGAGCTCGCCCCGCCCCAGCCCATGGTGTCCCAGACCCGGTACGTGCTGGACCGCTACGCCGAAGGCGGCGGAAGCTACCGGGAGGTGGTCCAGCCCGGCGGCCACTGTCATTTCTTAGAGTGCCCGGACCAGTTCGCCGCCGCCGTCAAAGAATTTCTGGCCTGAATCATATCCATGATTTAAGGGTCCTGCCTTTATGGCAGGACCCTTTCGTCTGTATCTTTCTATTGGAAAACGGCGGAGGGCTCCGGCGCCGCCGGTCCGATCAGTCCAGGGAGAGAAGGATGCGGATGTTCTCCCGGTCCTTTTCTTTTTCCGCCTCCGGGAGGTCGCCGTAAGGGCACAGCAGGGTGTGGACGCGGCGGGCGGGGTCCTTCGCCTTCCCGTTTTCCGGCCTGCCCGGCCGCCAGTTGTTCAGGAAGTGATAGCGGCACCAGCGGATGTGTTCCAGCTCCGCCAGCCGCTCCATGTCCTCCGGGGACAGGGCCCCGGGGTCCCGGGGAAGGCCCTGGGCATCCATGAGCTTCAGCCGCAGCTCATGGTAGTCCGCCGCGCTGATGTTGGAGTAGCGGGTAAAGGCGTCCAGCGCGGCCCACTCCTTCTCCATATTCTCATCGTTCTCCGCCACGCCCTCGTACAGATGGCTGTACCGCAGGTTGATGCGCTTGGCCCGCCGGTCCAGCACGTCGTCCATCAGATAGGGGAGCTGCCGGGCCCGGTCCCGCCAGGGGAAGGGCCGCAGCCGCTCCCGCTGGGCCAGAAGGTCCAGCTCCGGATCCCCGGCGGAGAACACGTCGATCTCCCGCCGCAGGGTGGCGGCGAGCAGGGCCTGGAGCAGGGCGGGCTGGTCCTCCTGCCGGAGCACCAGCACCAGGTCGGCCTCCTCCAGCAGGGGCAGCGCCCGGAACCAGGGCTCGTCGTGGCCCACCACCGGGTCGGAGATCATGGACAGGCTGGTGTGGGAGGCCAGGAACCGGGCGCAGTCGCCGAAGACGTGGTACTCCACGCGCTGCTCCGGGGAGAAGATGTTGTTCTGCAGCCCCTGGCTCACCAGCTCCTCCCCCAGCCGGCCGAAACCCAGCAGGACGATCCGCGCCGTGCCGGAGGTGCCCTTCCAGATGGAATAGAGGTCCCGCTCCCGCCAGTACAGGCGGGCGGCGATCTCCTCCGGACAGAACAGCTTCAGCTCCGGCCGGGAGACGCTCTGAGCGGGGAGCTCTGAGCGGATGTAGACCCGATGGCCCCGGAGCCGGTCCGCGTGGGCCTCGTAAAAGGCGAAATTCTCCCGCTCGCCGTCCAGCAGGATGTACCGGTCCGCCTTGAAAAAAGCGCCGCGCCCGTCGATGCCCCGGCGGCCCAGCTGGGCCAGGATGGGGGCCTTCTCCTCCTCCGGGCCGTACACGGCCACGCTGCCGCCCCGCAGGTATTTCCAGCGGGCGGACGCCCACTCCCGCAGGGAGCTGACCGCCAGCGCCACGCCGCTGGCCGTGGCCAGAGGGGCCGTCCAGCGGGCGGCCTCCACCAGGGGGTTGGGCGGGGTGTCCCCGAAGTTGAGGACGTACATGGTCACGCTTTTGAACAGGGCGTCCAGGAGGGGCGTCCCCTCCAGGAACACGAAACCGCACACGCCCATGACCAGGGGGAGCAGGAGCAGGAGTCTTGCCCATCGCGCGGAACGCTTCATAACGATCCCTCCGTTTCACTGTGGATATCATATCACACCGCGGAGGGTCAGACAAGTCATAATGCTCTTGAAGGGTCCCGCGGGACATGCTATAATTTAACGCAGTACATCAAATGCGCGCCCGGTGGAGGCGCCTAAGAGCAGGAGGGATCGTCGTGGAGATCGACGTCTTTATCAGCTATCACACCAACTCGTCCCGCGCCGTGGTGGAGGCGGTGGTCAACCGCCTGGAGGGCGTGGGCATCCGCTGCTGGTACGCCCCCCGGGATGTGGTGGGCTCCTACGCCGGCAGCATCGTGCAGGCCATCAAGGCCTGCTCCGTGTTCATTCTGATGCTCAACCAGCCCGCCGCCGAGTCCCCCCAGGTGCTCAACGAGCTGAACATCGTCACCAGCCGGCTGGGCCGGAAGGAGTCCGTCACCATCGTGCCCTTCCACATCGCGGACGAGGACCTGGAGATGCCCCCCGACGCGGAGTATTACATCAGCCGGATGCACTGGATCGACGCCATCAGGCCCCCCATGGACGAGCGCATCGGCGAGCTGACCGACAAGGTGCTGTTCCTGCTGGGCCGCCAGCCCTCCGCCTCCCCGGCGGCCGGGAAGCCGGCCGCTCCGGCGAAGGCCCGGGAGGAGTACCGCCTGCGCTCCAACCCGCCCCAGGCCCGGACCATCTTCGACGGCCGGGACGACCTTCTGGAGGAGATCGCCGCCTGTTTTCGGGAGGGCGAGCGGGTGCTGTTCCTGGAGGGCGTAGGGGGCATCGGAAAGAGCGAGCTGGCCAAGCAGTACGCCCTGCGGAACAAGGACGACTACGACGACGTGCTGTTCGTCACCTACGGCGGCAGCCTGAAAAATCTGGTCTGCGACCCCGGCGCCATCGTCATCGACGGGGTCTCCCAGCGTCCGGAGGAGACCGAGGACGAGTTCTTCACCCGGAAGTGGCGGGTGTTCCAGTCCCTGGCCGGGGAGCGCACCCTGCTCATCGTGGACAACTTCGACGTGGAGGACGACCCGGACCTGGAGTTCTTCCTGAGCGGCCGGTACAGGGCCATCTTCACCACCCGCCTCCGGCATGACACGGGCTGCTCCGTTCGGGTGCCCGCCATCGGGGACCCCAAGGCCCTGCTCCGCATCTTCGAGAAGAACTACGGCGCCCCGGTGGAGCCGGAGGACCGGTCCTGCCTTCAGGAGCTGTTCCAGCTCATCGAATACCACACCTATACCATCGAACTGCTGGCCAAGCAGATGGACGCCAGCATGCTCACCGGCGAGGAGCTGCTGGAGCTGTTCAAAAAAGGGCAGCTCCAGAGCCAGTCCGAGACGGTGGCGGGGCGGGCGGGCCGCAAAACGGCCTTCGGCCACATCTGCGCGGTGTTCTCCACCAGCGGCCTGTCCGAGGAGGAAAAGGACGTGCTGCGCAAGCTGTCCCTCATGGGGATCGGCGGCGTGCCCGCCAAGTGGTTCCGGGAGTGGGCGGAGCTGGACTCCTTCGAGGTGGTCAACTCCCTGGAGCAGAAGAGCTGGGTCCGCCGGGACCGGAGCCGGGAGAAGCGGCTTTCCCTCCACCCCATGGTCATCGAGGTGGTCCACGCGGTGCTGGAGCCGGACGCGGACAACTGCGCGGGGCTTTTGGCGCAGATCGCAAAATTCTGTTATTCCGCCTGGCTCCGGCCGGTGAGCGAGAATCTCTCGGTGGTGGAGAGCCTTCTGGCCGTGATGCGGTACTTCGCCCCCTTTGACAGCGGCGATGTGGAGGCGTTCGACGGGATGGCCAACTATCTCTGGCAGGTGGCCCGGTTCGACGAGTCGATCCACTACGCCGAGACGCTCTACCACGCCTGTGTGCGCCGGTTCGGCGAGGCCAGCATGGAGACGGGCTGCGTGGCCAAGACGGTGGGCGGCTGCTGCTTCAACGGCCGCCGCACGAAGGAGAGCATCCCCTGGTACAAGGAGGGCCTGCGGTGTATGCTGGCCGCCGGCGGTGAGGAGAGCGAGGACCTGGCCATGTCCTATGAAAAGGTGGGCCGCTGCTATACCTGGGAGTACGAGCAGGACTTCGCGCTGGCGGAGGAGAACCTCAAAAAGTCACTGGAGATCCGCCTGCGCCTGGAGGAGGCTGTCCGGCGGGGGGAGGAGAAGTTCGCCCATCAGCCCTGGCATGCGTTGACGCTCACCACTGCGCGGAACCAGCTCGGTGAGATCTACATGGAGCTGGGCCGGATGTATCAGGCGGCGGGGGACTATGCCCGCGCGCTGGAGTGTACGGACAGCTACGAGCAGTACAGCGATTTTACGGAAAACCGGTCCGGCTACGCGTACCGCCTCTATGACGCGGGGGTGTGCCGTTACCACCTGGGTCTGGAGGCCCGGGAGCGGGGAGACGGGGCGGAGGCCGCCGGGCAGTGGAAGGCCGCCGCGGAGAACCTGGAACAGGCCCTGGAGATCAACAGCCAAATGCGGGGGGACATCGCCGCGGACACCATCGACAACCGGGAGTGTCTGGCCGACGTGTACGCCGCCATGGGCCGGATCGCCGAGGCCGCCGGGGAGTACGAGGCGGCCGTCAACGCCCTGGATGGGCTGTTCGGCCCGGAGCATCAACAGATCAGGACGATCCGGGAGAAACTGCACGCCCTGGAGGGACAGGCCCGCTGAAGGGGCCGCACCTGTTTTGAGGAGGGACACCGTATGACGGAACATACACAGAGCGAGCCCCGCGAGGTCTTTATCAGCTACCACACCGACAGCGCCGGGGATGCGGTGCGGAAGATCTGCGCCGCCCTGGAGGGAGCGGGCATCTCCTGCTGGTACGCCCCCCGGAACGTGGGGGCCAACTACGCCCAGTCCATCGTGGAGGCCATCCGGGCCTGCCGGGTGTTCCTCCTGATATTGAACAAGCAGTCCAATCTGTCGGCCCACGTGCTCAACGAGGTCAACTGCGCCTTCGACCGCTTCAAAAACCACGAGGACATCACCCTTCTCCCCTTCCGCATCGACGACTGCCAGCTGAGCGACGACGTGTACTACTACCTGGGACGCATCCACATCATGAACGGGAGCCTGCCCCCGGAGGTGCAGCGGGTCCAGGAGCTGGTGGACCGGCTCTCGGCGATCCTGGGCCGGAGCGCCGGGCGGACCGTCACCATCCCGGAGGAGACTGCCGCGCCCCAGGGCGGGGCCGCCGCCCCGGAGGGGAAGACCTACCGTCTCACCGGCTCCATGGTCTACCCGGACGGGCACTTCGTGGGCCGGGAGCGGGAACTGGCCGACATCCACTCCGCCCTCACGGGAGCGGAGAATAAAATGTTCCTGGTGGGCATGGGGGGCATCGGCAAGAGCGAGATCGCCAAAATGTATATCAAGCGGCATCAGGCCGATTATGACGTGATCCTCTGGGTGTCCTTCGCCGGGAGCCTGGAGCAGACGGTCGTCAACGACTACGCCTTCCCCATCCAGGGCCTGAGCCGCACGGATTTCCCGGAGGACGACGACCGGGCGTACTTCCGGCGGAAGCTGCGGGTACTGAAAGAGCTGGCCGACCGGCGTATCCTCCTGGTCATTGACAACTTCGACGTGGCGGAGGACCCGGACCTGGAGGACTTCTGCGCCGGGAGGTATGCCGTGCTGTTCACCACCCGTTATCATCAGGAGGGGACGGGCCTGCCGGAGGTGGAAGTCACCGAGATGACCGACGAGGCGGAGCTGCTGGCCCTGTTCCGGGCGGAGTACACCCGGACGCTGGACGCCGCCGCCCTGGAGCAGGTGAAAGCCATCATCCGGCAGCTGAACGGGCACACGCTGAGCATCCGGCTGGTGGCGTCGGCCATGCAGCACCGGCGCATCCAGCCGGAGAAGATGGCCGCCCTGCTGAAAAGCGGCGCGGAAAACATGGCGAGGGAAAACTTGAAGGCGGCGGATATGATCTTCGGCCAGCTGAAAGAGGTCTTCCGGCTGTCCACCCTCAGCGAGGAGGAGCAGTACCTGCTGAAGAATCTTATCCTTGTGCCGCTGAGCGGCATCGGGGTGGAGACTCTCTTCGACTGGTGCGGGGCGGACGACTTCGACGTCATCGACGAGCTCATCAAAAAGAGCTGGGTCATCCACAACCCGGCCACCGACGAGGTCCACCTCCACCCCCTGGTGGCCGATCTGTGCCAGGAGCAGCTGGCCGCCGACCCGGACTGCTGCAACAAGTTTTTGGAGACCATGATCGATACGATCGGTTACTCGTTCAACACGGAATACGAGATGAAGCTGCGGCTTCTGGATATGGCCGAGGCCGCCTTTGCGAGGCTCCCGGCCGATCACCCGATGCGGCGAAAGGTACTGCTTGCAAGGGCTCAGGCCAGCAAAAATCTGAGCCTGTTTGAGATCAGCATCAGTCTTTATCAGGAACTGCTTGCCACAGCGCAGGATCTGTATGACAAGCTGTTCGCATACAATCAGATCGCCCATTCCAAGATGATGCTGGGTTATCCGGAAGCGTGCCGGGACATCGCACAGGAAGGGTATTCTCTGATCAGGGACATTCCGACGGATGAGCTGACCCCGGAGATCGGCGGCATATGCGTCAGCCTTTTGTGGCGCCTGACGGAGTCCAGCCGTGATCTGGGAGACTATCAGACCTCCATTGAATACGGAAGGCAGTCGGTCCTGCTGGCGGAGCGGTTCCCCCGCTCGCCCTGGCAGCACTACCTGGGCTGGGCGGAATACCATTTGTCCCGCTCTTTGTACATGAATGGCGACCTGGACGAGAGCGAGCAGCACATGGACCGGGCCGTGTCCCTGTTTTCTGAGATCGATGACAAATGGTCTATCTGTTCCTGCAATGATGCCCTGGGACAGATTCAGATGAAGCGGGGACATTTTGAACAGGCATTGGCCCTGAATCAGCAGGCACAGGATGTTTTGGTATCCAAAGAAGGCAGCGAAAGCTCAGGGTTCGCCGGCAACCTGGTGATGCGGGGCGACATCTGCCGTGCCATGGGCGACGAGGAGCGGGCCAAGGGCTGCTACACCCAGGCGGCGGCCATCTACCGCAAGCTGAATTTAACCCGGCTGGAGCAGCGCACTCTGGCCCTCCTGCGGGGGGAACAGGGGTAAACGCCCATATGGGGCGGCCCGGGGGACCCGGCCAAAAAGGGTCCTGCCTTTTCAGGCAGGACCCTTGAACATTCGATATTCAGACTTGGCCCGGCTCTATTTGAAAAGATCCTCTCTGCCCGCCGTCAACAGGGACAGGGCCGCTTTATCCGCCACCAGCGTCACGTCGGGGTGGAGCTGGAGGATGGAGGCCGGCACCCGGGGGGTCACGGGCCCGGAAAAGGCCCGGGCGACCGCCTCCGCCTTGCCCGCGCCGCTGACGGCCAGCAACACGCTCCTGGCCCCCATGATGTCCCGCATCCCCATCGTGACAGCCCGGCGCGGCACCTCATCGGCGCTGTCAAACAGGCGGGAATTGGCCCGGACGGTGCTCTCCTCCAGCTCCACCACATGGGTGCCCGGCACAAAAACGTCCCCCGGCTCGTTGAAGCCGATGTGGCCGTTGTGCCCCAGTCCCAGCAGCAGCAGCCTGATTCCGCCCAGCGAGGCGATGAGTTCATCGTACCGAAGGCACTCGGACGCCAGATCGGAGGCCGTGCCGTCCGGCAGATGAGTGTGTCCGGGGCATATATCCACGTTGCGGAACAGGTTGTGCTCCATGTAATACCGGTAGCTCTGGGGATGGGTCCCCTCCAGGCCAAGATACTCGTCAAGATTCACGGTGCTCACCCGGCTGAAGCTCACGTGCCCGCCCGCGCACCAGCGGGAGAGCAGATCATAGATGCCGACAGGGGTGGAGCCCGTGGCCAGTCCCAGGACACAGTCGGGTTCGGTGACCACCAGCGCGGCGATGCGTTCCGCCGCTTTCCGGCACATGTCCTCATAGTTTTCTGCCGCGCAGATCCTCATGATTCGTATTCTCCTTTGTATATTCCGGACCAGGCCGGAGCGGGTCCGGCCGTGAAGTCAGAAAAAGGGCCGATCCCCCATGCGGAATCGGCCCTTTTCCCGGTCATATGGGGACTCCGGGCACTTTCCGGTTGTTGACGCAGGTGTCCACCATGTAGCGGATATATTTGTCGTAGTTGGTGTTCAGCAGGGCGGTGAAAAGCGCGTCCACCACGTTGAGGGTGGAAATGCGGCTGGACATGCCTCCAAGCCGGTCCCAGCTCTCGCTGGCGTCCACGCAGAGCGTGTACTGGCACAGCCGGGCCACCGTATTACTGGTGGAGGCGGTCAGGGCCACCGAGGGAACCCGATGGCGCCGCAGCTCCTGAGCTACCTCAACGATATCGTCCGTCTCCCCGGTATAGGTGATGAGGAACGCCAGCGCGTCCTCCCCGCTGTTCTTGGCGCGCATGAGCATGGAGACCCGGTCACAGAACGCGGTGGAGTCGATCTTCAGCCGGAGGCACTTCAGCGAGGCGTCCTCCGCCACCATGTGGGAGGGTCCCACCCCGTAAAAGTCGATGCGCTGGGCCGAGGCCATCAGCGCCACGACCTTCTCCAGCGTTTCCGCGTCGATGACTCGGCTGGTCTCCATAATGGAGGCCGCGTTCTGCTGGGATACCTTTTTCAGCACCTCCGGCACCGAGTCATAACGGCTGACGGGCGCGCGGTTGCTGTGCAGGATATCCTGGCGCATATAGTTGTCCTGCGCGGCGGACAGCATCATGCGAAAGTTGGTGTAACTGTCGATCCCCAGCTTCCTGCACAGCCGCTTGACTGTGGTGGTAGAGGTGAACGACTTCTCCCCCAGCTCCACGATGCCCATGTTGCAGACATCCTGATAGTTCTCCAGGATATAATTCACAACATGGCGCTCTGACGGCGACAGGTCCTTGATCTCGGCCATTTTGATCAGAATATTGCCCAAAACGGTCCCCTCCTTTGCCGGGGCAGGCAGCCGGTCACAGCTCTTCCGTCTCCAGGATCTTCCGCACGGTATCGGCGACCTCCTGCTCGTTCTCACCCTCTACCGCGACGGCGATGGTGTCTCCCTGTTTTGCCTGAAGCGCCATCAGAGCAAACATCCGCCTCGCGTCAGCCTCTTTTTCGTTGAGGCGCACGGTGATCTTAACGTTCTGGAAAGGCTTGACCGCCTTGACCAGCGTGCCCACCGGCCTCGCGTGAAGGCCCATGGGGTCATGGATCAGATATTCAAAAGATACCATTGCCTGATTCTCCTCACTGGCGCTCCAGAGCGGTATGGTCCTCCAGAGCCTCTTTTATCATAACCGAATAATAGGAATTTTTCAAGTTTTTTGAAGCCCGTTTCAGGTAGATTTCTGTTTTTTCCTCGTCCCCGGCAAAATGGTACAGGATCGCGGCCCGGTACTGCAGGACGCCCCGCTGGGCGCTGGCGGCCGTCTCCCCCGCCTCCCGCACCAGCTCGGGCAGGAAAGAGACGTCCCGGTCCAGATAGACCTTCACGATCTGGTCCGCGTCCCGCAGGATCTTCTGATAGCGCTCCTCCCGGTCCGCCTTTGTCTTCTCCAGCAGGCGGATCATCCTGTCCCGGCTGGCCAGGGCCTCCTCCCTGTCCCGCACAGAGACGAAATAGGAGAGCCGCTCCTGAAGAAAGAGCAGCTCGTCCCGGGGGGGCAGGCGCATCCCGTCCAGCCGGGCGATGGTGGAGCGGATCTGTTCGTCCCGCCCGGCCTTCATGTATCCTTCCAGCTTGTAGAGCAGCAGCACCGAGCGCCGGAACACCAGGGAGAGCCGGCGGTTGTTCTCCAGCCGCTCCAGATAGAGCGCCACGTCCCGCCGGTACAGCTCCTTCAGCTCCCGCTCGGCCTGGGTCCGCAGGGAGGACAGCAGCCACAGCCCCAGGAACACCAGCACGATCATCACCAGGGTGGGGATGACGATCCACCAGCCTATCGTCAGCCCTCCCGCGGCGGCCAGGCTCAGAACGTCCATACGCTCACTCCTTCGCGGGGTACATCATGATGGTTTCCCTGGCCACGTCGCAGCCCAGCGCCGCCAGCTCGGCGGGGCTCATCTCCAGATTGAAGGACATCTCCGAATAGGCGGAGGTGTTCAGCCCCGCCGCCACAGCCCAGCCGGGGTGCTCCAGGCACAGCTGCGCCGCCACCCGGAAGGGGGACCCCCCCGCCAGATCGCAGGCAAACAGCACGTCCGCCCCGTCCAGGCCGGCCAGCGTCTCGTCCAGCCTGGCACGGAGGATGTCCAGGGAGTCCGTCTCGTTGAAATCCACGTAATAGAAACCGTCCAGCTCCCCCACCAGCATGGCAAGGTTCCGCCGCATGGCGGTGGCGTATCCGCCGTGGCCGCTGACAATGACCTTGGTCATCCGTTCCGCTTCCTTTCTAATGGGAAAGCAAAGTCCAGTGCAAAGGCCGGCCTTCCGGCTTTTACACGGGACCTTGCCTCTTTTTGTCCGCGCGATTCCCCGTTGGGACCCGCGGGGAAGGACACATCCCTCCCCGCGGGCAGAGAAAGAGGATCGCTCACATATTGGAGTTTTGGAACACCGCCCGGCGATAGTCGGCGTAGACCTCGTGCATGTAGTCCTTGGGCACCTCGGTCACGTTGGGCGAGACGAAGATGAACATCTCATGCCCCATCTTTTGCAGGCGCAGGGCGGTCTCAGAGGCGATGGACTGGGCGATGGTGATGACGGCCACCGTAGAGGAGGCGCCCACCTTCTGGTGGTAGCCGGGGATGGACACCAGCGCGTCCTCCAGCGGGCAGCAGTTGTCGATGAGGATGTCGGCCACATCGCCCAGCTTGAGGCCGGACGAATGATTGGGCACGGCGCTCTTATAGTTGTCGCCGCTGGTGATGGCGATGACCTTCAGGCCCCGCTCCCTGGCGTACATGGCGGCCTCGATGGGAGCCGCGTTCAGCCCGCCGTGGGAAAAGACGATCAGCACCTCTCCCTCCTGCAGGTTATAGCTCTGCAGGAAGTTGGCGATATAGCCCTCCTGGCGCTCGATCCACAGCAGCTCCCGGGCGCCGCCGGGGCCGATGACATTGTTCCACATCAGCCGGGGGTCCATCAGGGGATGCCAGCCCACCACGCCGCCATAGCGGGGGAACACGTCCTGGATGGGGAGCACGCTGTGCCCGCTGCCGAACAGGTGGACCAGCTTGCCGGAGTGGATGGCGGCGGCACACAGATCGGCGGCGGCCTGGATGTTTTCCGTCTGCTCCCTGTCGATCTTCTCGATCACGTCCAGGATCTTGGTGATGTATTCAAGTTGAGACATGCGGATTCCTCCTTATGGATGTTGATGGGCGAGCCATCAGACATAGACACCGGTGAGATAGCCCAGGCCGGTCAGGATCAGAGCCAGGACCAGGATCAGGCCCATGATCGCCAGCGGCGCCCACTTTTTCTTGGCGTAGAGCTGCCAGACGCCCAGCGTCAGCAGCAGAGGCAGCAGATTCGGGAAAATCTGGTTGATAAGGGCGTCCAAATTGACCGCAGCCGCCTCGCCGCCGGGAGGAGTGATCAGAACGGGGACAGTCAAAGCGACATTGGAGGCGGTCAGGCCGCCCACCACGATCAAGCCCAGCACGGTCATGGCCTTCGTGAGCTGGTCCAGCTTGCCGGAGGCCATGAATCTGTGGATCCCTTCCACGCCGGCCTTGTAACCCAGCTTCCACAGGTTCCAGGCCAGGATGCAGGTGCCGATGGGATAGCCGACCAGATACAGCAGGGGGCCGATCCAGCCCATATTGCCGGCGGCGTTGGTGATGGCCATGCACAGGGTGAGCAGGATGGGGATGACCGTAGCCACCCACAGGGAGTCGCCGATGGCAGAGGTGGGGCCGATGAGGGCCACCTTGACGGCGGAAATGACCTCCTCGGTGCACTCGCCGTTGGCCTTGGCCTCCTCCATGCCGCAGAAGATACCGGGGCAGATGGAGCCGACCTGCTGCTCGGTGTTGAACAGGGTCAGACTGCGCTTGTAGCCGGCGATACGCTCTTCCTTATTGTCGGCATACAGTTCGGTGATGACCGGAGTCATGGCGTGACCGAGGCAGTTGCCGACGATCGTTTCGGCCTGCTGAGAGCTGCCGTTCCAGAAGAACCACAGCCAGAAGGCCTTTTTCATCGTCTTGGGGCTGATTACTTTGCGTTCGCTCATAGACCAGTCACCTCACTTTCCGATTTCGAGGACAGGATGTAGTAGTAGATAATCGCCACGACGATGCCGAAGGCGGCCAGGGCCATAGAGTTGAGGCCCAGATAGGCCACCAGCATGAAGCCCGCCAGGAAGATGCAGAAATGGACGCCCTTCTTCATCAGGAAGCTCAGCAGGATGCCCATTCCGAGGGCAGCCATCATGCCGCCGAAGGTGGTGAGCGTAGTGACGAGCCAAGAGGGGATCATTTCCGCCACGTTGACGCCGCTCTGGGAACCGGCCACGGCGGTGGTGACCAGGATGACCAGAGCCGGGAAGAAGCGGCACACGAAGCCGATGATGTTGCCGAGGCCGGCGTTGGCGAAGGCCATCAGACGGGGGTTGTCGTTCTCCGCGCCGCGCTGAGCCACGCGGTTGCAGGCCAGATCCAGCACGTAGACCAGGTTCCACATGGCCACGCCGATGGCGCCGCCGATGGTGGAGAAGGCCCACATCAGAGCGGTGGTGGCGGCGATGTCACCGGTATGGAACGCCAGCGCCCCGGCCACGCCGATGTAGGTCGCGTAGGAAAGGTCCCAGCCCACTGCGCCGCCAGGCGTGACTGAGCCGAGGTTTGCCAACTGGAGCAACAGGCCCAGCGTCAGCGCCACAGGCACGTTGCCCATGATCAGGCCTACAATGAAGGACGCTACAAGGGGACGTCCCAGATTGTACCAGCCGATCGTGTTGCCGACCACGGAGCCGATGGCGCCGAGATAGACAAACAGAGAGACCAGAACGGCTTGTAAGACAGTCATTAATTTCCCTCCTCAATTCAAAAAAGCATTCGTGGATTTATGTCAAGGCGCCTTGCGCACCGACGCCCAAACATACGGATGGGAGCGGTCAGATCCCGCTGGTGAGCTGTGCCCAGGTGCGGAGCTTCTCAGACGGAAGGAGCTGGCAGATGATCTCGCAGCCGCTGTCCTTCGCAGCCCGCAGGGCGGACATATCCGCCTCCGTCAGGCTGAGATAGCGCCCCGCCCCGCTGGGAAGGGTGTAGGCGGAGTCCGCCTGCTTGGAGCAGTTGCCCAGGTTGATGTGGTCGATCTGGGACCAGAAGGCGCGCAGCTGCTCGATCATGCGGGCAAAGCGCACGATGATCAGACGGTTTTTGTCGCTGGGCACCGCAAGGATCTCGCAGGCCTTCGCGCACGTCACGATATGGGGGTGGTACTGAGCTGGGACGCCCATCGTCATGATCGACTGCAGCATCGGGTTCTGGGCAAGGCTGTCATCGATGGCAATGATCTCGCTGATCTTCAGCGTGCCGCACCACGCGGTGACGATCTGTCCGTGGATGAGCCGGTCATCGACCCGCAAATAAGTTTTTCCCATGAGTGTTCACCCTTTCTGACGGCGCCAGCCGTCCGCTTGATGAGCCCATTTTAACAGACCGTTATCAAAAGGGCAACAGTTTGACCGATTATGTCAATTATTAACATAAAATAAATGAAAATGCCATTGACCATTTGTGGATATATGATAAAATCACAATATAGTAAAATACATTTTGTCGTACCAAAAGAAGGGAGAGACGAACGTGAAGCGTATCCCGCTCGCCGGCCCGGCCGTCCGCGGTTTCTGCCTGGCCGTGGATGTGATCCTGGCGGCGCTGGCCGCCCTGTGGCTGACCAGGGCATTTTCCTGGCTGGTGGCGGCAGTGGCGGCGGTGGCCGCCCTTATTCTGGGGCTGTATACTGTGCTGGTGTTCCGCGCCGCCATCCTGGTGGACCCGGAGAACGGAACGGCCGCCCTGCGGGGGATCCAGAACCAGCGGCTGGACCTGTCCGGCGCCCGCCGGGTCTACACCCGGGCGGCCGTCGTGGGCAGCCAGAGCACCCGCATGGTGGTGGCGGAGGGGGCGGACGGCCGGGAACTGGCCGTGATCCCGACGCTCAACGGCAGCAGCGAGAGAGCCTGCGAGCGGACGGCCCAGCGGCTGGCGGAGGCGCTGGGGGCGCGGTTCCGCCCCTCGCTGCCCGAAAAGGACGGCAAAACGGCCCCCGGGCCGGTCCCGGAGCCGGAGCCGGAGCCGGGCCCCGTCAATTACGACGAGCAGGACGACGAGGAAACATAAAAAAGGACCGCGCGGGCGATTGCCCCGCGCGGCCGCTGTCAAATCAGTCCCAGGCGCTCGATGAGATCGGCCAGGGCCCCTTCGTTGTTGTCACAGGTGACGATCCGGCACATGGCCCGCAATTCCTCCGCCCCGTTGGAGGGGCAGGCCGCGATGTCCGCCATGCGGAGCATGGGAAGGTCGTTGAAGTAGTCCCCGATGCAGACCAGCCGGCGGCCCTCCAGCCCCGCCGCCCGCCGCGCAAAGCGGATGCCCTCCGCCTTGTTGACGGCGCGCTCCACCACCTCCAGATACCGGTGGCTGGACTGGAACCCGGTCACCAGCCCCGCAGAGGGGAAAGCCGCCGTCTCCGCTTTCAGCCGGGGCATGCCGGCGCCGTCCGGCGGCAGCACATATACCGCCTTGATGAATCTGTCATCGGCCAGGAATTCCTCCACGGGGACATACGGCCGGTCCCAGTCCCCGATGGGAGCGTCCTTCTGAGCGTCGCCGAAGGTGACCTGATAGATCCGCTCCGAATCGGCGGCCACGACCCAGAGGCCGGACCGGGGCCGCACATAGGCCGCGCACTCCTCCTTATATCGTTTCGGGAGGGGGACGCGGCGGATGATCCGCCCCGCCTCCGCGTCGTAGATCACCGCGCCGTTGCCGCACACCAGCGGCGCCCGAAACTCCACGCCGGGGAACAGGCGCAGCACGGCCGCCGCCTCTCTGCCGCTGGCCACCGAGAACGCCCCGCCCGCGGCGACGAAGGCCCGGACCGCCTCCAGATTGCGCCGCGGGACGACGGGGCCCCGGTCCCAATCGGTGAGGGCGGTGCCGTCCATATCGGTATAGATTGTCACTTCATCAGCTCTCATAAGCCCATTATACCGTCTGTCCCGTCCGTTTGTCCATCGGCCGCGCTTGACTGTTTCCGTCAATTTTTGTCCTGCCCGCGAATCAGCGCCGGGGCGCGCTCCCCGCGCAGAAATGGAGGAACTCAGTATGTTGAAAGGAATCGCCGCCTCGCCCGGAGTGGCCGTGGCAGAATTGTTCCGGCTGGAGGAGCCCGATCTGACCGTCTCTCTCACAGAGGGGCTGGACCCCGCCGCCGAGCGGGCCCGCTATGACGCGGCCGCGGCCCAGGCGGCGGCCGAGCTGGACGCGCTGTACGACAGGGCGTGCCAGACGGATGAAAAGACCGCTCAGGTGTTCGATATCCACCGCATGATGCTGGAGGACCCCGACTTCTGCGACGGCATTTCCGAGGCGCTGGAAGAGGGGATCAACGCCGAGTACGCCGTGCGCCGGACCGCCGACGCCCTGGCCGGCATGTTCCGCGCCATGGAGGGGGACGAGTACATGCAGGCCCGCGCCGCCGACGTGCAGGACGTGTCCGGCAGGCTCATCCGCATCCTCAAGGGCGTCCGGGACGTGGACGCCAGGTTCGACCGGCCCGTCATCGTGGCGGCGGAGGACCTGCTCCCCAGCCAGACCGTCCGGCTGGACAAGGAGATGGTCGCCGGCTTTATCACCAGGCTCGGCTCCTCCACCTCCCACTCCGTGATCCTGGCCCGGACCCTGGGCATCCCCTGCGTGGTGGGCATGGGCGATGACTTCGACCGCCTGCCCCTGTCCGGCGTCGTGGCGATAGACGGCGGCTCCGGCGAGGTGCTCCCCGACCCGGACGAGGACGCTCTGGCCGATTTCCGGGCCCGCCGGGCGGCCTATCTGGCGGACAGGGACGCCCTGGAGGACTTCAAGCGCCGGGAGGCGGTGACCTCCTCCGGTCATAAAGTGCTGGTGGCGGCCAACATCGGCTCCCTGGAGGACATCGACGCGGTGCTGGCCCAGGGAGGCGACGGGGTCGGCCTGTTCCGCAGCGAGTTCATCTACCTGGACAGCGCGGACTTCCCCACGGAAGAGGCCCAGTTCCAGATCTATAAGGAGGTGCTGGAGCGGCTGGCTCCCCGGCCGGTGGTAGTGCGCACCCTGGATTTGGGCAGCGACAAGCAGGCCCCCTATTTCGGCATCAAAGGGGAGGAAAACCCCGCTATGGGCTACCGGGCCATCCGCATCTGCCTGAAGGAGCCCCATATCTTCCGCACCCAGCTGCGGGCCCTGCTGCGGGCCTCCGTCTACGGGAATCTGAACGTCATGTTCCCCATGATCACCAAGCTGGATCAGGTGCTCCAGATCAAGGCGATCCTGGCTCAGGTGCAGGGCGAGCTGGAGGCGGAGGGCGTCCCCTTCAGCCGGGACGTGCAGTACGGCATCATGGTCGAGACCCCCGCCGCCGCCGTCATGAGCGACGTGCTGGCCCGGGAGGTGGACTTCTTCTCCATCGGCACCAACGATCTGACCCAGTACACCATGGCCGCCGACCGGATGAACGCCCGGATCAGCGACCTGTTCGACTCCGCGGACCCGTCGGTGCTGCGCCTGGTGGAGCTGACCGCCAAAAACGCCCACGCCGCCGGCATCTGGGTGGGCATCTGCGGCGAGTCCGCGGCCAACACCGCCCTGACTGAGTTCTATATGTCCGCCGGGATCGACGAGCTGTCCGTCTCCCCCTCCTCCATCCCCAAGGTCAAGCGGGCGGTCATCCAAAGCTGAAAACGCCAGAGACCGGCCCCTCCGGCTGAGCCGGAGGGGCCGGTCTTCGCTTATTGGCACACCTTGCCCGGGTTCAGGATGTTGTTGGGGTCGAACGCCGCCTTGATCCGGCCCATCAGGGCCATCTCCTCCGGCCCGTACTGGGCGGCCATGTATTTCTTCTTCGCCCAGCCGATGCCGTGCTCGCCGGACACCAGCCCGCCCATCTCCGCCGCCCTGGCGTACATCCGGTCAAAGGCGGTCTCCAGGACCTGTTCCCAGTCGCCCTGTTCCAGCGCGTCCCGGCAGATGTAGATGTGCAGGTTGCCGTCTCCCGCGTGGCCGAAGCTGGGGATGCGCACGTTCAGCTCCTCCGCCAGGCGGTGGGTGAACTTGATAAAATCGGCGATCCGGCTGCGGGGCACCACCACGTCGCACTCGTCCATCTCGGTGGTGGACGCCTTGATGGCCTCCAAAAAGGCCCCTCGGGCGGGCCAGACGGAGTCCTTCCGCTCGTCCGTGTCGATGATGAGGGCGTCTCTGGCCCCCAGGACCTGGCACAGGTCCGCCGTGGCGCTGTACTCCGCCTCCACCTGGGCGGGACCGGCCCCGTCGAAGGTGAGCAGCAGATAGGCGGCGTGGGTGTCCTCCGGAAAGCGCTTGCCCAGGTAGTCCTCCGCGAAGAGGATGGTCTCCCGGGCAAAGTATTCGATGGCGGTGGGGGCGGCCTGGGAGCGGACGATCTCAGGCACCGCGTCCAGGGCCTCGTCCATGGTGTCGAAGGGCATCAGCAGGCTCACCGACACCGCGGGTTTGGGCACCAGCTTCAAAACGGCCTCGGTGATAACGGCCAGAGTCCCCTCCGAGCCCACGATCAGATCCTTCAGGGCGTAGCCCGAGCTGTTTTTCACCACCTTGCCGCCCAGCTCCATCACCTGCCCGTCCGGCAGGACCACCGTCAGCCCCCGGACATAGTCCCGGGTGACGCCGTACTTCACCGCCCGCATCCCGCCGGCATTGGTGGAGATGTTGCCGCCGATGGTGGCGGACTTCTCTCCGGGGTCAGGCGGATAGAGGAAGCCGTGCTCGTCGGCGAAGGCGGCCAGCTCCATGAGCAGCACGCCCGGCTGGACCGTGACGGTCAGGTTGTCCCCGTCCAGCTCCAGGATCCGATCCATTCCGGTGAGGTCCAGCATGAGCCCGCCCTCCACCGCCACCGACGCCCCCACCAGCCCGGTGCCGGCGCCCCGGGGCACTACGGGGATGCGGCGCTCGTTGGCGTAGGCCAGCAGGCGGGAGACCTCCCCGGTGGACAGGACCTTCACCACGGCCTCCGGGGCGCTGCGCACACCGCCCAGCTCGTCGTGGAAATAGTCCTCGCCCGCCTCCTCCCCGGCCAGCACCCGCTGGGGCGCGGTGACCGAGCGGAAAAACGCGATATCCTCCTGGGTCAGTCTGTGATATGTCATCTCAATGTCCCTCCCTGAGCCGGCGCAGAAGCGCGGGGACCACGCTGTACCAGTCCCCCCGGACGCCGTAGTGGGCGATATTGAAGATCGGGGCCTCCGGGTCGCTGTTGATGGCCACGATGCAGGCGCTGCCCTTCATGCCGGCGGCGAACTGCACCGAGCCGGACACGCCGACAGTGATGATGAGGTCCGCGTTCACCGTCCGCCCGGACAGGCCGATCTGACGCTTGGCGTCGAACCACCCCTGCTCCACCAGCGGGCGGGTACAGGCCATCTGGGCCCCCAGCAGTCCGGCCAGCTCCCGGACGGCTGCCAGGTCGCTCTCCTTTTTCACGCCCCGGCCAACGGCTACGATCACCCTGGCCTCGGAGATATCCACCTCCCGGGGCTTAGGGATAGTCTCCAGCACCCGGACGGCGGAGGCGGCCATCCCGTCGGTCACCTCCATCTCCACCACCTGGCCGGCGGGGCGCTCCAGCGGGGCGGGGGCGGAAAATATCTTGTACCGCACGGTGCAGAACTGGGGCCGGGTGCGGGTGGTGACGATCTGGGCCATGACGTTGCCGCCGAAGGCGGGGCGGATCTGCACCAGGTCGGTGTTCTCCCGCATCTCCAGCACGGTGCAGTCGGCGGTGACGCCGGTCCGGAACCGGGCGGCCACCCGGGGGGCCAGGGTGCGGCCCATATTGGTGGCCCCCACCAGGACGGAGCTGGGCTTCACCCGGCGGATGAAGTCGGAAAAGGCGTTGGCGTAGGCGTCCACCAGGAAGGAGGCGAACGCCGGGTGGTCGTAGAGGAACACCTTGTCCGCCCCATAGCGGAGCAGGTCTTCGGCGGCGGGCCGTCCGCCGTGGCCGATGAGCACCGCGTAGACCGGGTGGCCGGTCACCGCCGCCAGCTCACGGGCCTTCCCCAGCAGCTCCGGCACCACATTGTGGACGCGGCCGCTCTCCTCAAGTTCGGCGAAGACCGCAATCCCCCGCCAGGCGGACTTGTCGCAGGCCGCGGGGGCATCGTCCTCCACCAGAGTGACGACCCCGTCAGGGCCGTTCCGGATGCAGGAGCGGCACATTTTGCAGGCCGCGGTGATATCCAGCCGCCCTTTTTCATAGGTGAAGGCCCCAAAGGGGCACAGCGCCTGCAGCGCGGCGGCGGTCTCCGCCGTCACTCTGCTCTGGTCGATGTACAGTCCCGCCATCGCTCACACCTCCCGGACGAATTTTCCCGCCAGCAGCAGGTCCGCCAGCTGCCCCGCCGCCTCCTCCGGGTCGCCGGACAGCATGGCCCTGTGCTCCGCGCGCTCCGGCGAAAAGGTGCGCTCCACCTGGGTGGGCGAGCCGGACAGGCCGTAGCGCCTCTCGTCCCGGTCAGGGAAATCATCCAGCGTCAGCACGGTCACTGGGTCTGCCGCCAGAGCTTTTTTCCGGAAATAGGAGGGCAGCCGGGGGGTGTTGATGTTCTTGTCCACGCAGACCAGGCACGGCAGCGGCAGCCGCTGGAGCTCGTCCCGGTCGTCCAGGCTGACGCGGGCGTCCACGAAGCCCTCCCCCGGCGCGACGGACAGCACATTGCCCGCGTGGGGGATCCCCAGCAGCTCGGCCAGCTCCGCCCCCACCTGGGCCGTGTCGCCGTCGGTGGTCTGCTTGCCGCAGAGGATCAGATCATACCGGCCCATGGCCCGCGCGGCCTGGGCAAGCGCGCGGGCGGTAGCCAGCACGTCGGCGCCGCCCAGCCGCCGGTCGCTGACGAGCACGCCGCTGTCCGCCCCCATCCACACGGTCTCCAGCAGGGCGGCCCTGGCCTGGGGCGGCCCCATGGTCAGGGTTCGGACGCTGCCGCCGGTCTCTCTGACCAGAGCCAGCGCCGCCTCGATGGCAAAAAGGTCATAGGGGTTGAGCTTGGTGGAGGCGCTGTCCCGGCGCATCACGCCGGTGTCAGGATCGATGTCCACCTGGGTGGTGCCGGGCACCTGCTTGACGCACACGATGATATCCATAGAATCCCCCGTTCCTCGCCGAATATGGTCAAATTATACCATTTGTTTTATCTCCTTTCAAGTAAAATGGGGTAGAATGACAAAACCCGGCAAAAATTATCCGCGTTCTCCGTTGGCGGAGAACACGGCATGTGATATACTGTTTCTATTCTGATAAACACACAGGAGGGAAATGATATGCGCCTCACAAACGCGAAGATATACCGGGACGGGACATTCCGCCCCGGCGGCATCTCCTTTGAGGAGAAGATCACCGGGTTCGACGGCAGCGGCGGCCGGGATGCCGGGGGGGCCTATGTGGTCCCCGGCTTTATCGATATCCATACCCACGGAGCGGTGGGAGAGGATGCCAGCGACGGCCGGCGCGAGGCCATCCCCACCCTGTCCCGGTACTACGCCTCCCACGGCGTGACCGCCTTCTGCTTTACCACCATGACGGTGGACGAGGCCCATCTGTTTGCCGCTATGGAGGGCATCCGGAGCTTCCGCCGGCCGGAGGACGGCGCCAAATGCGCCGGCGTCCACCTGGAGGGGCCGTTCCTGTCCTACGCCAAGCGGGGCGCTCAGGCGCCGGAGAACCTGCGGGCCCCGGATCTGGATCTGTTTTACCGGCTCAACGAGGCCAGCGGCGGCCAGGTGCGGCTCATAACCGTGGCGCCGGAGGAGCCCGGGGCCATGGAGTTTATCCGGGAGACCGCCAAGGTCTGCGCCGTATCCCTGGGCCACACCACCGCCGGCTATGACACGGCCATGGAGGCGTTTCGGGCCGGCGCCAGCCACGTCACCCATCTGTTCAACGGCATGCCTCCCCTGCTCCACCGCGAGCCCGGCGTGGTGGGGGCCGCCCTGACGGCGGGCGCCTCGGCGGAGCTCATCTGCGACGGGCTCCACGTCCATCCGGCGGCAGTGGCGGCAGCCTGGCGGATGTTCGGCGATAAACTGTGCATCATCAGCGACTCCCTGCGCTGCGCCGGCCTTCCCGACGGGAAGTTCGATATGGCGGGCCACACCGTCACCCTGCGGAACGGGCGGGCCACCCTGGACGACGGCACCCTGGCCGGCTCTTCCACCAATCTGTCGGAGGAGCTGCGCAATGTGGTCTCGTTCGGCCTGCCGCTGGAGGGGGCGGTACACGCCCTCACCGCCGCCCCCGCCCGGGCCATCCGCCGGGAGGACGAGATGGGCGCGCTGGAGATCGGGCGGGCCGCCGATCTGCTGGTGCTGGATCAGGAGCTCCGCCTGAAAGCGGTATTCATCGACGGAAGGCTGGTCCACGGCGGGCTGGAGGGCTGATGCGGCGCCCGGCCCGCCGCCGGTTTTTCGCGCGCTCAGAACGGCACGCCGTCCTCCTCCCCGTCCGGCCGGCCGTCCGCCTGGGCGGCGGTGTACACCGCCCCCTTGCCGTACTTGGCCCGGATGGCGTCCATGGTCCGCTCCAGCTTCTCCACCCGCTCCCGGCGGGCGGGCTCCTGGGGCCGGAACAGGCCAAGCTGCTCCGCCGCCTCGTCCTCGGGGATCAGGTTCTGGGCGGTGAGGGTGATGGCCCGGATAGGCGCCCCCGACTTCCAGCTCCGCTCCAGGATGTCCAGAGCGGCCCGAAAGAGCTCCCTGGCGGTGTTGGTGGGGACCTCCAGCGGCCTCTGGCGGCAGATGTCCTTGAAGTTGGGGTCCCGGACGGACACCTGGAGGGTGGCGGCTTTCATCCGGTGCCGGCGCAGCCGCACCGCCACCTGGTCGGCCAGCAGGGCCACCCCCCGGCGCACCTCCTCCCGGGTGGTCAGGTTGTGGGGAAAGGTCTCCCCGTTGCCCACCGATTTTGGGGGCGTGTACTGGCCCGCCGGGGCCACGGGGGAGTTGTCCAGCCCGTTGGCGTAGTTCCACAGCTGGCCCCCCTGCTTGCCCAGCAGCTCCACCAGGGCCTGCCGGTCGAAGGCGGCCAGCTCCCCGATGGTGCCCACCCCGTACCGGGCCAGCACCCTGGCCGCCGCCCGGCCCACGAACAGCAGGTCGGTCACCGGCAGGGGCCACACGATGTCCCGGAAGTTCTCCGCGGTGATGACGGTGGTGGCGTCCGGCTTTTTGTAGTCGCTGCCCAGCTTGGCGAATATCTTGTTGAAGGACACCCCCACCGAGATGGTCAGCCCCAGGGACTCCCGGACCTCCGCCCGGATGCGGTCAGCCAGCGCTTTGGGGTCGCCGCCGAACAGGTGGAGGGTGCCCGTCACGTCCAGGTAGGCTAAGCATCCAGCGCCGTGCCGCATTACTGCGGTCGGTTTCCAGATACTCGCCCCCAAACCGGACTT
>CANRIW010000001.1 GCA_947630785.1 uncultured Oscillospiraceae bacterium | reverse complement strand
CTGGACAACGCGATCGAGGCGTCCGCGGCCCTGCCGCCGGAGGAGCGGATGATCGATCTGCAGGTGCGGCAGAAGGCAGGACTGGTCATCATCTCCGTCACCAACCGATACACCGGCACGGTGGAGTTAGGGAAGGGCCTTCCCGGAACCAGCAAGGAGGAGAAGGGCTGGCACGGTTTTGGGCTGAAGAGCATTCGTTCGATGGCGGAGAAGTACGACGGCCTGCTGGATCTCCGGGCGGAGGACGGGGTCTTTACCCTGCGGGTCACCTTCCCCGCAGATCAGTAAACAACGTGAAAATGGCACAGGTTACGCCGCGAAAGTGACAGCCTGCGCCATTTTTGCGCCCATCTTTATGTCAGATGTCATTCTTACCTCAGCACAAGCCCGAACGATTATTTGGGAGGTAAGGAGACATGAGCAAAGAACCGAAACAAAAGAAGACCCCCGGCAAAGCGGGCAAGATCGTCAAGACGGTGCTGTCGTCCATCGTGATTGTCCTGTTCGCCCTGATCCTCGTGGTGGCCAACACCCTGCTGCCCACCTACGGCAGAATGATCAACGAGATCCTGACCTACAAGCAGGGCTGGAATACTCCGTCCACATCGCTGGATTTGCAGTACAACAAGGCTGACTTCTCTAAGGACGAGGCAAAGTCCGTGGGCCAGGCTCTGAACGAGGAGATCGTGGGCGAGGGCATCGTCCTGCTCCAGAACGACGGGATACTTCCCTTGGCGGCCGGTGCCAAGCTGAGCCTGTTCAGTCACTCCAGCGTGGACGTGCTGGCAGGCGGTTATTCCGGCGCCGGGATCACCCTCCGCTCCGCCTTGGAGAGCCGCGGGTTCTCCGTGAATGAGAAGTTGTGGGATTTCTATACTTCCGACAAGTGCAAGGACTACCACCGGGGCACCGGCTCCATCGCCTACGGCCGGGATGAGGACTTCAGCATCAACGAGTGCCCCCTGTCTGTCATTACCGCAGAGGACGGCATGGAGGACAGCTTCTCCGGCACCACGGCCATGTTCGTCTGGAGCCGCGTGGTGGGCGAGGGCCGCGATATGCCCCGAAGCATGGTTCGCCACACCGACATCCCGGAGGATCAGTCCAAGAGTTATCTGGAGCCCGACTCGGTGGAGCTGGAGATCCTCAGCTACCTCAACGACCACTTTGACAACGTGATCCTTCTCATCAACAGCCCCGCCGCCATGGAGCTTGGCTGGGCCAAGGAGTTCCCCCACATCACCGGCGTCGTCCAGCTGGGACTGGGCGGCACCTACGGTCTCAACGCCCTGGCGGACGTTCTGACCGGCAAGGTCAACCCCTCCGGCCATCTGGTGGATACCATCGCCTATGACGCGTTTTCCTCCCCCGCCGCCCAAAACTACGGCGACTATCAGTATGTGGACGAGGCGGGGAATCTGACCCGCTACAACTACCTCACCTATGCCGAGGGCATCTACGTGGGCTACCGCTACTATGAGACCCGCTATGAGGACGCGGTGCTGGGCCAGGGCAACGCCGGGGATTACGATTACGACGCCACGGTGCAGTACCCTTTCGGCTATGGCCTCAGCTATACCACTTTTGAGTGGTCCGGCTTCGCCGTCAAGGACACCGGCGACGGCTTTGAGGTGAGCGTCACCGTGAAGAACACCGGCGACACGGCCGGCAAGGACGTGGTGGAGGTCTACCTCCAGAGCCCCTATACCGAGTATGACAAGGCCAACGGCGTGGAGAAGTCCGCCGTGGAGCTGGCCGCCTACGCCAAGACCGGACTGCTGGCCCCCGGTGAGAGCGGGACCGTGACGGCCTCCTTCACCAAGGAGCAGCTGAAGGCATACGACGCCAAGGGTGCCGGCACCTACATCCTGGACGCCGGGGACTACTACATCACCGCCGCCTCCGACGCCCACAAGGCAGTCAATAACATCCTGGCTGCCAAGGGCGCTGCGGTGGAGGGGGACGCCGCCTTTACCCACACCTACACCGTGTCCGCCTTTGACGCCGACACCTACTCCAAGGACAGCTGGTCCGGCGCGGTCATCGGCAATCTTTTTGACAATGAGGCCGGTGACGCCGCCTATCTGACCCGCGCCGACTGGGTGGGTACCTTCCCCCGGCACGACGGCGAGGTGTCCTCCTTCCCCTCCACCTGGGGCAACGAGATCAACGGCGAGGACGGCGGAAGCTATATCTATGTGAAGACCGCCACGGCGGAGGAGATCGCCAAGCTGGACAGCACCGACTCTCTGAACCCCACGCCGGACAGCGAGATCGCGGAGACCCCCGTCTACGGCGCGAAGAATGGCCTGACCCTCATCGACCTGCGGGGGCTGGACTATGACGACCCCAAGTGGGATGACCTGCTGGACGAGCTGACCGAGCAGGACCTGAAGACCCTGGTCACCTCCTCCGGCTACGGCACCCTGCCTCTGGAGAGCATCCAGAAGCCCTACGCCCTGGACGCCGACTCCGCCACCGGCCTGGTGTTCGGCGACGTGGGCGGCCTGACCTTCAACGGCGCCGAGGTGCTGGCCCAGACCTGGAACGTGGAGCTGGCGGAGCGGTTCGGCAACTTCATCGGCAACGACGCCCTCCTGGGCGGCGTCACCGGCTGGTACTGCCCGGCCATGAACATCCACCGCACCCCGTTCTCCGGGCGGAACAACGAGTACTACTCCGAAGACCCCTTCATGTCCGGCAATGTGGCAGCTGCCAGCATGAAAGCTGCCGCCGAAAAGGGCATGTATACTTACATTAAGCACTTCGCACTGAACGACCAGGAGAACCACCGGGGCGACACCGATACCGAGTGGGGTGCAGCCACCTTCGCCAACGAGCAGAGCATCCGGCAGATCTATCTGCTGCCCTTTGAGATGTGCATGAAGTGCGGCACCGTTACCATGAACTATGTGAAGGACGGGCAAATCGCCAGTACCGAGATCCGCGCCTGCCAGGCTCTGATGAGCAGCTTCAACCGCCTGGGCTACACCTGGACGGGCGGACACTACGGCCTGATCACCGGTATCCTGCGGAATGAGTGGGGCTTCAACGGCTTCATCATCACCGACGCCGACACCCCCACCCACACCGATCCTGAACAGATGATCCGGGCCGGGGCTGACGCAAAGCTGAACTACCTGGGCCACTACGACATCGATACCTCTGACCCTGCGGTCTATCACTATGCCCGCCAGGCAGCCCACCACATCCTTTACACGGTGGTCAACTCCAAGATCATGAACGGCGCCATGCCAGGGTCCAAACTGACCGGCATCCCCACCGCCACCATACTGCGGATCGTTCTCAGCGTGGTGAGCGTGCTGGTGATTGCGCTGCTGACCTTCTTCAACGTTCGCCGCTGGACGAAGAAGCCCAAGATCCAAGTGGTCAAGGGAGAGCCCCAGCAGAAGTGACACGCAGAGCTTCATCCCATTTTGACAAGAACGTCATATGACGATTCTTCTCTCCTACTTTTCCAAACGGCGGAGGCCGGGCGCAAGCCCGGCTTCCGCCGTTTCATTATTCTGTTACATGATTTGCTCCATAAAGTTCCCCATAGTTTCGGCCGCCTCGTCCTGCTTCTGCCTGGTTGCGTGGGTGTAGGTGCGGAGGGTGAAGCCCGCGTCATAGTGGCCAAGCATATTGGAGACCGTCTTGATGTCCACCCCGTTCTGGAGGGCAGTGGTTGCGAATGTGTGCCTGAGATCATGGAAGCGGATGCGCTCCAGCCCGGCGTCCTTCAGAATCTTCTCATGGAGTTTCACCACGGAGTCCGGGTGGTACATCTCCCCTGTCCTAGGCGACGGGAACAGGTACGGGTTATCCGGGTGCTTGTTGTGTTCCTGGATCAGCAGATCCACAGCGCTCTGTGGGATGGACACTTGACGGACCGAGGTCTCGGTCTTAGGCCGGGAGAGGACGCATTCCCCGTTGGGGTTGCGAATGTACTGCTTGCTCACAGAGATGGTTCTGGTCTCCACGTCCAAATCAGACCAGAGGAGCGCCACCAGCTCACCCTTCCGCAGCCCGCTGACCAGCTCCAGATAGAACATGGGGAGGACGTCACGGGCTGCCGCGGCGTCGAGGTATGCCTTCATGCTTTCCAACGGCAGGATCTTCATCTCCACCTTGCGGATCTTGGGGGCGATACAGTCATCGGTGGGGTTGCGGACAATCAGCCGTTCCCTCACGGCGCGCTCGAAGGCGCAGTGGAGCATGAGGTGCAGGCTGTGTACCGTGGTGCTGCTGAGCCCCGGCGGGCTTTTCTTGCCGACGTGGGTGCGCCCTTTTTCCATCAGATTCTTGTACATCCTCTGGAGATCACGGGCGGTGAGCTTGTTCAGCTTGATCTTTCCCACGCGGGGGACAGCGTAATTTTTGATCATCAGCTCATAGCGGTTGGCGGTGGAGAGACGGATGTTGGGCTGGGCGTAGAGTTCGTACCATGTGTTCAGCCATTGGGCCACCGTGAAGTCCTCGGAGCGGGTGAGGTCGATCTCCTGGCTGACCGCGATGGCGGCGCTGAGCTTCTGCTTCACCTCCGCCTGGGTCTTACCGAGAACGTTTTTGATGATCCGCTTGCCGGTATCATCATAGCCGGCAGTGTAGCGGCCCTCCCACCGGCCGTCCTTCCGCTTGCGGATGTTTCCCTCGCCGCTGGCACGTTTCTTGGACATAGATCAGTCGCCTCCTTGGTGTGTAGTCATTTGTCTGGCCCGTTCTTCGCTTTCGTCATCGAAGTTCATATTATATTCTGGCATGGCGGCCGCCTCCTTTTCTGGCAACACAAACACATACCACACCTCGCCGCGAATAGCTACTGAATTATTCCGCACCGCCGCAACTTTTTTCATCGATCCACGCGATGAACTTTTCCTTGGGCACGACTACCCGCGCGCCGATCTTCAGCGCCGGGAAATCTTTTCCCTTCACCAGCTCGTAGGCTCCCGCCCGGCTGATCCCAAGGACAGAAGCCACCTCCGGCACCGACAGCATCAGCGGCAGGTCGTCATAGGTTTTGTAGGTGTTCTGCTTCATTCATTTCACCTCGCTCTTTCATTCTGGACGCTGCTGGTATCGAACCGCGTCTTCGAACGTGATCGTGCCGCTGGTCTTTTTCACCTCGTACATGCACCGGCCCCGCAGATCGTTGAGCTGCTCCGGCGTGACTTCGACGGCGAAGGCCAGCACGTTCATCATCATGTCCAGCTCCACCGCCTGCTTGAACAGCAGACGCGCCAGACGGTTTTCGGTCATCTGTACGTTGCTGCGCACCGAGGTGGACAGAGCCAGCGGCAGGAAATCCGTGGCCTCGTCCGCCATGACGTAGCCGCAGTAGAACCGCAGGGCCTGTTCCACGAACTCGTTCTGACTGCGGGCGTGTGCCAGAGGCATGGCCGCTTTTACTTTTTCGTTCACCTCAGGGCTGAGCCGGAGCTGGAACCTGATTTTTTCTTCTGCCATGGGTAAGTTCCTCCATTTCATCGTATCATGTCATTTGTGATTCGGACGTTTGCTTGGAATACGGGCGTTTTTGCCCGGTTTCATGCCCAAAGAGATGTCTTGGGCAAAAATTGAATGTCATTTGGCATAACCAACAGTTTTCTCCGGGAAGTGACGGAAACGGGGGAGAAAGCCCTCCGTCCCCGCCCTTCCCGGTCCGCACCGCGGGCCGGTGTGAACCGCCAGGACGCCCTTGGCGTCATGGCTTTATCCTGCAAATCTTTCGCCCCTCTGCTCATGCCCTTGCCTGGTGAAATCGCCGAAGAAAAGCGGCGGGCAAAAGGGCGCGAAAAACAGGGCCGGTTTGTGGGCAAATTTCGGGGGGTGGGCGTTGATACCATCCGGCGGGCAGGCGGGGCACACAGCGGCTCACAGGGGCCAACACGGGGCGACACGCTGTGCGCTCAGAAGGGCAGCGGTTCCGCGGCGTCATGGGACTCACCGGCCTTTGCCTCGGCATCCCGCTTTGCGGAGAGCGGAGGGGGTTTGAGGATGTAGTAGTTGTTGCTGGTCTGACGACGGACGCCATGCTTGTCCAGGAAGCGCGGCTCGATCTCGATGAACTTCATCTCAGCCAGTTCGTGAAGCGCCTTCCGCGCCGTTTCTTCCGAGCAGCTACAGCAGGCGGCGATACTTTTCACCGAGTACCAGCTGACTTCCTTACGCCCGCCGGCACAAACCAGATAGCTGAACACAGTGAACTGGATCGGCGTGAGACCATATCCGAAAATGCTGTTGCTCATTTTGTAGTAGTTTTCTGTGGGAATCATACGGTGGAGAACCTCCTTTGAGTTTCTTGTCAGTGGATGGACACACAATTCTCACTCCTTATTTTTTATTTTTTAGAACGGACGGTCACAAAATCTTAGGCAGCACTCCTTTACAAAAATTTGGTCTGCCGCGCCGCCGTATCTTTTCCTGCACGAGCTCTCTCTCCTGCGTCTTCCACACGTTGGCACGCTCCAATCGCTGACGCGATCATCCTGGCGTACTTCCCCCGGTGAGTATTCCCTCCGACGGGCGGGTATTCAGTTGTCGGTGTTTTGTCACCTCCCTCTTGACAGTACGCCTTTTCTGTTGTAGACTAATCGTACCGACAATTCTTCTATCTGTCCCAAGACTGATAGTAACAGATTCTGTTATCTCTGTCAAGACCTACTGTAAAATTTTTTTGCGCTGTGTCTATTTACCTGGAGGGATCCCCATGACGGACGCTGGCAGCACCTTTATGACCTACATCAAGAACGGACGGGAGTATTTCGTCTATGAAGAGCACGGCAGAGAGATCAAAAAAGACTTCCCGTTCCCGGAAAGTCTTTTGACTCTGATGTATCTGGATATCTGGTCGCTGGAGCCACACTTCCGAACCATCGACCGCGCTCTGATGAAATTGTACTCCGAGAAGGACGGACGGTATGACGAGATCGTTTGGCGGACATTGGAGCTACTGGCAGGGAAGCACGTCTACTTTGAGTTTCTGAAACAGGATTGGGAGCAGCGTCTTGACCGGGCCAGGGCTGCCGGCTATCAGAAGTGCATGGATCTGCTGCCCCACAAGGCCATCTCTCATATTCCCAGCAACATCGATACCATCCAGAAGCAGCTCAAGCTGTTGTTTGCTGAGGTGCTGGACGTGGACGTGAAGGACAAACGCTCCGTGCCGGAGAAGATGGTATCTTACTATGACTACTATGGTAAGCGGCCATTGGATGTTTATCAATTTCAACCGCTGACGCTGAACCTTGAGGTGGTGGACGTGACCACCTTTGCGGAAGTCCTCCGTCCCACTACCATCTACGACCTGATCGACTACGCGGTGCGGGAGTGCGTGAGGCGGGAGCTGCGGATGCGGGTGTGCAAACACTGCGGACGGTACTTTGCCATCTCCAAGCGGCTCACCGCGGAGTATTGCGATCTGCCCATCGACGACAAGGGTCGTACCTGCAAGGATGTGGCGGCGGGCATCCAGTGGACGAGGCGCAGCCAGGAGGACGAGGTGTTCACCGCGTACCGCCGGGAATACAAGAAGCGCTTTGGCTGGATCAGGGCCGGAAAGATCGACAAGGACTCCTTCTACGCCTGGGGCGAGAGGGCCAGAGAGAAGAAGGAGGAGTGCGAGGCGGGGACGATCTCGCAAGCGGAATTCGAGCGGTGGCTGAAGGAGTCGTAGATGATCCACCAGTAACGGAACAGGCCGCAGTGTCACGCTTTGGGGTTTCGTAGCCCTTGATCCTCTAAGGCTCAAAACCGCGAAACGGGAGGGGCCTGTGTAGTTACCTTACCGCCCTGAAAAACGGACTTACAAGCGTGACATGAGTTTCCTGCTTTCTACGCATTTCGGGGCTTCGCAGCCCTTGAAAACAGGGACTTTACAGGATCCGTCAGAGGGGAGCCTGTGTACCTGCTTTACCACCCCTCGAAAACGGTTTCTATATGCGTAGAAAATCTTTTTTCTGAAAAGGCGGTGCCATCCCATCCGCAGTTGGGTCGGCCCGATGCGTTTAGAGGTCAGGTCATGTACCCTGCTTTTTGACAGGTGGAGAATCCAATGTCGCAGCGCCACGCATGCGGGAAATAACTGTTGTTTTCCGCTTCGCATCATGGTACAATGCATATACTGAACTGTGGCAGAATGGAGGTGTGGACTTTGAGCAGATACGAGTTTTCGCTGCGGCAGGAAGTCCTGCTGGAGAAGGGCGCGGAAGTGCTGGGAGATCTTTTCCGGTATAAGCGCAGGGAGCGGATATCCGATGATACTCACCCGGTGTCAGTGATGTACTCCTTGATTTGGACAGCAAAGCAGGATATTATGACTGCGGACTCCGAGGCTGCGCTTGAACAGATCGAGGGGCAATTTGATCTTGCCAATCGCTTTTTGGTCGGCATAGAGTCTGGCACAAATGCTTGAACGAGATAACGGCTTGGCCGGATTTAAGGATCAGGATGTCGAGGACGTCGTACAGGAGGAATTGGGCCTTGCTATGGCCAAATATCAAGCGCGACCACATCCTGTTGCGATTTTGTTGGCTGGACAACCGGGTGCGGGCAAGACAGAGCTGTCCTCGATGCTGATCCACAGTTTGGGGGGCAATGCCGTTTTCATAAACGGCGATGACTATCGTCGTTTCCATCCACACTACCGAGAACTCTATAGAGTGTTTGGATCTGATTCCGTCCAGATGATGTCCCCATTTTCTAATCGAGTGACTGAGCGGCTGATCGATGAGTTTTCCAATCGCGGCGTGAACATGATCATTGAGGGTACCGGACGCACAGTAGAGGTACCGCGGAGCACGGCGGAATTGTTGACCCGGAAGGGCTACACAGCAGAGATGGCGGTTATCGCTGTTAGACCGGAGATATCGCTGATCAGTACACTGCGGCGATTTTATCAGATGAACGAACGCGGAACGATCCCACGCGCTACCGCTATCAGCGCACACGACGCAATCGTAGACGTGTTGCCGGGAAACCTGGACAGATTAAACAGTTTGCCAAGTATCGTGCGGCTTTCTATCTGGGATCGTGAAATGTGTCCGCTGTTTGATTCTCGCTCTGATGTTGGCATACTGCCATCTGAGGTTTTACGGGGATACTGGGATAGTACCTGGACGGTGGAGGAACTTCAGCAGGCGAAAAAGGATATTAGGGATCTTCGGGAGCAGGAGGATCAAAACCGACTTGGACAGAGCGCAGCCATCGACGAGCTGGCTCAGCGGATCGATGCCGTAGAGATGCAGGCGCAGTCTTTTGGGCAGCCTCTGCTATAACAGCTGGCCTTTGGCTATATATACGGCGGGGTGTTTATTGTTCTATACGTTTGGTTTGCCCCTTAATTGTGGGAGGGGGTGCCCCCAGAATATTGGAGGGCATTCTCGGTTGTTCGCGGTTCTTTCTTTGCCCTGACCCACACCATGACCCACATGAGGAAACGAGCGTATGGAGGCATTGGACAAGAAACGTCCAAAGAGGAAGCCTCTTTGGACGGAACAGGGCCGGAAAGACCGGGAAAGTGTTGTAGCAATTTTTACCATTCGCTTGGTAAGGATGAGGTCGGCAGTTCGAATCTGCCCAGCAGCTCCATCAGGAAGCCTTGCGGCTCTAAGGGCCGCAAGGCTTTTTTTCGTTTTCAGAACGTTTTTCCCTTATTTTTTCCCTTACAGGGTGAGCACACCTTTGACGTACCGCTCCATCCGGACAGCGTTTCATGCAGTTGTTATAAAACTCCTGGATCATGGGCGTGTTGAGGGCCTCCAGACGGATGGCTCCCAGTGCCGGCTTGAGGTGGACGCGGATAACGCCCTGATAAATCTCCACAGTCCTGGGCTTCACGTCGCGGAGACAGGTCTTTTCCCAGGTGTCCAGCCAAGCGCCCAAGGTCATCTTACAGGGTTCCAGATAGGCACCCTGCTCAAGTTCCCTGTCGCCTGTCGCAGTTTCTGCGCGACCTCTTTTGCGTCTTGCCGGTAATGGAACGCTGCTTCTGCTTCCCTGTGCTGGGGTCAAAGTCCTCGGTGAGGCTGCCTCCATATAGGTGTATTCAGTTCCATTTCTATGAGCTGTCTTTTCCCGGATCGTTCCCCCCTTCGGGGGCGTTCCGGTTTATTTTTTGCTATGCGGCATATGTACCTCCTTTCACCGCGCAGGGAGAGGCGAAGTTCAACTCACCGCCAGACAGTTCGTGCCGCAGGATGAACAGAAAATGACAGAACGATTGCAAAGATTTTTTCGGTTTCATACAATGGCCCCATCAAAGAAAAGGAGGAGCGAGACCCCTATGGAACCGAAAAAGAAGCGGAAGACCCCCGTACTCTCCAAGGTCCTGTACGCCATCGCCGCCGTGTTTCTGGTGGTAGCCATTGTGGCCACCGGAGCGTGCAGCTATTTCTCCGGTGTGCTGGACACTTACATCGGTGTTGGCGAGCCCATCGTGAACACCAAGCCCGGCTCTGAGAACTGGGACACCGATTACTATCCTCTGGACTACAAGAACGCCGAGGAGATCGACGCCGCCGCCAAGGAGACCACCAAGAACATCGCCGCCGAGGGCATCACCCTGATGAAGAACATCAACGGCGCCCTGCCCCTGGCCACTCCCAAGAGCGTCTCCCTGTTCGGACGCCGCAGCGTGGACACCGTCTGGGGCGGCACCGGCTCCGGCGCGGGCGACGCCAACCAGTGCACTCCCATCGCCGACGCCCTCACCGCCGAGGGCTACAAGGTGAACGAGACCCTGCTGAAAATGTACGCCGACAACCTGGACAAGGTGGAAGTCGGGTTCAACTCTATGGATAAGCTGTCCGCCCAGACCTATTACATCGGTGAGTTCCCCCAGAGCTATTACACCTCCAGCGTCACCTCCTCCTATGCCTCCTACAAGGACGCCGCCATCGTGGTGTTCGGCCGGCAGGGCGGCGAGGGCGCTGACCTGGGCACCGACCTGAAGGGCAGCCTCACCTCCGGCGAGACTGCCATGGACTCCTCCGTGGCCGAGACCAAGAACTACGAAGCCGGCCAGCACCAGCTGGAACTCAGCCGTGAGGAGAGGGACCTGCTGGCCCATGTGGAGGAGAACTTCGATACCGTGATCGTGGTCATCAACAGCGCCAACGTGATGGAACTGGGCGACCTCGAGGCCGACGAGAACGTGGACGCCATCGTCTGGATGGCCCTCCCCGGCTCCCGGGGCACCGTGGCCCTGGCCGAGATCCTCTCCGGCAAGACCAACCCCTCCGGCCACACGGTGGACACCTGGCCCGCCGACCTGACCGCCGACCCCACTTTCCCCAACGCCATCGTCAACGCCTACTCCAACGTGAGCAAGGACAACGCCATGGGCGACTCCTACATGGTGGAGTACGAAGAGGGCATCTATGTGGGCTACCGGTACTATGAGACCGCCGCCGCCGAGGGCTTCATCGACTACGACACCGCCGTGGTCTATCCCTTCGGCTACGGCCTGAGCTACACCACCTTCACCCAGACCATCAAGGAGGCCGCCGAGGCCGACGGCATGATCAACGTCACCGTCACCGTGACCAACACCGGCTCTGTGGCCGGCAAGGACGTGGTGCAGGTCTACTACCACGCTCCCTATAACGGCAGTGTGGAGAAGGCCGAGGTGGTCCTGGCCGCCTATGACAAGACCGATCTGCTGGAGCCCGGCGAGAGCAAGGACTACACTGTCTCCTTCCGGGTGGAGGATATGGCCTCCTACGACTATCTGGGCAAGGGTTGCTATGTGCTGGATGCCGGCACCTACACCATCTCCGTGCGAAAGAACGCCCACGAGGTCTACGGTGAGAACTGCACATGGGACTACACCGTGGCCACCGAGACCGTCTACGATGCCTCCAACCCCCGTCAGGCCGAGATCGACGCTCAGGTCGGTGAACTGGTCAATATGAGCGACGAGTACAAGAGCAGCCACACCGTAGTGGCCGCTACCAACCGCTTCACCGAGCAGAACGAGCACTTCGTGGCCTATAACGACGCCAAGGCCAACAAGGGCTTTGCCGCCAACTTCACCCGGGCCGACTTCGCCGCCTCCTTCCCCAAGGCCCCCACGGCGGACGACCTGAAGGCCAGCGACGCGGTGATCGCCAACCTGGGCAATTACTCTCCCGACTACTATGACAGCAACGACAAGGCCCCCACCACCGGCGCCAAGAACAATATCAACGTCGTTTCGCTCCGGGGCCTGACCTATGACGATCCAAAGTGGGACCTGCTGCTGGATGAGCTGAGCGTGAAGAACATGACCTCCATCATTTACGCGGGCAACCAGGGCACCGGCGCCCTTCCCGCCATCGGTCTGCCCGGCTCCAGCGCCACCGACGGCCCCGCCGGCCTGAAGCAGTACGGCGGCCTGGGCCTGGGCGCCAGCGGCAACTTCAACTGCTGCGGCACCCTGGTGGCCGCTACCTGGAACGTGGATCTGGCCGAGGCCTATGGCCGGATGGTGGGCAACGAGGCGGCCAGCGCCGGCATCGACGGCTGGTACGCTCCCGGCACCGACACCCACCGCACCCCCTTCTGCGGCCGTAACTTCGAGTACTACTCCGAGGACCCCGTCATCAGCGGCAACACCTGCGCCGGCACCATCCAGGGCGCCACCTCCATGGGCCTGACCTGCTACTTCAAGCACTTCGCCCTCAACGACGTGGAAACCCACCGCTGCGACAACGGCCCCTGCGTCTGGTGCAACGAGCAGGCCATGCGCGAGATCTACCTGAAGGCCTTTGAGATCGCCTTTGAGAAGCCCGTCATCGAGCTGAAGTATCTGAACGAGAACGGCGAGGTCCAGACCAAGACCATGCGCGGCTCCATCGGCGTGATGAGCTCCTTTAACCGCATCGGCAGCGTGTGGAGCGGCGCCTGCGACGAGCTGGTCACCGGCGTGCTCCGCGACGAGTGGGGCTTCCTGGGCACCGTGGTCACCGACTACAACGGCTACGCCTACATGAACGTGGAGGCCGGCGTGTCCAGCGGCAACGACCTGATGCTGGCCAACGAGGCCACCCTGCTCTCCAAGTTCGCCGACACCAACAACCCCAGCACCCTGAAGGTCATGCGTCAGGCCATGAAGAACATCCTCTATACCCATGTCAACAGCGGCACGGTGAACCACCTGTCCGACGCCACCACCATCTCCTACGGCATCGCCCCCTGGCGCATCGCCCTGTACGCCGCCGACGCCGCCCTGGTGGTCCTGGCCGGGGCCCTCATCGCCCTGGGCGTGGTGAAGGCCAAAAAGGCCGCCAAGAAGAACGCGGCCAACTGATCCAAGCAGCAATGCAAAAAGCAATCACATATTAAAAAAACTGGAGGAACACAAAATGAAGAAACTGTCCAAGATCCTGACCATCGCTCTGGCCCTCGTGATGATCGTCACCCTGCTGTCCGCCTGCGGCGGCAAGAAGGCCGCTCCCGCCGAGGTCTACACCTGCCAGTCCGACTTCGTGGAAGCCGGCTATGAGGGCGACTGCATCAACACCAACGCCCGCGTCCTGGTGCTGAACGCCGACGGCTCCTACACCCTGATCAAGAACTTCTTCGTCAACCAGATCAGCGGCGTGGTCGTGGCCTTCACCACCGACTACTTCACCGGCACCTACACCGCCACCGAGCCCGACGCCGACGGCGTCAAGACCGTCACCCTGAGCGCCCCCACCTCCTGCGTGGAGAACATGAACGGCAGCGCCTCTACCTCCGCTGACTATCCCGACCTGCTGGACGGCTTCGCCGGCGGCGACGTGACCGTGGATGTCAACACCCTGGCGCTGACCATCAACGAGTGATCGTCATCTGATCTGAGTTAGGTTTTCAACTTCGGCCGCAGCTGTCTCTTGCGCTGCTTGAGGCAGCCGCGGCCCCTCTTTCCCGAACGCTTGCCTGGGTCCGCGCGCTGTGTTACTATGAGAGGGGAGGGCTCGTCATGGTCTCCAACTTGCAAATTATGATCGGCATCGGCGGGGTGGAGCTGGCCATTATCACGGTCATGCTGTGCGCGCGATTGCCGAGGAGGGCATATTTCTCCTTCAAGGCGATCGTACTGACCCTGTTATTGATCTGCTATGTAGCCTTTGTCCCGCTGGAGCGCATGCGGTTTTTCATCCACCTGCCTCTGGTGGCCCTCCCTTTCCTGTTCGCCTGGCTGTGCTATCAGATCACGGCGGCCGAGGCCCTGTTCATCGCCATCGCGGGCTATACCATTTCCGACATCGCCAGCCTGGTGAACTCTATGCTCACGCTGCTTGACCCGGAACGGTTCGCCCATTTCGGAGAGGAGGTTTCCACCGGGATCTGGGGATACGTCCTCATCGTGGCGAGCTACGCGCTCACCTACACGGTGGCCTGGTTTTTGTTCATCCGGCGGATGCGGGGGCTGTCCCTGCTGAAAAACGCCACAGGGCCCATCGTGGCCCTTAGCGCGGTGATGCTGGTGGTCAATCAGATCTGGGGCCTGACCTTTGAGATGTACGGGGCGGACTACGCCGGCTCCATGCTGTGCCTGCTGGAGTATATGTGGAACCTGATCTGCTGTGTGTTCTGCCTGTGCATCCAGTTCGGCATCTTTCAGATCAGCCAGAAGGAGCGGGAGCTGGAGGTGGCCCGGAAGCTCATCGCCCAGAAGGAGCAGCAGTACCACGTGAGCAAGGAGACCATGGACGCCATCCGCCGCAAGAGCCACAACCTGAAGTACGAGCTGTCCGCCCTCAGCGCGGGGCAGGGCCAGCAGGAGCACATCGACGAGGCCATGGCCCTGGTGGACAGCTTCGACGCCAACATCCAGACCGGCAGCGACACCCTGGACGTGATCTTCACCGAGAAGAATCTCTACTGCCGGCAGTTCCAGATCTCCTTCGTGTGCATGATCGACGGCGGCAGGCTGGACTTCATGGAGGCCACCGACCAGTACGTGCTGTTCGGCAACATGATCGACAACGCCGTCAACGCGGTGCGGGGGCTGGAGGACCCGGCCCGCCGGTCCATCTATCTCAACGTCCACGCGGAGAAGGGGTTTCTGCTCATCCGCATGGAGAATCCCTTTGACGGGGAGCTGCGCTTCAAAAACGGCCTGCCTCTCACCACCAGCGGCGACGAGGAGAACCACGGATTCGGCATGACCAGCATCCGGCTCATCGTGGAAAAATACGGCGGAAGTGTCAGTACCAGGGCGGAAAACAACGTATTTTACCTCAATATCCTGTTCCCACTGGAGTGAAACCGGCGGAAACGCCGGAAAATCCCTTGCGCAAAGCCGAATCATTTGGTATAATAATGCCTGCCTAACGGCCGGAGGGCCGCGCGGCAGGCGTTTTTGCCCCATTTTGGCGGGAAGGGAGGTGGTGTCCGATGTGGAGAGTGGCCGTGGTGGACGATCAGGCGTCCGTCAGGACCCAGATGGAGTCCTATTTTGAGCGGTATCAACAGGAGCAGGGAGAGCGGTTCCAGATCTCCGCCTTCCAGGACGCCGCCCAGTTCCTGGACCGGTATCAGCCGGAGTACGACCTGGTGCTGATGGACATCGACATGCCCGGCATGGACGGCCTCACCGCCGCCCACCGGCTGCGGAAGCTGGACCCCAGCGTGGTGCTGATCTTCGTTACCAATCTGGCCCAGTACGCCATCAACGGCTACGAGGTCAGCGCGGTGGACTTTGTGGTCAAGCCGGTGAGCTACGCCAAATTCGCCTTCAAGCTGGAGCGGGCCCTGAAGCTGGCCCTGCCCAAGGACCGGCCTATGGTCCTCATCAAGACGGAGGAGGGCACCGTGGCCATCCAACGGGGGGACATCACCTATGTGGAGGTCCAGGGCCACAACCTGTTCTACCACACCGGGGAGGAGACCTACCGGGTGCGGGGCAGTTTGAAGCAGGCGGAGGAGGAGTTCGGTGAGATGCCCTTCTTCACCTGCAACAAGTGCTACATCGTGAACCTGGCCTTTGTGGACGCGGTCCGGGAGAACGTGGCCGTGGTGGCCGGGGACGAGATCGTGGTGAGCCGGCCCAAGAAAAAGGCGTTTATGGAGGCGCTGGCGGCCTATTACAACCGCGCGGCGTCCTGATGAAACATAGAATAAAACAGCGCCCGCCCGGAACAGAATGTTCCGGGCGGGCGTTTTGCCGCAGGGGAGGGGAAGATCGCGGCGGGAAGTCTTACTTGAAGAACACCAGCAGGGAGTTGTACAGGTCGACGATCCAGCTGTTGTACATATGGGCGCCGTCCCGCAGGACCACCCAGGCGAAGTTCTCGCCGTCGGTGAATGTGCTGCCCATCTCGGCCAGGACCTGCTCCTTGAAGGCCTGGTGGTTCTCCAGGGCGAAGTCGCCTCGGCCGTTGCCGTTGTACCAGTAGTTGATGGGATAGTCCTTGAAGTCGCCCTCCAGGGCGGCCTTGAACTGGTCGAACTCCGCCCAGATGCCGGAGAAGCAGCCGAACCAGGAGATCATATCGCTGTTCTCCATCAGGCCGGCGCGGGCCACCGTCATGGAGCCGCGGGACAGGCCGGCCATGGCCCGGTGGTCGCGGGTGGCGATGAGGTTGGCCTCGGACACGTCCTTGCCGGCGTAGGTGGAATAGGCGGCCTCCACGGCGGGGATGATGTTGTTGCGCAGCTCCTTGCCGAAATAGACGGGCCAGACGTTCTGCTCGTTGTCCACCTCGCCGCCGTCCTCGGCGGTGTCGGGGGCAAGGAAGCTGTCCTTCCGCTCCTCGCCCAGGGCCTTCATCTGGTCGTTGGTGATCTCATAGCCCTCCACGCGGGAGTAGTAGCAGGGAGTGACCACGATGACCGGGTCGCACAGGCCGTCCTTGATCATGTTGTCCAGCACGTTGCGGGTCTGCTCGCCCCACTGGATCAGCCAGAACTCCTCCATGGGGCCGTCGGCGTCGCCCTTAGTGCCGTGGAGCAGATAGAGGACGTTGTACTGCTTGGTCTCGTCGTAGCCGTAGGGCAGATAGATGTTCAGGGTCTTGGTCAGCTTTTCGTCCACGCCGAAGATGTCGTTCACGGCATAGGCCGGGGTCTCGTACTCCAGGGAGACCACGGTGCCCTGCTCATCGCAGGGGGTGTTTTTCAGTTCGTCGATGGCGTTGTTGGCCTTGCCGAAGTCCACGGAGTACTCGGCGGCGGGGGTCTTGGAGGACTCGCCGCCGGAAGGGGCCTTGGAGGGCTGACCGCCGGCGGGGCCGCCGCAGGCGGAGAGGACCATGACCAGGGCCAGGGCGGCGCAGAGGACGGACAAGAGTTTCTTTTTCATGAGTGATTCCCCTTTCGATATTTTAACAACTTGCGTTATTTGAAGAACACCAGCAGGGAGTTGTACAGGTCCACGATCCAGCTGCCGTAGCTGTGGGTGCCGTCCCGCATGTTGATCCAGGCGAAGTTCTCGCCGTCGGTGAGGCGGTCGCTCAGGGCCTCCAGAGCGCCGTGGGCGAACTCGTCATGCTCGTCCACGGAGATGTCGCCCTTGCCGTTGCCATTGAACCAGAAGGCGATGGGGTAGTCCTTGAACTGGTCGCTGTTCACGGCGGCCAGGAACTCGTCCAGATCGGTCTTGGCGCCGGAGTAGGAGCCGAAATAGGAGAAGATATCAAGGTTCTGCATGATAGCGGAGTGGATGGTGGTGATGGAACCCATGGAGAACCCGGCGAAGGCCCGGTGGTCACGGGTGGCGATCAGGTTGGCCTCCGACACGTCCTTCTTGGCGTAGGTGGGGTAGACGGCCTCCACCGCGGGGACGACGTTGTTGCGCAGCTCCTTGGCGAACACGGAGGTCAGTTCCTCATTCATCTCCCCCTCGCCGGTGAAGCCCTCCACATTATAGGAGGGGCAGACGATGAGGACGGGGTCGCACACGCCGTCCTGGATCATGTGGTCCAACACGTTGCAGGTGATCTGGCCGAAGCGCTGGTCCACCAGCCAGTAGTCCTCGTTCTCGCCGCCGCCGTGCATGAGGTAGACGATGTTGTAGTCCTTGGACTCATCGTAGCCGTAGGGGAGGTAGATGTTCACCTTCTTGGTGAGGGTGACCGACTCGTCGTAGGCGTAGGCGGGGGTCTCGTACTCCAGGGAGACCAGGGTGCCCTGCTGGTCACAGGGCTGCTTCAGGTCGTCGATGGCCTTGGTGTTGGTCTTGAAGCCCTGGGCGTACTGGGGGGCGGCCGGGGTGGGCTGGACGGACGGGGCCTGGGAGGGCTGGCCGCCGGCGGGGCCGCCGCAGGCGGAGAGGGCCAGGACCAGGGCGATGGTGCCGCTCAGAAGGGGCAGGAGCCGTTTGTGAAGTTTCATGATGAGATTCCTCCTTTTTCATTGTGGTGCTGACGCCATCATACTGATTTCAGGCGGCCGCCTCAAGGTGAACGTCACAAACTGTTTTTCATGCGTCACGTTCTGTTTTTCGTGGAGAAAAGGGGAAAGAGAGGGAAAATCCTTTTCGCAAATCGCGCCGGGAAACTGACAGTTTGTGCCGGAGGACTGGACTTGCGGGCGGGAGCGGGTTATGCTGTAGATTACAGAAGGAGAGCTGTTCCTTTCTGCCCGCCGGAGCGGATTCCGGCGGCAAAATTGCCAAAACCGCGCTTTGCGTGCGTTTTTTCTCCTACTTTTCCAAACGGCAGAGGCCGGGTCGCAAGACCCGGCCTCTGCCGTTTGGAAAAGTAGGAGAAACGCATGAAAAAACCACGGTTTCTTCGATATTATGCGGGCCCCCGGTCAGTCGGCCTTTTTCTCCTTCATCCAGCGGCGGACGATGGCGACCACGCCCCAGATGGTGAGGCCGGCGGCCACCACCCAAACACCGATGATGATGAAGTAGTAGTTGGCGAAGGGCAGCTCACCCACAGCGGTGCCGTGAACGATGCCGTTCATGGCGTTGGAGTTCACGGTGGTGTACAGGATGTGCTTGATGGCCTGCCGGGAGAAGTACCGGGAGGCGGGGTTGTTGGCGGTATCCAGGGGGGCGTCCACCTCAAAGCCGGTGAGCTTCAGATCGCCGCCGGCCCGGACGCACTGCTCGGTATCCATGGTGCCGCCGCCGTCGTAGTCGGTGATGACGGTGCCGTCAAAGCCCCACTCGTTGCGGAGCACGCCGGTGAGCAGGTGCCAGTTGCCGCCGGACCAGGTGCAGCCGATGCGGTTGAAGGAGGACATCACCGCCATGACGGTGGGGATCTCCGCCTCGGTCTGGGTGTAGGACTTGCTGGCCTCGTCGTACTGCTGGACCATGATGGTCTGGGTGCCCCGCTCCTCGATGCAGGTCTGGAAGGGCTTCAGGTAGATCTCGCGGATGGCCTGCTCGTTGGCGAAGGTGGCCACGTGGCTGCGGTGGTCCTCCTGATCGTTGAGGGCCATGTGCTTGATGTAGGCGTACACGCCCTTCTGGGCACAGGCGGTGGAGGCCTCCAGCGCCATCTCACCGGACATGAAGCCGTCCTCGGAGTAGTACTCGAAGTTACGGCCGGCAAACGGCGTGCGGTGGATGTTCATAGCGGGGGCATACCAGCCGGAGATGATGCCGATGTACTGGTGGTTGCCCCAGTTGCCGTCGGCGGCCAGGGCGTCCTCGCCCACGTAGTAGCCGTGGTAGTAGGCGTTCTCACGGTCCCAGCTGGCCGCCTGGTTGGTGGCGCAGGGGTAGGTGATGGAGTAGGGCTCGTGGGTGATGCCGCCCTCGTTCAGGCCGGAGGGGCCGTCATAGTCGATGGCCCGGGGCTTGCTCATGTTGGCGGAGCCCAGGGTCTGGTAGCCGCCGTTGCGGATGATGGACTCCAGCTCGGCGATGTCCATCTGGTCGATGAGGGCGTCCCAGCCGCCCTCGGCCTCCACCTCGTCAAAGTCCCGGCCACGGAAGTCGATGAGCTCCAGCCCGTTCTTCTGGCCGTACTGGCCGTCCAGGGCGGCGGCCTCGTCCTCGGTCATGGGGTTCATGGAGGCCCCCACGCCCTTGGCCTGGATATTGGCCTTGATCTCGTCAGAGACCTCGATCTCCCAGGTGTAGCCGTTCTTCTCGCTGAAGGGGCTCTCCCGGCGGGAGTCCTGATTGCCGTGGGTCACGGGGAAGGTGCCGGTCCAGTCCTGACGGGTCAGGAACTTGTCCCGGGGGGTGAACTCGTCGTAGTGGGCGTGGTCGAACTGGTTGGTGACCTCCACCCCGGCCAGGGAGACGGCGTAGGTCTCGTTGTCCACCCCGTTGTTGCCGGAGAAGCTGTAGGTCCACTTGCCCACGAAGGAGGCGTCCGCCCCGCCGAACAGAGGCTCCACCTCGGTGCCGTTGTAGGCCAGGAAGTTGTCCACGGCGGCGTGGGCGTTGGGGGCGGCGGTGAGCAGATAGTCGCCGGACTCCAGGATGTAAGTCTTGGCGTTCACGTCGTCATAGGAGATGAAGTCCTTGCGGTTGACGGTGACGGTGACCTCTTCAGAGGCGCCGGGCTCGATGACGCCGGTCTTCTCAAAGCCCACCAGAGAGGCGGCGGCCTTCTCCACATAGTTGGCCCTGTCGTAGTCGGTGTAGGGGCTGTTCAGGTAGACCTGGACCACTTCCCTGCCGGCCACAGAGCCGGTGTTCTTCACGGTGACCTTGATCTGGATGTCGCCGTTGTCGTCCATCTGGCCCATCTGGAAGCCGGACCACTCAAAGGTGGTGTAGCTCAGGCCGTAGCCGAAGGGGTACTGGACCACGGAGGCGTAGTCGTAGTCGCCGGGGTTGCCCTGATCCAGCACCTTGTCCATATACCGGGTCTCATAGTACTTGTAGCCCACGTAGATGCCCTCGTCGTAGAACACGGCGGCCTCCACGTCCTGGCCCCCGTTGACCATCATCATGTCGCCCATGTTCTGCATGGCGGGGGAGGAGAAGGCGTCGTAGGCGAAGGTGTCCACCAGGTGACCGGAGGGGTTGATGTTGCCGCTGATCACGTCTGCGATGGAGCGGCAGGCGTCGCCGCCGGCGCCGGGGGCCCAGAGGACGGCGGTGATGTTCTCATAGTCGGACACCCAGCCCAGCTCAAAGGCGTTGTTGGTGTTGACCACGATGATCACGTTGTCGAAGTTGTCGTTCAGGTAGCCGATGACCTCCAGCTCGGTGGAGTTGGGCTCCAGATAGTGCTTGTCCTTGTCCTCGGCCTTGTCGGTCCAGGCGCCCATGTAGCGGCCCAGGTCACGGCCCTCGCCGCCGGTGCGGGCGATGAAGAACACGGGGATGGTGCCCTCGGCCTCGCTCTTGGCCGCGTCAGGGATGGCGGACACGGGGGCCTCCCGGATGGTCCAGTCCTCGGCGCCGCCGTACATGATGGAGCCGTCGCCCCGCTTGTAGGTGCCCTTGTTGTCGGTGTAGAACTTCCACAGGGACTCGTTGATGGAGAAGCCCTGCTCGGTGAGGGCGGTGCGCATATCGCTGGAGATGGTGCTGACGCCGGAGCCGGTGCCGCCGGCCAGCACGTCGATGGAGGAGGAGGAGAACAGGCTCAGCTTGGAGCCGGCGGCCACAGGCAGGCCCTTACCGCCCGCGTTCTCATTCTTCAGCAGGACGAAGCCCTCGGCGCCGGCCTTGCGGGCGTAGGCCTGCTCGGCGGCCTGGAGCTCCTTGGAGTCGGTGATGTCGCGCTTATAATAGCTGGCGTCCACGCCCTCCACCGTCTTGCTGCCAAGTTTGGTCTCGCCGAAGATGTCCCGGAGCACCAGGTCGAACCGGCTGGTGGAGACCACGGAGACCACCACGGCGAAGGCCAGCAGGATGACCAGCAGGGGCGTGACGATGGCGGTGAGCTTCTTCGCGCTCATCTTCTTCTTTTGTCCTTTTTCTTTTGCCACAGAGATCCCTCCAGAATCAGATTTCAGATTTTTCGGCTTGCGGGGCCGGGGGGATGGGCCGCTCTTCGGCCGTCCCCACATGGGGGATGACCTTCCACTCCAGATTGGGCAGGAACAGGGCGGCCACGTCGAGAAACACATTGATCAGCAGGAACAGGGGCCACAGCAGAATGGCCGCGGTCAGCTTACCAGGCCCCACCCTGGGGACCCGCCGCCGCTCCAGGATGAGCAGTACCCCGGCGAAGATCGACGTCAGCGCCCAGGAGACGGTGAACAGCAGCAGGGACAGCCGCCCGTAGCAGGCCCAGACCGCCTCCCCGTCGTATCCGAACAGGGGGCACATGGCGATGGCGGCCAGAGTCGCGATCAGCAGCGCTACGCTGATGACCCCCAGGGGCAGGATGGAGGCGGAGATGTCGAAGGCGGAAAACCGCCCCTTGCCGTCCAGCCCGGACTTCCGGGAGAACAGGGCCCGCATCAGGGCCCTGAACCGGGTGAAGAACACGATCATGTGCCCGCAGGCCCAGCGGAGGCGCTGGCGGAGCATCACCGGGACGGTGGTGGGCTGCTCATCGAAGAACTCCGCCTCGTCGCAGTAGAGGATCTTGCGCCCCCGGGCGATCTGGTCGGCGGTGAACTCCCAGTCCTCGGTGAGGGTGACATACTCCCAGCCCCCCTCCACCAGTTCTGCGGGGAACAGGTAGCCGGTGCCGGAGACCCGGGTGCTGACGTCGCAGACGGTGCGGCCCCGGGCCTCGAACCGGCAGGCGGAGATAAAGTAGATGCCGTACAGGCAGGACATATAGTTGCTGCCGAAGTTGCGGGAGTTGCGGTAGGAGGTGATGACGTGCCTCTCCTCCGTGGCCACAAATGCGTCGTTCATGCGGGAGATGTAGTCGGGCGAGAGGACGTTGTCGGCGTTGATGACGAAAAAGCCGTCAAAGCCCTCGTCTTTCCACTCCCGGCGGATGCGGTCGAACAGATAGCGATAGGCGTAACCCGCTGTGCGCTCCGCCGGGTTGTCATATTCGTATACCACCGCCCCCTTCGTCCGGGCAATGGCGGCGGTATCGTCGGTACAGTTGTGGGCCACCACGAAGGTCCGCACCAGCTCCCGCGGGTAGTCGTTCGCCCGGATGCTGTCCAGCAGGGCGCCGATCACCGCCGCCTCGTTGCGGGCGGCGATGATCACGCCGTACTTCAGCCGCCGGTCCGTCCGGGGATACGTCCTCCGGCGGAAGACGCCGATGAGGGCGAATATCCCATAGTGGAACAGCAGCAGGCAGAAACAGAGCCAGATGGCGATAAAAACGATGGCCGTTACGCCGAGATATCCCATGTCATTCCACGCTCATTCATTCCATGTTCCGGCCGGCGCTTTTGTCGGACGGCGGGGCAGGCCGTCAGATCAGCCCGCCCCCTGAGCGCCGCCGTTCAGATCGATGCCGGTGGCGGTGGTGCTGAACCACTGATAATCGGCGGTGGCGTCGTTCAGCTCATACTTGCCCATCCAGCCCTCGGCGTCGGGGGTGCCGCACCAGTAGTTCATCAGGATGCGGCCGTTGGTGGAGGGCAGGGGGCCGTTGTCGGCGGTGGTGACGGAGTAGACCGCCTGGCCGTCCACGTACCAGGTGATGGAGTCCTCGGTCCAGTCAAAGCCGTACTCATGGAAGTCCTCGCTGGCGTCGAAGCCCAGCTCATACCAGTGCTCGTGGCCGCCCTCGCCGTTGACGAAGTAGTTGAACTGCACGCCGGTGGTGTCCTTGCCAAGGAACTCGATGTCGATCTCGTCCCAGGGGTTGGGGTTGCCGTCCAGGCCGATGTCATAGTTGCCGGTGCAGGTAAAGAAGGTGCTGGCGGTACCCTCCGCCTTGGCGGGCTTCATGCTGACCCGGTAGTTGCCGAAGCCGTAGTGGAGGTTGGTGCGGGTCTCGCCGGAGTAGTAGCCCTGCTCCACCTCGCCGTTGGCGTCGGAGATGTGCAGATGCAGCTGGCCGTCGCTGAAGGTGGCCATGTCGCCCTTCCAGAAGGTGTTGAACACGCTGCCGTTGGACCAGCCGTCGGAGGCGAAGCAGCTGCCGTCCTCGGGGAAGCCGTTGGTAAAGGCCACCCGGTACTCGCCGTTGTCGGGGATCAGGGGGGCGCCCACGGCGGAGGTCTTCACATACTTGTAGTCGGCGGTGGCGTCAGAGAGCTCGTACTTGCCCATCCAGCCCTCGGCGTCGGTGGTACCGCACCAGTAGTTCATCAGGATGCGGCCGGGGGTGGAGGGCAGGGGGTTATCCGCGGAGGCAGTGACGGTGTAGACGCCCTCGCCGTCCACATACCAGGTGATGGAATCCTGGGTCCAGCGGAAGCCGTACTCATGGAACTCCTCGCTGGCGTCAAAGCCCAGGTCGTACCAGTACTCATGGCCGCCCTGGCCGTTGACGAAGTAGTTGAACTGGACGCCGGTGGTGTCCTTGCCGAGGAATTCGATGTCGATCTCGTCCCAGGGGTTCTCCTCGCCGTCGGCGTTGATGTCATAGGGGCCGGTGCAGGTGAAGAAGGTGCTGGCGGTGCCCTCCACCTTGGCGGGCTTCATGCTGACCACATAGTCGCCGAAGCCGTAGTACAGGTTGGTGCGGGCCTCGCCGGAGTAGTAGCCCTGCTCCACCTCGCCGTTGGCGTCGCCGATCCCTAAGTGCATCTGGCCGTCGGAGTAGGTCATATAGTCGGCCTTCCAGAAAGTGTTGAACACGCTACCGTTGGACCAGCCGTCAGAGGCGAACACGTTGCCGGTGGGGTCGGCGCCGTTTGCAAAGTCCACCAGCATCTCGCCGCCGAAGGGGGCGTCGGGGTCCACAGGGGCCTCGGAGGGCTGCTCGCCGCCGGGCTGGGTGGGCTCGGTGCCGGGGTTGCTGGCGGGGCCGACATTGGGATCCTTGGGCCCGCAGGCGCACAGGGTCAGCAGCATGGCCGCAGCCAGAAGCATCGCGAGGACTTTCTTTTTCATGTGGATTCGCTCCTTTTCCGTTATTCTTCCGCCCAACGCGCGCCTTTGCGCGTATCGGTCCGGAGTTCTGGCCGCATTATAAAAAGAGGAACGCCCGTTGACAATGGGCGTTCCTCAAACTGCGTTTTAATTACTTATTCTGTCGCTCCGATTCCAGATGCTGGACCGCTCTCCCCGTCCAGTCCGAACAGGATGTTCAGGTGGAACACCCCGTTCTCCGCCGAGGCGGTCATCTCCCCGCCGTACTGGCGGACGATCATGCGGATGGACTGCATCCCGAAGCCGTGATACCCCCTGTCCCCCTTGGTGGTCTGGGGCAGGCCGTCTCTGAACTCCAGCTCCCCTTCAAAGTAGTTGTCCTCCTGGATGAGGAGGATGTCCCCCCGGGCTTTCACCACCAGGTTCACCACCCGGCGCTCCCGGTCGGGCACCCGGCGTGCGGCCTCCAGGGCGTTGTCGATGATGTTGCCGAACAGACAGTAGAGATCGCCGTCTCGGAGGAAGGACAGCCGCGCTCCGTCGGCCATACAGGAGAAGGTGATGCCGTTCTGCTCGCAGTAGAGGCTCTTTTCGGTGAGCAGTACGTCCAGCAGGTGGTTGCCCGTCTCCACGGCGGAATCGTAGATTGAGATAGACTTCTGCAGGTCGTCCACCGCCTCCGCCGTCATCCCGTCCCTGGTGGAGGCCATGGTCCCCAGCCGGTAGCGGATGTCGTGGCACTTCACGTTGATGAGATCGATGGTGTCCTTGGAGATCTCATACTGCCGCTGGCTCTGGTGGATGGCGTGGCGGAGGTAGGCCAGCTGCTGCTGGAGCTCCTTGCCCTCCACCGTTTTGAAGCTGAGCAGCAGCACCACGGCGCAGCACACCACCGAGAAGCAGTTCCCCGTCTGGCGCAACACGAAGTACTCCCACACCTCGAACCGGTTCTCCCCACCCACGGTGAGGGCGCCGAAGTAGATGTCCTCAAAGGAGCACAGGATCACCGTCAGGCCCAGGATCAGCAGGGACAGGGCCAGCAGGCCCTGGTCCACCCGCCGGTTGGACAGGTAGGGCAGCAGCCGGCGCACCAGGAGGAAGTACACCGCCGCGGCCGCCGCGAAGAAGAAGGCGTAGTACAGCAGATGGTAATACAGCTCGTACCGGTCCCCCCACCCGTCGCACACCCGCAGCTGCCGCAGGCCGCACCACAGCAGCAGGAACAGCTTGTAGGTCATGTTCTGGGCGGCATAGGCCATGGAACAGCAGAACAGCACCGTGGAGCGCCGCTCCTCGAAGCAGAAGCCCATCTGGAGCACCGAAGCGGCGAACAGGAACAGGTAGAGAAAGCTGCGGCCCCACACGTTGTTCCCGACGGCCTGATAGACCCGGGCCGCCGGCAGTGCGATGGCCAGCATGGCCGCCGCCCCCGCCAGAAAACGCAGGGGGAACCGGGGCGCCCGGTCCAGCTTCCCGGCGGCGAGGACATAGAATACATACAGCTCAAACAGGAACTCCAGGATGATTGCCCGGTAAACGAACCAGAACTCCATGCTCAGCCCTCCCCTCTGGAACCGGCGTACCAGTCGGCCAGCTCCGCCATGAACTCGGCCCGCCGGGGCCGGCTGATCTGCAGCGTCGTGTTGCCCACCTGCACGTCGTACCCCTTCACCTTCACAATGAACTTGGGGTTCACCAGGTAGCACTTGTTGCAGCGCAGAAAGCCGTGGGCGCTGAGCTCCCGCTCCACGTTGGAAAGGATGCCGGTCATCTCGATCACGTCGTCGATCAGGTGGTAGTACAGCCGGTGGCGGATGATCTCCACGTACATCAGCTTATCGGTGGAGATGCGGCACAGCCCGCCCGGCGTGTTCACCGTAAAGGCCCGCTCCTCGTTCATCAGGTAGATATCCAGGGCCTTCTTGAACTTCAGGGAGAAGTCGAAATAGCTCACCGGCTTGAGCAGATAGCTCACCGCGTCCACCTCGTAGCCCCGCAGGGCGTACTGGGCCAGGTTGGTGATGAACATGAGGGAGACGTTCCTGTCGTGCTTCCGCAGCTCGATGGCGGTGTCCATGCCGTTCTTTTCCGGCATCTGGATGTCCATGAACACCACTGAAAACACTGTCTGGTAGCCCCGGAGGAATTCCGCGCCGTTCCGGAAACGGACGATGCTGAACTCCTGCCCGGACTCGGCGGCATACCGCCGCACATATTCCTCCAGCCGCTGGGCGGCAGCGTCCTCATCCTCTACGATGGCGATGTTCCTCACATTTTTCCCCCCGTTCTGTGCGAAATACGCTGCTCCCCGGCCTTTACCCTGCCGGCGTTTCCTCTCCCATCGCCGCTTTAAGGGCGGCGATGATCTGCCCGGTATGGATCGCCGCCCCCTCGGTGGACAGATGGTTGTCCGTGCCGTAAAGGTAGACGCCGCTCCACAGGGAGTCCTCCAGCTCCGTGATGATGGGGACCCGGAGATTCTCCCGCAGATACCGGTCCAGCTCCGCCCGTGCCTCCGGCGTACTGGCGTCGGAGAGGGCCAGACGGTTGCGGGGAGAATAGGTGTAATACACCCTGGTCCCCTTTTCCAGAAAGCGCTGGTACATCCTGTTCAGCGGATCGAGATACGTCTCCTTCGGGAACGCGGCGACCGTATAGAGGACCGGCGTGCCATAGACCGGCAGAGCTGAGGAGGCGTTGGGCCGGTATACCACATAGTCCCCGTACTCGTTGTAGCTGGGGCTGCTCACCGGGTTCCCGTCCTCGTCAAAGGCGGAGGGCGACAGGGCGTAGCTCTTCTTTGCCATCGGGTCCTTGACCGTCAGGTATTTCCCCAGCGGGGTGAACACCGCCCCATACCGCCGCAGGTCCAGCAGGGCCAGCGCGTCGTAGTTGGACTCCATCATGTTGAAAAAACGGTACTCGATGTCGCCGCTGGCGCAGAACTGGAACTCCGCCACATCGAACTCCGGGCTGTGCAGCAGGATATCCCCCTCCCCCATGCAGGTGAGGATGATATCCATCTGGGGCATGGCGCTGGTGTAGGCAAACACACCCATGTTGACGATCTCATACTCCGGGAAGGCGGCGTCCAGCGCGGCGCTGTCATATCCGAAGCGGACAGAGGACCCGGCAAACAGGACGATCTTCTTTTTGTCTCTCAGACTCAGCAGCCGGTCGAATTTGTCCTGGAAGGTGTCAAAATAGGTGCCGCTGTATACGGGCGCCTCCACGGCGTTCAGATGCAGGGTGGCAAGCTCCTCACAGCCCTCGAAGGCCGGATCCCCGATGGAGCGGATGTTGTCGAAAAGATACAGCTCCGACAGGGCGCAGCCGCGGAAGGCCCCATCCTCCAGGGCATACAGCGTATCGGGCAGGATCACGGCCGCGCAGCCCACATTCAGGAACGCGTCCGCCGCGATGCGCCGGACCGGCAGTCCGCCCAGCTCCGCCGGGACGGTGATCACATCCTCCGCCCCAAGGTAGCCGGTGACGGAGGCTCCGTCCGGGCCGCTCTCCCACCGGAACAGCTCCGCCGGGGACCACCGGCTCCACTGGGCGTACAGGGTCAGCCCCTCCGCGGCCTCCGTCCGGCTGCCCAGCCCCACGGAGACGCCGGAGCCGTCCGCGCGGGTGTTCCAGCACGTCTGGGTCCAGCCCGGCCGGTCAAACAGATCCGTCGCGGTGTTCCAGCGCAGATGGGAGGGGGTCACCGGGACCTCCACGGCGGGAGCGCCGGAGCCGTCGTTGATATCATAACGGATCACCGTATCGTTGTGGATCACGGTGAGGGAGACCACGGTGGAGTACCGCACGCGGGGGATGGTCAGCACGGCGCCGCCGTTCGCCGCGGGGGCAAGGGTGTACTCCCCGCAGTCCGCCCCGGTGACGGCATAGCCGTCCTCGCACCGGATCAGAAAGGACGCGTCCTCTCCGGAGGCCACGGTGAGCGCGTAGTCGCCGCAGGTAAACCCCTCCCCCTCCTCCAGCACCACCCGGCAGTAGGACGCGCCGGGCGCGGCCGGGCTTCCGCAGGCGCACAGGAGCAGAAGGCAGAGCAGTGCCGGGAGCAGCCGCCAGCGTCTCATGCTCCGCGCCCCCTTTCAGCTTCGGAATCAAACGTTTTCCTTCCGCGCGGAGGCCGGGATCGGAAGCATGATGTCGATCTGAAACAGCTGGTCCTCTGCGGAGATGGTGAAATTGCCGCCGTATTTTTCCACGATTCGCTTGATGCTGCGCATCCCGTACCCGTGGTATTCCTTATCCCGCTTCGTCGTGGCGGGGAGTCCGTCTTTTATCTCCAGCGTTCCCTCAAAGCGGTTCTCCGCGTGGATCAGGAGCAGCTGGTTGGCGCCCCGGACGGACAGGTGGATAAAGCGGGCCTCCGCCGGCAGGCCCTCCTCGCACTCGATGGCGTTGTCTAGGATATTGCCGAACAGGGAGAAGATGTCCATCCCCTCCATGAAGTCCAGCTTCCCGCCCTCGGCCATACAGGTGAACTGGATGTCATGGGTGGTGCAGTGCAGGCGCTTGTCGGTAAGCACCACATCCAGCGTCTCGTTCCCGGTGCGGACGGCGCTGTTGTAGATGGAGACCGAGCGCTCCAGGCCGTCCAGATAGGCCGGGTCCACCTGGCCGGTCTCCCGCAGGTCCCGGATCTGGTGCTTCAGATCGTGGCATTTGATGTTGAGCGCGTCGATGTTCTCCTTGGTGAGCCTGTACTGCTTTTCCTCCTCCCGCCACAGCATCTGGGCCGTGTGGAATTTGGCGCGCTCGTTGGCCTCGTCCAGCGTCAGCACCTGCAGGACCAGCATGAACACGTAGAACACGATCTCCCCCGCGTTCAGCAGATTGTAGAAGAACAGGTTGTAGTTGGCGATGACCTGGCTCTCAAAGTAGAAGATGGGGGTCAGGATACACACCAGCAGAAGGGACAGCAGGGCGTTCTGCATGGGGATCTCGCTGCCGCTGAGCCGCTTCATCCTGCGGCTGACGGCGAAGAAGATGAACAGATAGGTCACGATGAAACTGCCGATGTAGAGCAGGATGTGGGGAACGGTGCCCTCCACAAAGTAGGTGTTGAGCGTGCTGTTCAGCCGGCACAGGGAGGCGATCACCAAAAAGAGGCGGTCCGTGATGTACCAGGTCATGAAGCCGCAGCAGAAGTAGAACACCAGGTTCCACGGCTTCTCGTCGTAGCAGAGGCTCAATCCCACCAGCAGCAGGATGATCAGGATGCCGGAGTAGAACGCCTCCAGGGCGATGCTGCCGCCATAGGTATAGGCGAAGATCAGGCAGAGCACACGGACGAATACGAATATGCCGACCGCCCGGGGCCAAAAATTGGGGCGCTTCTCACAGTGATAGGCAAAGAGCAGGGTGGCGGAGGAAAAGGCGACGAAAATATCCAGAAACTTAAAATGGAACAACAGCATGCCGACAAAATCAGTCGGGGCCATAACCGTTCCCCCTTTTTCAGATGATCATTTCCCGCTGAGATAGTCGGTGACGCTGGCAAAAAACGCCTTGCGCCTGCGCTGGCTGATGGGCAGCTGGGTCCCGGCCACGTTCACGCTGTTTCCCTCCAGGCAGACGATGTGGCGCAGGTTGACCAGGTGAGAGCTGCTGCACCGGACAAAGCCATGGGGAGCCAGTTCGGCCTCCAGATCTCCCATTTTGCCCCAAGACTCGAACCTGCCCTGATCGGTGTGGTAGATCAGCAGATGATCCCGGATCTCCACGTAAAACACCTGGGAGACCCGCAGCCGGGTGAAGCTGCCAGCGGACTGGACGATGACCTCTTTTTCGGCGCGGCGGCCGATATGCTGGAGGGCCCTGCGCATCATGGAGGAGAAGCGGTAATAGTTGATGGGCTTCACCACAAAGTCAAGGGCCTCCACCTCATAACCGCTGACCGCGTACTGCTCCATATTGGTGATGAACACAAGGGTGACCACCGCGTCGATCTCCCGCAGCTGGCGGGCCACCTCCATGCCGTTGAATACAGGCAGCTCGATGTCCAGAAAGACCAGGTCATATCCCGAGCCGTAGGTGTCCAAAAACTCTGCCGGATTGGTGAAATTCCAGACGGTAAAGTTCTCCTCCTGCTCTTTCTGAAAGCGCACCAGACAATCCGCCAGCCGCTTCGCGTCAGCCAGATCGTCCTCCACGATCGCGATCCTCACCATGCGCGCGTCCCCCTCGTTTTTTTGCATTATAACACAACACGCTGGGCCAATTCAATTGTGTATTTTTATCACTTACGCAAAAATAGCAGGCAATTACGTAAAAAATGAGCCGGCCCTGGCCGGGGCGCTTATAGTAAAATCAACAAGCGTCCGGCCCCGCGCGCCGGGCGCAAAGAAGAAAAGGAGGAAAAGAAATTGAGAAATTCCAAGCTTTGGTCAGGTCTCGCCTCGATCTTCGCGGTGATCCTTGTCATCGCGATCCTCGGTCAGGCCCTGGCCGTCGCCAACGCCAGTTACATCAACAGCGCCCTGGGCATCAGCACCACCCAGGTCGTGCAGACCGGCGAATCCGGCGACACCACCTATTACAAGAGCTCCTTCGGCGATTTTGACGACCCCGCCGCCCAGGCCGCCCTGCTGGCGGCCTCCTTCGAGCAGAACATCAACGAGATGCGCGAGGGCGCGGCCCTGCTTTACAACAACGGCGCTCTGCCGCTGAGCAGCTCCGAGACCAGCGTCTCCCTGTTCGGCCACGCCGCCGTGGATCCCCTCTTCCAGGGCTCCTCCGCCGGTACCAAGGCCTCTGACGGCGCGCTGAATGTCGTCAACCTCAGGCAGGCTCTGGAGGCCCAGGGCTTTGAGGTCAACGGCGCGCTGTGGGACGCCCTGAAGGCCCAGCCCACCAGCCGTGCCTCCGGCGGCGACGGCGGCGGCTGGGGCGGCCCCGCCCCCACCGGCTCCGCGGCCAACACCGAGGAAAACAAGGCCTTCTACGAAGGGCAGAAGGGCACCTGGGCCAGCGCCTATCGCGACGCGGCCATCGTGGTCTTCACCCGTGAGGGCGCCGAGGGCACCGACCTGATCATGAACGACACGGATGACGACGGCACCACCCCCATGAGCTCCCTGGCCCTTCACCAGAACGAGAAGGACCTGCTGGCTCTGGTCCGGGAGGAATTTGACAAGGTCATCGTCCTGCTGAACAGCCCCTACCAGATGGAAGTTCATGAGATCCTGCCCTACTGCGACGCCATGCTGTTCATCGGCACCCCCGGCCACCAGGGCTTCACCGGCGTGGCCGAGATCCTCAAGGGCGCGGTGAACCCCTCCGGCCATCTGGTGGACACCTACGCCACCAGCTCCCTGTCCGCCCCCGCCACCGTGAACTCCGGCACCAATACCCCCAAATTTGCCAATGTGGACGAGATCAACAGCATCATCGGCTCTGATGAGTGCTCCGAGTATATCTCCTTCCAGGCCGAGAGCATCTACATCGGTTACCGCTACTATGAGACCCGCTACGCCGACGCCGTCATGGGCCAGGGCAACGCCACCGCCGCCGCCGGCGCTCTGCCCGGGGCCTCCTCCTGGAATTACGCCGACGAGGTCCAGTTCCCCTTCGGCTTCGGCCTGAGCTACACCACCTTTGAGCAGAAACTGGACAGCGTGGACGTGGGCGAGGACGAGATCACCGCCAAGGTCACCGTCACCAACACCGGCGACGTGGCCGGCAAGAGCGTGGTCCAGCTCTACGCCCAGACCCCCTACGGCGAGTATGAGAAGTCCCACGCCGTGGAGAAGTCCGCCGTCCAGCTGGCCGGCTTCGCCAAGACCGGCATGCTGGAGCCCGGCGCCTCCGAGACCGTCACCGTCACCGTTGACAAGTACCTGCTGGCCAGCTATGATATGAGTGCCCACAACGGCGAGGGCAGCTATATTCTCTCCGACGGCGATTACTATCTGGCCATCGGCAACGACGTCCACGACGCTCTGAACAACATCCTGGCCGCCCAGGGCTACACCTCCGCCGACGGCATGACCGCCGACGGCGACTCTGCCAAGGCCCACACCTGGAAGCAGAGCTTCGATGACGAGAAGTACCGCACCGGCGAGAACGACGTCCCCGTGATCAATCAGTTCGAGGACTGCGACCTGAACTACTGGATCGAGGGCGCGGGCACCTACCTGAGCCGCAGCGACTGGGAGGGCACCTATCCCACGGAGCAGACCACCGTGGCGGCCACCCAGGAGATGATGGACATCCTGGACGGCGAGTGGTATGAGAAGCCCGCCGACGCCCCCTCCTATTCCGAGGTGGCCGCCAAGTTCGGCGTGGACTCCGGCCTGAACCTGGCCATCATGAAGGACGTGCCTCTCTCCGACCGGGAGACCTGGCTGCAGTTCATCTATCAGCTCCAGCCCGAGGATCTGCCCAACGCCACCGCCGAGAGCTTCAGCTGCCCGGCCGTGGGCGACCTGTCTCCCTCCTTCGGCGTGGGCGACGGCTGCGACTCCGTGGGCGGCACTCTGCCCCACACCGTGGAGTTCAACGGCGAGCAGGTCAATCCCCCCACCACCCGCTACTGCTCCAAGATCATCCTGACCGGCACCTGGAACACCGAGCTGTACGCCAACCGCGGCAAGCTGATGGGCGAGGACGGCCTGTGGAGCGGCTTCATGATCAACTACAGCCTGGGCGGCGACCTGCACCGCACCCCCTTCGGCGGCCGCAACTATGAGTACATGAGCGAGTGCCCCACCATGTCCTATCTGGCCGCCATCCCCGAGACCGAGGCCATGGAGAAGACCGGCGCTCACATGGGCACCAAGCACTTCTGCAACAACGACCAGGAGTTCTACCGGGAGGGCGTGGCTTGCTTCTTCAACGAGCAGGCCTTCCGCGAGGGCAACCTCCGGGCCTTTGAGGGCGGCCTTCGGGTGGCCAAGGCCGGCGGCCTGATGCAGTCCTTCGCCCGTATGGGCCTGAAGTGGACCTCCGCCAGCTACGCCCTGAACACCACCGTGCTCCGCAACGAGTGGGCCTGGACCGGCGCCATCGATACCGACGCCGCCCCCTGCTTTGACGCCTATGTGGACGGCGGTTATAAGAACCACGCGGCCGAGGTCCTGGCCGCCGGCACCCAGGAGTGGTGCCTGGACGGCGTGGGCGGCCACGGCCAGTGGGTGCTCCAGAAGGCCAAGGACACCGATGACGGCAACCTGCTGAACCTCCTGATCGAGGCGGCCATCAGCTGGGAGTACGCCATCAGCCGCTCCGGCATCACCAACGGAATCGACGCCAACGCCACCATCATCCACATCACCCCCTGGTGGCAGACCGCCTTTACCGGCGCGATCATCGCCTCCGGCGTGCTCACCGCCGCCTGCGTGATCCTGCTGGTGGTCAGCAAGGTCCCGGGCAAGGGCAAGGAAAACTGAGAAGGAGGATACGACTGTGAAAAGTAAAGCTGCTGGTTTCTATTTCGCCTGCATCGCCGCGGTGCTCGCGGTGGCGACCCTCGTCATCACGCTGGTCTACGGCGGGCGGGGCGGTCAGGTCAACACCCTGGCTGTCGTGGCCCTCGTGGCGGCCATCGTCTGTCTGGTCTCTCTCTTCTTCGGCGAGCGTATCTGGACCGATTTCACCGGCATCATCGCCGCCGCCCTGCTGGCCTTCGTGCTGATGCGGGTCCTCACCGACGGTGTCTGGAACATCGCCGAGTCCATCAACGGCATCCAGATGGTGGGCCATCCTGAGCTGGCGGGCATGAACATCCTGATGGCCGGCGTCAATCTGGCGGCCATCGTGGTCACCATCCTGGCCTGCTTCACCAAAAAGAGCAAGTGATCTGACTCAAGCGTAAGGGTTCCGAGCTATCGGCCGCCCGGGGCACGCCCCGGGCGGCCTTTCCTCATCATCTGAAAACAGGGTACAGCTTCGGCAGCGGGGTCGTCCCCCCTTCCTGCACTCTGAAAAAGGCGGTTTTTGTATGTCTCTCGTCAGCAGCTATCTTCGATACTCCTTTGGCCGGAGCGACGCCGCCCGGGATTCCGGCCTGACCACCCCGGAGGACGTGGTCAGGTACGACGACATCCTCTATGGGGACGACCCCCGCTGGCAGGCGCTGGACGTCTACCGGCCCCGCGCCGGAGAGGGAAAGGTCCTCCCGGTGATCGTCAGCGTTCACGGCGGCGGCTGGGTATACGGCGACAAAACGGTGTATCAATTCTACTGTATGAGCCTTGCCAGGCGGGGTTTCGCCGTGGTAAACTTCTCTTACCGGCTGGCTCCGAAGCACAAATATCCCGCCCAGCTGGAGGACGTAAATTCCGTCTTCCACTGGGTGCTGGCCCACGCGGCGGAGTACGGCTTCGACCCGGAGCACATTTTCGCCGTGGGCGATTCCGCCGGGGCCAATCTCCTGGGGCTGTACTGCGCCATCTGTACCGATCCGGGCTGCGCCGCCCGGTTTCCCTTCCGCCCGCCCGGCGGGTTCGTGCCAAGCGCGGTCGCCCTGAACTGCGGGCAGTACCGGGTGGAGCCGAAACGCCTGCCCACGGACCTGATCCACCTGCTCATCCTGGACTATCTGCCCCGGCGCGGCAGCGCGGAGGAGCTGGAGGCCATCGACGTGACGGCCCACATCAACGGCCGGTTCCCGCCGGTGTTCCTCATGACCGCCAGCGACGATTTTCTGAGAGAACAGGTCCCCATCCTGTCCCGAAAACTGGACGAGGCCGGCGTGCCGTATATCAGCCGCTGTTACGGGGATGCGGAACATCCGCTGGAGCACGTCTTTCACTGTAACGTCAGGTCCCGGGACGCCGACCTGTGCAACGACGAAGAATGTGCGTTCTTTCGCGGTTTCCTGGAAAACGATCCACTCCACCCGAGAAAGGAAGAAAGGCCATGACCGAGAAAAAACAGGGGATCTGGAGCAATCCGCTGTTCAGCTCCAAAATCAAATCCCCCGATGTAAAGCTGGCCGAGATGCTGTTCGGCTACTTCATCGGCCCCTTCGGGGCCCTGCTGTCCTCCGGCATCTTTACCAGCATCCTGCAAAACTACTTTACCGACGTACTCAAGCTGGACCTGGGCTTCCTCACCGGCCTTCAGCTGTTCTCCACCATCCTCATCGTGGCCGCCAATCTCATTGTGGGCCAGCTCATCGAGCGCACCCACGCCCTGGCCGGCAAGGCCCGCCCCTGGGTCCTCCTGTCCGCCCTGACCCTGTCGGTGGCCAGCGTCCTCATGTTCATCGTGCCCTTCCAGAACGAGACCGCCAAGATGGTGTGGATCGCCGTGGCCTATAACCTCTACTACGCCGTGGCATACCCCATCTACAACACCGCCAACTCCACCCTGATCCCCGTGTCCACCCGGAACAGCCAGCAGCGGGCCACCTTGGCCTCCTTCACCAACATCGCCGGCCTGGGCGTCATGGGCGTGGGCTCCATGGCCTTCCCCATGCTGGTGTCCTTTGCCCTGAAGCAGAATCAGTTCCTGTGGTTCGTCACCATGCTGGCGGTGGCCATCTTCACCGCCCTGACCATCTACCTCCAGTTCATGTTCACCCGTGAGCGGGTCACCGAGGAGTCCATGGGCGGCGAGACCGTGGAGCAGACGGCGGGGGCCCCCTCCCTGGGGGAGCAGCTGAAGGCGGTGGCCAGCGACCGGATGTGGTGGCTGGTGATCATCTTCTACCTGTGCTTCCAGTGGTCCGGGGCCATGAAGAACGGCTCCATGGCCTTCTTCTGCAAGTGGGTGATGGACAACTCCTTCTTCGGCATCGCCCTGGAGGACGCCTGGGGCACCTCCCAGTCCCTGCTGGCCATCCTGGGCGCCATCCCCATGGCGGTGGCGGCGGCGCTGGTGGTGCCTCTGGCCAACAAGTTCGGCAAGCGGAAGGTGACCCTCATCGGCATGATCGTGGGCGTCATTGGCGGCGTCATCGCGGGCCTTGGCAACGGGCAGATCGTCCCGGTGGCTATCGGCGTGGCGCTGAAATGCCTGGGTTCCTCCCCGGCCTGCTACCTGATCCTGGCCATGCTGGCCGACGTCATCGACCACATCGAGTTCAAGCACAACATCCGTACCGACGGTTTGACCATGTCCATCTACAGCTCCCTGATGGTGGCAGCCACGCCGGTGTGCAACGCCATTTTCAGCGCCATCCTCAACGCCAGCGGATATGACCAGAACGCCGATGTAGCCCTGAACACCGCGGGCCAGTCCGCGGCGGCCCAGAGCGCCATCACGGTGAGCTACATCTGGATCGAGACCATCGCCTACGCCGTGTGCGCCGTGCTGATCTTCCTGTGGACGGTGGAGAAGAACCTGCCCGAGGAGCAGAAGGCCATCGCCGCGCGGAAGAACGCGTGAGCCGGCCTGCAAAATACAGTTTAGGAGAATCGCTATGAAATACACCCTAAACCAGAGCAATTACCACGATTTCAACGTCTTTGAGGTGAACAAGCTCCCCGCCCGGAGCTACTTCATCCCCTACCCGGACCGGGCGGCGGCGGACGCCGTCAGCCCCAGGGAGAAGCGGTACAAGTCCTCCAAGGTGGTGTGTCTCAACGGCCAGTGGGGCTTCAAATTCTATCCCCGCCCCGCGGAACTTCCTACGGAGTTCGACACCGCCGCCGTCCCCTTCGACAAGATCGACGTGCCCGCCTGCTGGCAGTTCCGGGGGTATGACAAGCCCTTCTATGTGAACATCCGCTACCAGTTCCCCTACAAGCCCCCGGTCATCCCCACCACCGGCAAGGCGGGGCAGGTATTCTCCTGGCTGGGGGTGGACCAGAAGGTCATGCCCCGCTGGAAGATGCCTGACGACCAGTATAACTTTGTGGGAGTCTATCGCACCTTCTTCCACGTGGATGATCCGGCCAGGCGGTATATCATCTCCTTCATGGGGGTGGCCAGCTGTCTGGACCTGTACCTGAACGGCGGATTCATCGGCTACTCCGAGGGGGCCCACAACACCGCCGAGTTCGATCTGTCCGGCAAACTCATCCAGGGAGACAATGAGCTGGTGGCGGTGGTCCGCCGCTGGTGCAACGGCACCTACCTGGAGGACCAGGACATGTTCCGGAACAATGGCATCTTCCGGGACGTGCTGCTCCGGGTGGACGAGCCCGCCGACCTGTGGGATATCGACGCGAAAACCGTCAAGGCCGGCGATACCTGGTCCCTGACCCTGAAAGCGCAGACCCTCTCTGACACCGACGTGACCTTCACCCTCAAGGGCCACGGCATCGAAAAGACCGCCACGGTCAAAGCGGAGAACAGGGCCGCCGAGGTCACCTTTGCCGATCTGGATGTGACGGAGTGGAACGCCGAGGACCCCGTCCTCTATGATATCTATTTCGAGACCCTGACCGCCTGCGTGAAGGAGCGCATCGGCTTCCGCACGGTGGAGATCAAAGGCGACGTGCTGTACTTCAACGGCAGGAAGATCAAGTTCAAGGGGGTCAACCACCACGACACCAGCCCCACCAACGGCTACACCATGACCCCCGATGAGATCGAGCGGGACGTGAGGCTCTGCAAGGAGTTCAACATCGACACCATCCGCACCTCACACTATCCCCCCGACCCCCTGCTGTTGGAGTTGGCCGACCAGCTGGGGCTCTACATTGTGGACGAGAACGACCTGGAAACCCACGGCACCTTCGCCCACCAGCTGCCGCCCACCTACAATTCCATCAGCCACGACCCCAAGTGGCAGCCCCGGTACCTTGACCGCATCGCCCGGCTGTACCAGCGGGACAAGGTGCATGGGAACACCGCCATCGTCATGTGGAGCCTGGGCAACGAGGCGGGCGGTTACAACAACACCGACGCCATGTACGATTACCTCAAGGCCCATTCTGATCTCCCCGTCCACTACGAGAGCGCCGTCCACTGCAAGCGGGTGGCCTACGATGTGGGCAGCGAGATGTACCCCTCCGTCCAGATGGTCCACGACGTGGGCGAAAAGAAGCGCAAACAGCAGCGTCTGAATGACCGGCCTTACTTCCTGTGCGAGTACGCCCACGCCATGGGGGTGGGTCCCGGCAACACCGAGGCGTACTGGGAGCAGATTTACCAGTATGACAGCCTCATGGGCGGCTGCGTGTGGGAGATGGTGGACCACGCCGTCCTCCATCCCGACGGGAGCTACACCTACGGCGGTGACCACGGCGAGTGGGAGCACGACGGGAATTTCTGCGTAGACGGCCTGTTCTACCCGGACCGCACCCCCTCCGCCGGGGCGAAGATCATGAAGTTCATCTACCGGCCCATCCGGGTGCGGCACCTGGACGGCGACAAGTTCGAGGTATTCAACACCACCGCCTTCTCCAATGGGGACCGCTACGAGCTGAAATTCTGCTGGAACGACGGCTCCGAGACCGCCATCAGCCCCGACGCCGCCCCACTGTCCAGGGTCACGGTGACAGTCCCCCTGGGCAAGCCGGTGGATGGGATCCAGATGGTCACCGTGGTCACCACCGACACGAATACCGGCAGGGCGGTGGCCGAGGAGCAGATGGTGCTGGAGCGGCAGGTCCAGGCCGCCCCCGCCGCGAAAAAGCTGCCCGAGGGCGCCTCCGTGAGCGGCGGGAAGCTGCTGCTCCAGCAGGGAGGCAGGACCGTCCTGGCCGGGGCGGAGGAGGGCACCCTCCTGTACCGGGCGGGGACCGACAACGACACCGACAACTTCTTCAGCAGGACCATGGCCCCCTACGCCGCCCAGACCGAGGAGGTCCTCTCCACCGAGAAGACCGCCAACGGCGTCAGGGTGGTCACCAGGGTCTCCAACAAAAAGCAGAAGTTCACCGTCACCGACACCTACGAGGGGGTGGACGGCGGCGTGCTGGTGACCAGCACCCTCCACTGTACCTCCGGCGGAGGCATCGTGCCCCGGTTCGGCAAGTCCTTCCGGCTGGACGAGGTGTTCGACGTGGTACGCTATACGGGCCGCTGCGGGGAGTCCTACAGCGATATGAAGGATCAGTTCCCCATCAAGGACGTGACCTGCAAGGTCGGCGACATGACCGAGCCCAACCTTCGGCCCCAGGAGAGCGGCAACCGCATGGACTGCACCGTGGCCAGCCTGTCCGACGGAAAGATCAAAGTCACCTTCGAGGCGGTCGACAAGCCCTTTGAGCTGGGGGTCAAGCCCTACACCGACCGGGCCCTGCTGACCATGAAACACCGGAAGGACGAGGTCCGCACCGGCACTTATGTGACCATCCAGGCCTTCCAGCAGGGCATCGGCACCGGCGCCTGCGGCCCGGGCATTATGCCCGAGTTCCAGTACAGCGCCAAACGGGACTACACCCTGAAGTTCCTCATCCGGATGGAAAACGCATAAACGCAAAGGACCGCCCGGGGGGCTTCCCCCGGGCGGTCCTCCTATATCCTGCGCTCACAGCTCCCGGATGAGGATCAGGAACTTTACCTCGTGGGGGAGCATCTGCATGGTCAGCTCCAGCCGTCCGTCCTCACACTCCTGGTAGCGCACCGCCCGGTGGGGATGGACGATGTCCCGCAGATAGCGGATATCGTGGGGCTGAAGGTCGTCGATGATGCCGTAGCGGAGCCATTCGTCGAACAGACTGCCGGACTCCCGGTTGAGGGTGGTGGTGATGACCTTGTACCGGCCGGGCTGGAGCCCGCCCAGACTCACTGAGATGTTCCGGGTGGCGGCGTCTCCGAACACGGTGTAGGCGTTGTCATAGGTGACCCCCTCGCCGCTGGACAGGCAGTAGACGTTGGTGAAGTGGGCGTAGTTATACAATACGATGTTATAGGTGTTGATGGCGTTGGTGGTGAGGAGCATGCTCCCCGTCTTTTCCACCAGCAGGGTGTTGATGGAGCTGAGCCGCTTCAGAGTGGTGAACCCCGGCTTTTTCAACCCGTCCTTGGACAGGATGCCCGTGCCCCCGAAGAGGATACGGGTGGTGTCGATATACTCGGTGTCCACATCGGACAGCTGCCAGTACCCGATCACGTCCACCAGGCCGATGAGGTCGATGGTGTTTTTGGCGATGAAGGTGGCCTGATAGCAGCTGTCGTTCACATGGTTGCGGGTGCGCACATCGGGGCCGAAGGCGGTGACCCAGATGGGCAGAGCTCCCAGCCCCATCCGGTCCAGAATCTCCCGGATCTCCCGGACGCAGTCTTTCACATAGTCGGGGTTGGGGGAAAACACAAAGTGAGGGGTGCCGTCCTCCAGGACAGAACGGACATGGGGCACCGCGCACAGGGAGAAGAAATCGAAGGGAGCCCCCTCCTTCTGGAGCAGAGCGAGGGTCTTCTCCAGAAAATCCGGCTCCATGGCGATGTTGTGATCCGGCCCGCCCACCAGCATATCAGGCAGCCATTCCTTGATCATGGACCGCACCGCCTTGAACCGGCGGGCGTAGTCCTCCGGCCGCTCCAGCAGGGTGAGCTGGGCGTCGTGCAGCACGCCGATCTCCACCCCCCAGCGCTCCACCTCGTTGGCGCCGAAGGTGTTGATACAGTGGCGAAGGAGGGCGGACACCTTATTGAGGAAGGCGCGGTCAGATGCCTGGGTCTGGGGCTTTCCACCCCGGTAGATGACCTTGGTCTCGGACAGCAGGATGTAATCCCCCTTCAGGGACAGGTCCAGAAAGGGCGTCAGCTTCAGAGCCTGGAGCAGCTCGATGGTGCGGTCAAAATAAGAGAAGTTATAGTTGCCGTCGGCCATTTTGGGGATGGACTCGTCGGTGAGGACGCTCTCCAGCCGGGCGTACTGGAAGCCGATCTCGTCCTGGACCAGGCGGAGCTGGTTCTCCACACCCACGTTGGCCAGGCCCTGGATGGTGCCCACGTTGATCATGGCCTTCCAGATGGGCCGGATGGGCCGGAACTGGCCTACGTCCTCCACCTTGTACTCCACCTGGTCCGGGAACCGGTAGATCCCCAGGGACTTGGGGGGCTCTGAGCCGGCCAGGATCTGCAAATTGGTGCGCACGCTGCCGTATTCCACCACCTCATAGGGGGACGCCTCCGCCGTCTCGGGGGGCTCCTCCGCCAGGGAACGGCGCAGCTCGTTGGGGGCCATGTCATACTCCTTGCGGATGGCGGTGTTCAGGGCGCTGACATTGGGAAAGCCGTTGTTGTAGGCAATGGCGGTGATGGTCTGCCCGGTGCGGCGCATGTCCTCCACCGCGTGGCGCAGGCGCACATCCTGAAGATACGACTTGAAGTTCTTCCCCGTCATCTTCTTGAACAGACGGGACAGATAGGAGGGAGACAGATAGGCCAGCTGGGCCAGATCCTCCAGCTGGAGCTCGTGCATATAGTTGCTCTCGATGTAAGAGATGATCTGCCGGCCCCGCTTCTCGTTGGACAGATTCCCCACCGTGTCCGGCTCGGCGGCCACATAGTGGGTGGTATTCAGATAGTACAGCAGAGAGTAGCACAGCTCCAGCTGCCGCAGGTCCTTGCTGTCTCCCGCCTCAAAGTAGTTCAGAGCCAGATGGGACAGCATCTGCCGGAGCATGGAGTAGTCCCGCTCGCCGTCCTCCGCCGAGTTGCACACAAGCATCCCCATGCCCCGGCCGCCTTTGCCCTGGGCGAAGAAATCATAGTCCATGCGGATGGTCATGAGCAGGTTGCTTCCGTGGCCGGTGACGGTATAAGGGGTGTCCGCCTCCACCAGCATGATGCCGTTGTTGTTCAGATAGCAGGCGTGACCGTCCATCTCCACCTGCACCTCTCCGTTGAGGATGAACAGGAAACAGGCGTTGTGCCAGATGCGCCGGTAGCTGCCCTGGACAGACAGCACGCTGATATCCGCGATAGGAGGGTTGCTGGTTTGATAGGGCATCGAAGCTCACTCCTTTGTTGACCTTCCACGCATTCGTATGATCGGATGATCGGCCGGAACAAAAATCAGCACTGATTTCCCGCCCGTGTATCCCGAAACGGTGTGCTGCTCCGCATCCGCGGCGCGGACAACAAGACCCATATTACAGTTTATGTTTACTTTATTCCTCCAAAGCCAAATTTTCTACTCAATTATTGCGCAATTCAAGGTTCTTTTTTGATTCTTTTTGCGCCGGTGCCTTCTCCAGCCGGCACAAAACCGATTTTATGTAAAAAAAGCGGCTTCTTTTTTTCACATCCCGGTCCGGCGCCGTCCGTTTCCCCTACGGCAGCGTCCGGACGATCCGCACCGTCTTCAACGTCTCCTCCGCCCGGTCCTGCCGGACGGAACCGGTAGCAGCCAGGCCGTCGATCCGCACGTCCTCCCTGGGGATGCCGTAAGACAAGGCCGCGTCCAGGATGCGTTGGGCGATGGCCGGCCGGTCCTCCGCCGCGGGGAGGATACCGTTCTGGTCCGGGCACAGCCCCACTACGGCTGCCCCGTATCTCTTCACAATGGGCAGGATGCGGTCCAGGGTCTCCCGGTCCCCGTTCCCCGGGCTCACCGCCGCCTTGCCGTTATACACCCGCAGGGCGGCCTCCAGCGCATCCGGGTCGGCGGAGTCCAGTCGGAGAGGCAGGGTCACCACGCTCTGGATGGCTTTCACCACCCGTGGCAGCACGATCCTCTCGTTGACGCCGGGGTAGCTCACGTCCACGCCCAGGATATCCGCCCCGGCGTCCTCCTGCTCCAGCGCCGCATCCAGGATGTAATCCATATCGTCCTCCAGCAGGGCCTGCCGGAACCGCTCTTCGCCGGCGGCATCCACCCGCTCGTCGATGACCCGCACCCCCCCGATCCGGCAGGGAACGGCGGGGGTACACACAAAGCTGATCGGGTCATAGGCGCGCGCGGCGGGACTGCAGCCCCCGACAGCCTCCCGCAGCCGGCGGATATACTCCGGCGAGGTGCCGCAGCAGCCCCCCACGATGGAGGCCCCCGCCTCCAGACAGGCGCGCATGGCGGCGGCGAAGTCCTCCGGGCCCATGTCGTAGTGTCCGTCGGCGGGATCGGGCAGGCCGGCGTTGGGCTTGGCGATGACGGGCAGCCGGGTATTCCGGGCCAGCTCGACGATCAGGGGCGGCAGCTGCTCCGGTCCCAGGGAGCAGTTCAGCCCGATGGCGTCCGCCCCCAGTCCCTCCAGGGTCCGGGCCATGGACTGGACCGTGCAACCGGTGAAGGTCCGGCCGCCGCGCTCTACAGACATGGTGGCAAAGACCGGCAGCGAGGTATTCTCCTTCACCGCCAGCAGAGCGGCCTTGGCCTCGTACAGGTCGGTCATGGTCTCGATGACGGCCAGGGCCGCCCCGGCCCGTTCCCCGGCCTGGGCGATCTCCCGGAACTGCTCATAAGCATCCTCAAAGGTGAGGGCGCCCATGGGCTCCAGCAGCGTCCCCAGAGGGCCGATGTCTAGGGCCACCTTCACGTCGGTCCTCGCGGCGGCCTGCCTGGCGATGGTCACGGCCCCGCCCACCACCTCGTCCACAGAGCGGCCCGACTTGCCCAGCGTCCGGGCGCTGGCCCCAAAGGTGCTTGCATAGATGACCTGGCTGCCCGCCCCGATATACTCCCGGTGGATGGCGGCGAGCACCTGGGGATGGTCCAGACCCCACAGCACCGGCTCCGCCCCGGCGGGCAGCCCCCGTTTCAGCAGCTCGGTGCCCATGGCCCCGTCCAGTATCAGAATACGGTCCTTCCAAAGCTCAGTCAACACAGGCTTCTCCTCCTTCGCGGCAGGCGTCCCTGCGTCCCGTCGCCCCGCCCCGCGCATAAGATAAAGATATTATATTATGAGAATCCGGCGATGTAAAGCCGAACGGCCGGAAAACCCCGCCGTCCCTTCCCTTGACAGTCTCCGCACCGCCGTGGTATAGTTGCTGTAGTGATTTATCCCAATGGAACGGAGGGTCCGATATGGAAAACATGTTCACCAACGCCCACATCCTGGCCTGGCTGACCTACTTCGCCGAGAATATGCAGGTGGATCTGGAAAAGGTCAAGATCCTGGACATCACCCGGAAGAACAAGAACCTGATCCCCACGGTGGAGTCCCGCCCCGCCGTGCTGGTGTTCACCGAGGCGGGCCACCCGGACATCTTCTATAAGATGTGGGACGCCGGTCTGGGCGACTGCGAGGTGTGGTACAACGAGGGCTCCGAGCCCACCGGCCCCATCCTCCACTCCTTTGTGAAGGACATGATCAACCGGGGCATCAACGCCTCCGCCGGCATGCTGATCCTGAACCCCAACGCCCGCTCCACCTACAAGATCGGGATGCGCAACTCCGACTTCTTCCGGGGCTCCGTCCACTATGTGGGCAGCGAGATCCGGGCGGTCATCCTCAACAAGATGCACGTGTCCAATCAGGATACGGTGTGCGTCATCGGCGGGGCCTCCATCGCCGTGGAGACGGCCATCTTGGCCCCCGAGGGCACTGTCATCGCCGTGGAGTACAGCCAGCGGGACCGGCGCACCGTGGAGGAGAACGCCCATCAGTTCGGCATCAACAACATCACCGTCATCGACCATGTGGACGCGGAGACCATGAAGGGCCTGCCGGTGCCCTCCCTGACCTTCCTGGTGGCCTCCGCCAGCATGGAGCGGGAGATGGAGTGCCTGCTGAAGCTGAACCCCCACATGGAGTTCGTCATCTACACCCTGGACTTCCGGTGCGCCGCCTCTCTGCCCGACCTGTTCCGGCGGTACGGCGTGGGCGAGACGGAGGTCATCCAGATCTCCGTGTCCAAACTCTCCCCCAAAAACACCTTTGACACGGAGCCCGCCCCCTGGATCGTCTCCGGACGGGCGCAAAAGCCGGTTTTCGCCGGGAGATCGCCTCCGTTTTTGTCAAAAGTATACCTTGACAAAACCGGAGGCGGGGGCTATATTATTCAGTAATTTCATCCACAAAAAAGCAGTGATGGAGACAGTAGGGCCTGCCCGAGGCCGCAGAGAGCCGGTGAATGGTGGAAATCCGGCGCCGGAGGGCTTGTCCGAATATCACTCCGGAGCTTCAGCCCCAAACGCGGAAGCGGAGTAGGCGCTGACGGTGTTCCCCGTTACAGGAAGCGTGTATGCTGGTACACAGTAACGGGTGGTACAACGGTGTCAACTTATGGCGTCCGTCCCTTTACGGGGCGGGCGCTTTTTGTTTCAACGAAAAGAGGTAGAGCTTATGAGTAAGACCATGACCGAGATCAGATGGCACGGCCGGGGCGGCCAGGGGGCCAAAACCGCCAGTCTGCTGCTGGCCGATGCCGCCTTTATGTCCGGCAAGTTCGTCCAGTCCTTCCCCGAGTACGGCCCGGAGCGCTCCGGCGCGCCCATCACGGCCTATAACCGCATCAGCGACGAGCGCTGCTCCATCCACTCCAACATCTACGACCCCGACTATGTGGCGGTGGTGGACGAGACCCTGCTGGAGAGCGTGGACGTCACCGCCGGTCTGAGCCCCGAGGGAGCCATCATCATCAACTCCGCCAAGGAGCCCGGAGCGCTGCGTCCCCTGCTGCGGGGCTACGCCGGCCGGGTGTACACCATCGACGCGGGGACCATCTCCCGCAAGCATCTGGGGGCCTATTTCCCCAACACTCCCATGCTGGCCGCCGTGGTGGCGGTGAGCAAGTGCGTGGACCCGGAGGACTTCCTGAAGGATATGGAGACCTCCTACCGCCACAAATTCGCTTCCAAACCCCAGCTGGTGCAGGGAAACCTGGACTGTCTGGTGGAGGCCATGAAGGAGGTCAAGGAGTAAGATGAAGACCAGAGCTGCCGACATCCATGAAACTTCCCCGTGGCAGGACCTGACCACCGGCTGTGAAATCTATGAGGGCGGTACCTCCCGGCTGACCCTGACCGGCGAGTGGCGCTCCAAGGTCCCCGTGTGGGACCCCGCCAAATGCAAGCAGTGCCTGCTCTGCGCCCCCTTCTGTCCCGACTCCTCCATCCCCGTCACCGACGGGAAGCGGGGGCAGTTCGACCTGGACCACTGCAAGGGCTGCGGGATCTGCTACAAGGTCTGTCCCTTCAAGGCTATCGACTGGAAGGAGGTACACTGATATGAGCATCCGTGACCGGCTCAGCGGCAACGAGGCCATCGCCACCGCCATGCGCCAGATCAATCCCGACGTGTTCGCCATGTTCCCCATCACCCCCTCCACCGAGATTCCCCAGTATTTCGCCCAGTATGTGGCCGACGGGCGGGTGGACACCGAGTTCATCTGCGTGGAGAGCGAGCACTCCTCCATGTCCGCCTGCATCGGCGCCGAGGCCGCCGGCTGCCGGGCCATCACTGCCACCTCCTCCGCCGGCCTGTCCTTCATGAACGAGGTGCTGTACGTGGCCGCCTCCTGCCGCCTGCCCATCGTGCTGGCGGTGGCCTGCCGCGCCCTCACCGGCCCCATCAACATCAACCACGACTACTCCGACTCCATGGCGGAGCGGGACTCCGGCTTCATCCAAATCTACGCCGAGAACAACCAGGAGGCCTACGACAACTACCTCCAGGCCCACCGCATCGGCGAGACGCCTGACGTGCGTCTGCCCGTGATGATCTGCGAGGACGGCTTCATCACCTCCCACGCCCTGGAGAACATCGAGCTTGAGTCCGACGAGGCCGTGAGGGCCTTCGTGGGCGAGTACCACCCGGAGAACTATCTGCTCAAGAGCGAGAACCCCCTGGCCGTGGGCCCCTACGGCACCTCCCCCTACTACATGGAGGCCCGGGTGGCCCAGGCCGAGGCCATGAAGAACGCCAAGAGGGCCATCCTGGACGTGGCCGCCGACTTTGAGAAGACCTTCGGCCGGAAATACGGCCTGTTCGAGCCGTACCGCTTGGAGGACGCCGAGGTGGCCCTGGTGCTGATGGGCTCCTCTGCCGGCACCGCCCGGGCGGCGGTGGACGAACTGCGGGAGCAGGGCGTCAGGGCCGGCCTCATCAAGGTCCGGGTGTTCCGCCCCTTCCCCGCCGAGGAGCTTGCCGAGGCTTTGAAGGACTGCAAAGCCGTAGCGGTGCTGGACAAGAGCGAGGGCTTCTCCGCCTGTGGCGGCCCCCTGTTCGCCGAGACCGCCGCCGCCTGCGTCAATCTGGACAGGCGGCCCAAGATGGTGGACATCGTCTACGGCCTGGGCGGCCGGGATTTCACCGTGGACCAGGCCAAACGGGTCTTCGCCCGGCTGGAGAAGATCGCCGCCACCGGCGAGACTGGCCCCGTCTACACCCACATGGGCCAGCGGGATCTGAGAGAGGAGGTCCAGTGAAATGGCTTACAATCTGAGAGAGCAAATGAGCAAGCCCGAGCGCTTCGCGCCGGGGCACCGCCTCTGCGCCGGCTGCGGCGCGGGCGTCACCTGCCGGGCCATGATGCGGGCCCTGGAGCCGGAGGACAAGGCGGTCGTCTGCAACGCCACCTCCTGCCTGGAGGTCTCCTCCTTCCAGTACCCCTACACCGCCTGGGAGGACTCCTACATCCACGCCGCCTTTGAGAACACCTCCGCCGTGGCCTCCGGCGTGGAGTCCGCCCTGCGGGCCATGAAGAAGAAAGGCAAGCTCAAGGACAACTTCAAGATCCTGGCCATCGGCGGCGACGGGGGCACCTACGACATCGGCTTCCAGTCCCTTTCCGGCGCCCTGGAGCGGGGCCACGACTTCACCTACTTCTGCTATGACAACGAGGCGTACATGAACACCGGCACCCAGCGCTCCTCCGCCACCCCCCGGTTCGCCAGCGCCACCACCACCCCTCCCGGCGCGGAGAGCGTGGGCAAAAAGGAGAACCCCAAGGACCTGACCCAGATCGTGGTGGCCCACGGCGTCCCCTACGCGGCCCAGACCACCTTCATGGGCAACTTCAAGGATTTCCATGAGAAGGCCCACCGGGCCATCTACACCGAGGGTCCCGCCTTTGTCAACGTCCTGTGCCCCTGCCCCAGAGGGTGGCAGTACCCGGCGGAGGACCTGGCCCTGATCTGCAAAATGGCGGTGGACACCTGCGTGTGGCCCCTGTACGAGGTAGTGGAGGGCAAGTGGATGCTCAGTTATGAGCCCAAAAAGAAGCTGCCCGTGGAGGAGTTCATGCGCCTCCAGGGCCGGTTCAAGCACTGCTTCAAGCCCGGCAACGAGTGGACCATCCAGGCCGCCCAGGAATATGTGGACCGGAAGTGGGAGGAACTGCTCACCAGGTGCTCCCAGGACTGACCAGGACAGGGAAAGGTTCCGGCAGTCCTGTCAAAACCGAAACACCCCCCGACGCAGAAAACAAAGCTGCGCCGGGGGGTATTTGTATCAGTAAAAAGAGGTGTCAGGAATCGCCCACGGGGAGGCCCTGGCTGCCCGCGCTCAGCGGAAATACAGCGCTCCGCTCTCAAAGATGGGCTGGAGCTTGTTGCCGGGGATGTTTTTGGCGATGAACCCGCCCGCCCGCTCGGTATGGCCCATCTTGCCGAACACCCGACCGTCGGGGGAGAAGATGCCCTCGATGGCCATGACGGAGCCGTTGGGGTTGGCGGCGATGTCCATGGAGGGCACGCCGTTCAAGTCCGCATACTGGGTGGCCACCTGGCCGCCCGCGATGAGCTGGTCGATGACGCTCTGGGGGGCCACGAAGCGGCCCTCGCCGTGGGACACGGGGATGGCGTGGAGGTCGCCCACGTTGGATTTCAGCATCCAGGGGGACTGGACGCTGGCCACGCGGGTGGTGACATACCGGCTCTGGTGCCGGCCGATGAGGTTGTAGGTCAGGGTGGGGCCGTCCTCCGTGGCGGGCCTGATCTCGCCGTAAGGGACGAGGCCCAGCTTCACCAGGGCCTGGAAACCGTTGCAGATGCCCAGCATCAGGCCGTCCCGATGCTTCAACAGGTCGTGGACGGCGTCGGTGAGCCGGGGGTTGCGGAGGAAAGACACGATGAACTTGGCGGAGCCGTCGGGCTCGTCGCCGCCGGAGAAGCCGCCGGGCAGGAAGATGATCTGGGAGCGCTGGATGGCGGCCTCCAGGTCGGCGGCGGAGGCGGTCAGGTCCTCCGGGGTCAGGTTGCGGATGACCACCGTCTCGGCGTCCATCCCCGCCCGCAGGCAGGCCCGGACGGAGTCGTACTCGCAGTTGGTTCCGGGGAACACGGGGATGACCACCCTGGGCCGGGCGATCTTGCCGTTGAACACCGCCGGGGAGCGGCGGTCGCAGCTGATGGTCTCCACCGGGGCAGAGGTGCCCGCCCTGGTGGGGTAGACGTCCTCCAAAACACCCTCGTTGAGTTTCAGCAGCTCATCGATGGGGGCGGAGTCGCCGCCCAGGTCGATGACGGACTCGGCGGTGGTGACGCCCACCCGCCGGGCATAGGGGCAGTCGATCTCCTCTGTCAGCTCGGCCACGATGGCCCCGTAGAAGGGGATGTGCCACATCTCATCCGTCAACTCCGCCTCAGAGCGGAAGCCGACACGGTTGCCGAAGGACATCTTCATCACCGCCTCGGCGATGCTCTCCTCCACAGCCCACGCCGCCTTGACTTTTCCGGCCTGGGCCAGCGCGTGGAACGCGTCCCACTCGGCCCTGGTGTTCTCCGGCACGTCGCCGCCGAAGACATACACCGGGTGGCCCGCCTCCTTGAACTCGGGGGACAGAACGTCCGCCGCCTTGATGGGGGCTATGGCGAAGGAGATCAGGGTGGGGGGCACGTCCCTGTCCAGGAAGGAGCCGGACATGGAGTCCTTGCCGCCGATGGCTGCGGCGCCGTAGTCCAGCTGGGCCTCCAGGGCCCCCAGCAGGGCGGCGAAGGGCTTGCCCCAGCGGGCGGGGTCGTCCCGCAGCTTCTCAAAGAACTCCTGGAGGGTGAGGTATGCGTCCTTGTAGTCCGCGCCGGCGGCCACGATCTTGGTCAGGGAGGTGACTACGCTGTCCATGGCCCCGGCGTAGGGGTCCGCCGTCATCCGGTCCGGGTCCAGGCCGTAGGCCATCACGCTGGCCTGCTCCGTCTCCTCCCCCGGCATGGTGGGCAGCAGGGCCGCCATGGCCTGGGCGGGAGTGGTCTGCTCCGCCCCGCCGAAGGGCATCAGGACGCTTCCCGCGCCGATGGAGCCGTCGAACCGCTCCACCAGGCCCCGGCGGGAGGCGGTCTTCAGGCTGGCCGCCATCTCCCGCAGGGAGGCGAACTGCTGCTTCCCCACGGCGGCCCGGTCCCCCGGCTCCACCCGGACGGCGGCGTGCTTCACCGCGCCGTTGGTGTTCAAAAATGCACGGGATAGGTCGGCCACCTTCCGGCCCCGCCAGGTCATCACCATCCGGGGGCTCTCGGTGACCACCGCCACCCGGTATGCCTCCAGGTTCTCCGCCGTGGCGGCGGCGATGAACTGCTCCTCGTCCTCGGGGGCGACCACCACGGCCATCCGCTCCTGGCTCTCGGAGATGGCGAGTTCTGTGCCGTCCAGGCCCTCATACTTCTTGCGTACCGCGTCCAGGTCGATCTCCAGCCCGTCGGCCAGCTCGCCGATGGCCACGCTGACGCCGCCGGCGCCGAAGTCGTTGCACCGCTTGATCATCCGGGTGACGTGCCCGTCCCGGAACAGCCGCTGGAGCTTGCGCTCCTCAGGGGCGTTGCCCTTCTGGACCTCGGACGCCATGGTCTGGAGGGATTTCTTGTTGTGGCTCTTGGAGGAGCCGGTGGCCCCGCCGATTCCGTCCCGGCCGGTGCGGCCGCCCAGCAGGATGACCACATCTCCCGCCGCGGGGCGCTCCCGGCGGACGTGGTCCGCGGGGGCCGCCGCCACCACCGCGCCGCACTCCAGCCGCTTGGCGATGTAACCCTCATGATAGACCTCGGCCACGTGGCCGGTGGCCAGGCCGATCTGGTTGCCATAGGAGGAGTAGCCCGCCGCCGCCGTCTGGCACAGCTTCCGCTGGGGCAGACGGCCCTCAATGGTGGCGCTCATGGGCACGGTGGGGTCGCCGGCGCCGGTGACCCGCATGGCCTGATGGACGTAGGCCCGGCCTGACAGGGGGTCCCGGATGCAGCCGCCGATGCAGGTGGCCGCGCCGCCGAAGGGCTCGATCTCGGTGGGGTGGTTGTGGGTCTCGTTCTTGAACATCAGCAGCCAGTCCTGGGTCTCGCCGTTCACTTCAGCGGGGACGTGGATGGAGCAGGCGTTGATCTCCTCGCTCTCGTCCAGCTCAGGGAGCTGGCCCCGCTTTTTCAGCACCTTGGTGCCCAGGGTGGCGATGTCCATCAGCGTCTGGGGCCGTTTGGCGGCCTTCTCCGCCCCGTAGACCTCCTCCCGGGCGGCCAGATAGCGCTCGTAGGCGGCCTTCACGTCCGGATCGTCGATCTGGATGTCGTCCAGATGGGTGGAGAAGGTGGTGTGGCGGCAGTGATCGGACCAGTAGGTGTCCACCACCCGCACCTCGGTGACGGTGGGGTCCCGCTTTTCCTCGTTTTTGAAGTAGTCCTGGAGGAATTTCAGGTCGGCCAGGTCCATGGCCAGGCCGTATTGCTCCAGCAGGGCGGCAAGGCCGCCCTCGTCCAGGCCGGTGAACCCCTGGATGACGGCCACGTCCGCCGGGGCGGGGTGGTCCACGGCCAGGGTCTCCGGCTTCTCCAGAGATGCCTCCCGGCACTCCACCGGGTTGATGAGGTAGCCCCTGATCTTCTCCAGTTCCTCCTGGGAAAAGCCGCCCTGGAGCAGATATACCCTGGCGTTGGCCACCAGGGGCTTCTCCACCCCGGAGAGCAGCTGGATACACTGGGCGGCGGAGTCGGAGCGCTGGTCGAACTGGCCCGGCAGGGCCTCCACCGCCAGCAGGGCCCCCGCCGTCAGAGGCACAGGGAAGTCCTCGTCGTACACCGTGTCCACCTGGGGCTCGGAGAACACGGTGGTCTTGGCCTGTTCGTACACCTCCCGGCTGATGCCCTCCACGTCGTAGCGGTTCAGCAGGCGGACATTCAGCAGGGCATGGATGCCCAGCTGGTCCCGGAACTCCTTCAACAGGCGCCGGGCCTCTACGTCAAAGCCCTCTCGTTTCTCTACATAGCAGCGAAATACCTGGCTCATTTCCATTCTCCATTCTCCATTCTCTCGATGATGGGTTCTTATCGTGTCACCGTCCACTCCTCCAACCGGTAAAAGGGATTGGCGCGGGTGGGCTGCAGATTGGACGCCATCCCCCACCGGACCAGCAGGGATCGGTTTTTGAAACACAGCGGAGCGAAGGGGACCTCCTTGACGAATTCATCCCACAGAGCGGACGCCGCGGCGGTCCGCGCCTCCCCCCGCGCGGCCTGCCGGGCGGACAGCAGCTCGGACAGCGCTGTGGCGTCATATCCGCCATAGTTGAGCGCTCCGGTCAGCAGGGCGGACAGATCGAAGTCCCCGGGGAGGATCGTCTCCCCGATGTACAGATCGAATCTTCCAGCGGACAGGGCGGACTGATACTCCGTCCAGGGCAGGATGTCCACCGTCACGGTGACGCCCAGCTTCTCCAGCTCCCCGGCCAGCAGCGCCGCCAACCCCTGCTTGGCCTCGCTGTCGCTGTTCACCAGCAGGGTGAGGGCCAGAGGCGTCCTGCCGGCATAGCGCAGGCCGTCCTCCCCGTTCAGGGCATAGCCCGCCTCGTCCAGCAGGGCGGCGGCAGAAGCAGGGTCATAGGCCAGCTGCTCCGCCGCGGCGGCACTGTACTCCGGCGACCGGGGGGAGACAGGCAGCGCGGAGGCCAGGGCGTGGCTCGCCAGCAGGGAGGCAGCCACCGTATCCCGGTCCAGGGCCCGGGCCGCCGCCTGCCGCACACGGGCGTCCCGGCAGGGGCCGCCGATGGTCCGGAAGCCGATATAGACAAGATCGGTAGTGGGGCAGTCCGCCGTGGCGAAGCTCCCGGAATAGCCAAGGGAATAGGACCCGGTGTAGTCGGTGACCGCCGCGGACACCCGCCCCGTATTGAACGCGGCGGCCCGGTCGTCGGCGGAGGTGACGGACACCAGAAAGATCTCGGGATAGGGCAGGCTGGCGGCGAAGTGGAAGGGATCGATCCCCAGCTTCAGGCCGTCCTCCCCGTCCCGCTCCACCCGGTAGTAGCCGGTGCCCAGGGGGGCGGGCTCCCCCTCCGCGCTCAGTGTGACGGGCACGTCCAGCAGGGCGGGCAGATTCCCGTTGGGGGCCGCCAGCGTGACCGTCACGGTCCCCTCCGCCGCGGTCACGCCGGTGACGCCGGACAGCCGGGCGGCGTAGACGGCGCTGGTCCGGGCGGCGTTGAGGGAGGCGGCAACATGGTCCGCCGTGAGGGGAGTGCCGTCGGAGAAGGATACGCCCTCCGCCAGAGAGAAGGTCCAGGAGAGGCCGTCCTCACTGACCCGGCTTGACCGGGCCAGGACCGGCTGGGGCTGGAAATCGTTGTCCAGCTCATAGAGCCCCTGCCACACCAGGCCGATCAGCTCCCGGTTCACCTGGCTGTTCCCCGTAATGGGGTCCAGGGAGGCGTTAGGGTCCCAGGCCAGGGAAAATCGGGCCGGCGCGGGGGTCGGGGTGGGCGCGGGCGCGGCGGAGGGCGTCGGCGTCGGCTCCGGCGCTCCGGTGGGGTCCGGGGCGTCCTCCCCGCAGCCGGGAAGGGCCAGCAGCAGGCACAGGGCCAGCAGCAGGGCGGGCAGCCGCCTCATCTCAGCTGGATGGCGGCGGCCATGGAGCCCCGGCTGGCCCCCAGCCTGCGGTGGCTCCAATAGCGCTCCGGCAGGCAGGAGGTGCACTCCCCGCACAGGGCGATGTGGGCGGGGTCCAGCCCCGCCAGCTCCAGCCGCCGGGCGTTGATGCCCTTCAGGTCCACGGCGAATTTGCCGTTCTCTTTAATTTTTATAAACTGGAGCACCTCGGTGCCCAGGGCAGAGGTCATGGCGTTGGGCACGTCCTCATGGGTCTCGAAGCACTCCGGGCAGATGCCGGGGCCGATGGCCGCCAGGATGTCCTCCGGCCGGCAGTCGTACACCACCCGCATCCGGGCCACCGCGTTGGACACGATGCCGGCGGCGGTGCCCCGCCAGCCCGCGTGGACGGCGGCGATCACCCGGCGGACAGGGTCGTAGAACAGCACGGGGATGCAGTCGGCGGAATAGACCAGCAGGGTCACGCCGGGCAGAGCGGTCATCAGGCCGTCCGCCTCGTACTCCACCTTCTGATAGGGGTCGTCCTTCAGATCGGCGGTGGTGACGGTGCGCACCGTCCCCCCGTGGACCTGATGGGTCATGGCCATCACGTTCCCCTCCGCGCCGATGGCGCTCAGGAACCGGCGGTAATTCTCCCGGACGTGGTCGGGGTCGTCCCCCCGGTTCACCCCCAGGTTCAGGGAGGCCCACATCCCGGCGGACACGCCCCCCAGCCGGGTGGAGAACCCGTGGGCGGCCCCTCCGGCGGCGGCGATGCCGTCGGCGGCCAGGAAGGTGACGCCGCCATTGGTCTGTTCGATGATCTTCACGCAAATTCTCCTCTCAGCGGGCGGGACGAGCTTACACGTTCTTATGGTACTCGGCGCAGGTACACTTCTTCCACTTAAGGCCGCTGCCGCAGGGGCAGGGGTCGTTGCGGCCGATCTTGACGACCTTCTTCACCGGCTGTTTCTTCACGGTGCCGTCGGACCCGCCCGACTCGCCGGTGACTTTGGCCACCCGCTCCCGGCGGATCTCCTCGTTGGTGCGGATGCGGGCGGTGAACAGCCGCCGGAGGGTCTCCTCCCGGATGGCGGCGATCATCTGCTCGAACATGTCGAAGCCTTCCCGCTTGTACTCCACCACCGGGTCGGTCTGGCCATAGGCCCGCAGGCCGATGCCCTGCCGCAGCTCGGTCATGGCGTCGATATGGTCCATCCAGTACTCGTCCACCACCCGCAGAAGGAGCACCCGCTCCAGCTCCCGCATGGCGTTGGTGCCCTCGGGCAGGCGGCCCGCCATGGCGGCATTGACGGTCTGCTCCTGTCTGGCGTAGTTCTCATTGGCCGCTTCCAGCAGCTTTTCGGTGAGGGCGCCCACGGTGAGGGAGGGAGCCTCCTGCTGGAGCTGGGCCGCCTGGGCGGCGGTGAACACCGACCCGATGAAGGGGGCCGCCGCCTCCCGGAAGGTCTCCCCGTCCATGTGGGCCTGCTCCCCGGCGTGGCCTTCCATCAATCCGGTGATAGTGGAGGTGAGCATGTTCTCAATGGAGGAATGGACGTCCTCCCCGTCCAGCACCTGCCGGCGCTGCTTGTAGATGACCTCCCGCTGGGTGTTCATCACGTCGTCGTACTCCAGCACCGTCTTACGGGTCTGGAAGTTCCGGGACTCCACCTGCTTCTGGGCGCTCTCGATGGCGTTGGACAGCATCTTCTGGTCCAGGGGGGTGTCCTCGTCCACCCCCAGCCGCTCCATCAGGCCCTGGATGCGCTCGGAGCCGAACAGCCGAAGGATGTCGTCCTCCAGGGAGAGGAAGAAGCGGCTCTCACCGGGGTCGCCCTGACGTCCGGCCCGGCCCCGCAGCTGGTTGTCGATCCGGCGGGACTCGTGCCGCTCGGTGCCCAGGATGTAGAGGCCGCCGGCGGAGCGGACCTGGTCGGCCTCCGCCCTGATCTCCTCTTTATATTTTGCCTCCGCCTCGGCAAAGGCCCGGCGGGCCTCAATGATCTCCTGGTCGTCGGTATCCGCGTGGCCGGTGGCCTCGGCAAGGAGCTCGTCGCTCATGCCGGCCTTGCGCAGCTCCGCCTTGGCCATGAACTCGGCGTTGCCGCCCAGCATGATGTCGGTGCCGCGGCCGGCCATGTTGGTGGCCACGGTGACTGCCCCCAGCTTGCCCGCCTGGGCCACGATCTCGGCCTCTTTCTCGTGGTTCTTGGCGTTGAGGACGTTGTGCTTGATCCCCTCTTTGGTCAGCAGCCTGCTCACCAGCTCGGAGATCTCGATGGACACGGTGCCCACCAGCACCGGCTGGCCCTTGGCGTGGCACTCCTTGATCTGCTCCACCACCGCCCGGTACTTGCCCGCCTTGGTCTTATACACCACGTCGGGCTGGTCCAGCCGGATCATGGGCCGGTTGGTGGGGATCTCCACGATATCCAGGTTGTAGATGGTACCGAACTCCTCCTCCTCGGTCATGGCGGTGCCCGTCATGCCGGAGAGCTTGTCGTACAGCCGGAAGTAGTTCTGGAAGGTGATGGTGGCCAGGGTCTTGGACTCCCGGGCCACGGTGACGTGCTCCTTGGCCTCGATGGCCTGGTGGAGGCCCTCGTTGTACCGCCGGCCGAACATGAGCCGGCCGGTGAACTCGTCCACGATGATGACCTCGCCGTCCTTCACCACGTAGTCGATGTCCCGCTTCATGACCCCCCTGGCCTTCAGGGCCTGGTTGATGTGGTGGGACAGAGTGGTGTTCTCCGGGTCGGACAGGTTCTCCACGTTGAACGCCTGCTCCGCCTTCCTGATGCCCTGGGCGGTGAGGGTGGCGGTGCGTGCCTTCTCGTCCACGATGTAGTCGGCGTCCAGTTCGTCGGACTCCTCTTCCTTGGAATCGGTGGAGGCCACCCGCAGGCATTTCAGCCGGGCGGCGAAGTTGTCCGCCATCTGATAGAGCTGGGTGGACTCCTCCCCCTGGCCGGAGATGATCAGCGGGGTGCGGGCCTCGTCGATGAGGATGGAGTCCACCTCGTCCACGATGGCGAACACGTGGCCCCGCTGCACCAGCTCCTGAGCGTAGATGGCCATGTTGTCCCGCAGGTAGTCGAAGCCGAACTCATTGTTGGTTCCGTAGGTGATGTCGGCGGCATAGGCCCGCTTTTTGTCCTCCTTGCCCACCCCGTGGATCACCAGGCCCACGGTGAGGCCCAGGAATCGGTACACCTTGCCCATCCACTCGGAGTCGCGCTTGGCCAGGTAGTCGTTGACGGTGATGATGTGGACCCCCCGCCCCGCCAGGCCGTTCAGATAGGCGGGCAGGGTGGCCACCAAAGTCTTGCCCTCGCCGGTCTTCATCTCGGCGATGCGGCCCTGGTGGAGGATGATGCCGCCGATGAGCTGCACCCGGTAGGGGCGCATCCCCAGCACCCGGTCCGCCGCCTCCCGGCAGGCGGCGAAAGCCTCGGGCAGGATGTCGTCCAGGGTCTCCCCCTGGGCGAGCCGGGCGCGGAACTCGTCGGTCTTGGCGCGCAGCTCTTTATCGCTGAGGGCGCGGTATTCGTCCTCCAGCGCCTCGATCCTGTCCACGGTGCGCTCCAGGGCTTTGACCTCCCGCTGGGAGCGGGTGCCGAACAATTTGGAAAACAGGCCCATAGCTTCTGTTCCTTTCTGCGGTATGATATGCCGAAACGGCGCTTATACCCAATTTAACTTATACAGTATACCACATATCCGGAGGAGAAAAAAGAGGAATTTGTAAATAAAAACGCCTCAAGACCCGGCTTGGCTTTTGTCCTCTCCGCCAGCGCGGGTCGATGGCCTCCGCCCCGTTTGTTTTCTCTCTTTCTCCTCTTTTTCCACTTGTTTTCGACAGGGAAAAGGATTAGAATAGGGGAAACAAATTCGCGGGCGGGCGCCGCCCATCCCAGAGGAGAGGATACATATGGATCGCGCGCAGATCGAGGAATATTTTTCTGATAAAGAGCCCCTGCTGATCGAGGCCGTCAAGCGCCTTGTGTCCATCGACAGCGTGGAGGGCGCTCCCGCCCCCGGCGCCCCCTTCGGCCCCGGCCCCGCCGCCGCCCTGGACGAGGCGCTGAAGATCGCGGCGGAGTGGGGCCTCATCCCCCGAAACCATGAGGGCTATGTGGGCACCGCCGACCTCAACGGCAGCGAGGACGCCCTCCACATCCTGGGCCACCTGGACGTGGTGGCCCCCGGCGAGGGCTGGACGGTGACGCCCCCCTTCTCTCCCATCGTCAGCGACGGCCTCATCTACGGCCGGGGCACCGACGACGACAAGGGCCCCGTGATCGCCTCCCTGCTGGCCATGAAGGCGGTGAAGGACCTTGGGGTGCCCCTGACGAAAAACTGCAAGGTCATCATGGGCACCAACGAGGAGAGCGGCTCCGGGGACATCGCCTGGTACTTCGCCCGCAATCCTTTCGCCCCCGCCACCTTCACCCCCGACTCCGGCTTCCCGGTCATCAACACCGAAAAGGGCGCCTTCCGGCCCACCTTCACCCGCTCCTGGCCGGAGCAGGCCGAACTGCCCCGGCTCCGCTGGCTCCACGGCGGCATCCGCTTCAACGTACTGCCCGGAGACGCCTCCGCCGCCGTGGAGGGCCTCACCATGTACGACGTGCAGCCCGTGGCGCGGAAGGTCACCTCTCACACCGGGATCACCTTCACCTTCGCCCACGAGGAGGGTCTCACCGTCATCCGGGCCAAGGGCACCGGCTCCCATGCCGCCTTCCCCCAGGGGGGCAACAACGCCATCACCGGGCTGATCTCCCTGCTGCTGGCCCTCCCCCTGGCGGACGGGGGCGCCAGGGCCGCCCTGGCCGACCTGAACGCCCTGCTCCCCCACGGGGACTGGAAGGGGCGGGCCTTGGGCATCGCCCAGGAGGAGCCGGTAGCCGGGCCGCTGACCTTGGCCTTCTCCCTGCTGGAGGTCACCGACACCGGCCTGAAGGGCTGCTTCGACTCCAGGGTCCCCCTCTGCGCCACCGAAGACAACTGCCTGAAGGTGGCCAGGGCCGCCTTTGAGGAAAAGGGCTTCGCCTTTGAGGGGACCCAGAGCGCCCCCCACCACACCCCCGCCGACTCCGACTTCGTCCGGACCCTGTTGAAGCGATATGAGGAGTACACCGGCGTGAAGGGGGAGTGCCTCGCCACCGGCGGGGGCACCTACGTCCACGACATCCCCGGCGGCGTGGCCTTCGGCTGCACCATGCCCGGCTTCGACACCCGCCTCCACGGCGCGGATGAGCGGGTAAAAATAGAGGACCTGATGCTCTCTGCCAAGATGTTCGCCCATATCATCATAGATATGTGCGCGTGAAACTAAGCGGGCCTCCCCGGCAGCTTGCCGGGGAGGCCCGCTCTCTTTTCTGTCACGATCGGTCCATTACGATATCATACTTCTCCACGTTCATCAGCGCGTTCCCATGGGACTCGAAGCTGATACCGTCAGCGGACTGAGGGGTGTAAAAGGTGAGGCTCAGAGCCTGCTCCCCGTCATTGACGAAGATCTCGGCGCTGTACCGGTCCAGGATCACCCGGAGCTTGATCTCGCCGCCCCGGCTGCGGACAAAGCACTCCCGCACGTGGACGAAGTCCCGGTTGAAGCCGGCGTGGCTGCGGCTCACCCGGAGGGTATCCGTCTGGGGGGTGTAGGTGATGGAGGTGTAGTGCTGGCTGCCCCGGGCCACCTTCATGCGGAAGGTGGTGTAGCCGGCCGCCGACATGGGCCTGACGGTCACCGTCAGGTCGATCATGCGGCCGTAAACGCCCTGGAGCGTGACCTCCTCGTGGACAGGCACGTCGGTGTACGCCACCCGGCGGCCGTGATACCGCTCCAGCTCCCGCACCGGGTTCTGGACCACCCGGCCGTCCCGGAAGTCCAGCTCCCGGAGAATGGTCATCTGGCCGAACCACCGGGCGTCGCTTGGGTGGGCGGTGCAGGTGTCCCAGTTCTGCATCCAGGCGATCATGATGCGCCGCCCGTCCGGGGTCAGGAGGGTCTGGGGCGCGTAGAAATCCAGGCCGTAGTCCACCGCCTGCACCCCCTCCCGCTCGAACTGGTGGGATGCGGGATCATATCTGCCGATGAGGAACATGGTGCAGTCCCCGTTGTGGAACTCCATGCCCACGGCGCTCATGTCCTGGGGGCTGCACATGAGGATTTGTTTCCCGTCCAGGGGGAAGAAGTCGGGGCACTCCCACATGCGGCCGAACTCGTTCCAGCACCGGTCCAGAATGGCGCTGAACTTCCAGCTGACGCCGTCGGTGCTCTCGAACAGGAGGACGGCGCCGCTGCCGTCGTCGGTGCGGTTGCCCACCACGCAGCGGAAGGAGCCGTCCGCCTCCCGCCACAGCTTGGGGTCCCGGAAGTCGGCCCGGCTGAAGCCGGCGGGGATCTGCCGGTCGTCGATGACGGGATTGGCGGGGCACTTCTCATAGTTGAGGCCGTCCCCGAAGGCCACGCACTGGGTCTGGATGTCCTGGCAGACACCGTCATCCTGGCGCTCCCGCTTCACACCCGTGTAAATCAGCATCTGCCGGCCGTCGGGGAGCTCCACAGCGCCGCCGGAGAAGCAGCCTCCCGCGTCGTAGGGGGCGTCCGGCGCCAGGGCGGCGGGGAGGTATTCCCAGCGGAGCAGATCCCGGCTCACCGCATGGCCCCAATGCATGGGCCCCCACTGGACGGAGTAGGGGTGGTACTGGTAAAACAGGTGATATTCCCCCTTGTAGAGGGAAAAACCGTTGGGGTCGTTCATCCAGCCCACCCGGGGGGTGAGGTGGAAGGCAGGGCGCTTCTCCGGTGGGATAAAGGCCCCGTATTTTTCCTCAAAATCCCGGGCCTTTTGCAATGCTTCACTGATCATGGAGTCTCCTCCTGCATACATAGTCGGAATGGATCTGGGTCCAAGTACGGCCGCATCCCGCGGGATGCGGCCGTACTTGGGTTTATTCTCTCAGGGGGGCGTTCGCCGAATGGACTTATTGGGCCTCTAGGTAGCGGGTATAGGCGTTCTGGTAGACCTCCAGCAGCTTGCTCATGCCGCAGTTGTCCTCCAGCATGGTCTTATAGGCGTTCCACTCGTCGTCGGTGGGGCCGCCGTTCTTCAGCCAGTTGCCCTCGTTCTCGGAGACCTGGCTGGTGAAGTCGGCCTTGTAGCGGTCGATGACCTCAAGCTCGTCGGCGGTGAAGGTCACGTCGTTGGGGTAGGCGGCGGAGGAGCCCACATAGGGCAGCCAGAACTCGGTCAGGTCCTCCAGACGCTCCTTGGCGCGGTCTTCCATCTCGAACACGTTGTTGTAGTACTCGGGGAGCACCAGGATGGGGCCAAGGGCCTGATACTGGCTTTTCAGCTCGCCGGCGGACTTGCCGTACTTCTCCCGGGCCTCGTCGTCGGTGATGGACTTCCACATGCCGGCGTCGTCCTTGCCGGTGAAGTAGACGTCGATGGGGCCGTACTGGAGCTGCATGGTGATCTCGGGATCATACCACTGGTCGAAGTACCTGCACAGCAGCTCGGGGTTGCCGCAGGCGCTGGTGATGTTCAGGTGGCCGGAGGTGACGGCGGGGGCGGAGCGCATGGTGACGTTGCGGGTCTCGGCGTACTGGGTGCCCTCGGGACCGTACATGGGGGGCAGGAAGACGAAGTCATCGGCCTTGTCGCCGGCGATCTCGTCGATGTACCACCAGGTGGTGACGCCCACGCGGCCCTGGGAGACCTTGGCGATCAGCTGGCTGGTGTCCTGGGAGAACATCTCCAGGTCCATCAGGCCCTCTTTGTACCAGTCGGAGAAATAGCTGACGGCGTCACGATAGGCGTCGCTGACGCAGACGAACTCCACGGTGCCGTCGTCATGGGCCAGCAGGTCGTTGCACACGTCGCTGGTGAAGTTGGTGAAACCGAAGCCGGCGTAGAAGATCTCCTGGCCCCAGCACCACTGGTCATAGCCGGTGGACATGGGGATGGTGGAGCCGGCGGCGTTGCCGCTGCGGGTGGCCATGTCGTTCTCCTTGAAAGCCACCAGCACGTCGTGCAGCTCGGTGAGGTTAGTAGGCATATCCAGGTTCAGTTCGTCCAGCCAGGTCTTGTTGATCATGGAGAACTCGGGGATGGAGTGGATGGGCAGGTTGTGCTCCGCGCCGATGGCGGCGGTGCCCATGACCTCGCCCTGGGGCAGGCCGTAGATCTTGCCGTCGGCCATGGTGATGGCGGAGCGGTACTCAGGGTGCTCGTCCAGGATCTTGCTCAGGTTGGGCATGATCTCAGGGGTGATATAGGGGGTCAGGTCGATGAAGGTGCCGTCGTTGCCGTACTTATTGATGTCGTTCTGGCTGAAGCCCACGGCGATGAAGGCGTCGGGCAGCTGGTTGCCGCCGATGAGGGTGCCCACGCGCTCGCCCAGGGAGTCGCTCATCAGGTCCCACTCGATCTCCACGCCGGCGTCCTCCGCCATCTGGATCATAACGGGGTTGGAGTCGTAGCCGGAGCTCAGGGGGGAGTTGCCGCCCACGATGTAGAAGTCGGTCTGGTTGGGGTCGGCGGAGGCCTGGGTCCCGCCGCTGCCGCAGCCGGCCAGCAGGCCGCACAGGAGGGCGGCGCTCAGCACCAGGCACATTGCCTTGACGAGGATGTTCTTTTTCATAGCGATTCTCCTTATCACAGATTTCAGATGTTGCATATCAGCCCTTCACAGCGCCGGACATGAAGCCCTGCTCGAAGTACTTCTGCACGAAGGGGTAGATGACCAGCATGGGCACCGCCGCCACCACGATGGAGGCGAACTTGATCAGCTCGGCGATGCGGTTCTGCTCGGCGTAGCCGCCGTCCCCGGAGTTGATGTTGGCGGAGGCGTTGATCAGGATGCCGCGCAGCACCAGGGGGAAGGGGTCCTTGGTGTGGTCGCTGAAATAGATCAGGGCGGTGAACCAGTCGTTCCAGTAGGCCACCATGGAGAACACCACCATCACCGCCATGATGGAGCGGCTCAGGGGGATGACCACCCGCAGGAAGATGGTCATGTTGTCGGCCCCGTCGATCTGGGCGGCCTCGATCATGTCCCTGGGGATGTTGTTCTCAAAGAAGTTCCGCACGATGATGACGTTGCCCATGGCCACGCCGCCGGGGAGGAACAGGGCCCACATGTTGTTCAGCAGGCCGGTGTCCCGGACCACGATGTAGGTGGGGATCAGGCCGCCGCCGAAGTACATGGTGATGATGAAGAAGATGGAGATCCACTTTCGGCCGGGCAGGTCCTTCCGGCTCAGGGGAAAGGCCACGATATACACCATGACCACCGAGTAGATGGTGCCGATGACAGTGTACTTCACCGAGTTGAGGAAGCCCCGGAGCAGATCGGAACGGGCGAACACGGAGGCGTAGCCCTCCAGGGTGAACTGGCTGGGCAGCAGGAAGGTCTTGCCTGCGTACACGTCATAGGGGTCGGAGACAGAGGCGATGACGACATAGTACAGAGGATAGGCGATGATCAGCAGGATCACGCAGCAGAGGACCACCAGGATGACGTCGCTGGTGCGGTCGGAAAGGCCGTGTCTTTTTGCAGTCATTGTCCGCACCTCCTTACACGAAGCTGACGTCGGCAGCCTTCTTGGCGATCTGGTTGACGACCACCAGCAGGATGATGTTGATGACCGTATTGAACAGACCCACCGCGGTGGAGAGGCTGTAGGCGTGGTTGACGATACCCTGTTCGTAGACGTACACCGCGATGACGTCGCTGGTGGCCTTGTTCAGCTGGGTCTGGAGCAGGAATACCTTTTCGAAGCCGACGCTCATCAGGCCGCTGGCGCTCATGATGAGCTGGAGGATGATCATGGGGGTCAGCTCGGGCAGGTCGATGTTCATGATGCGCTGGAACATGGACGCGCCGTCGATCTTGGCCGCCTCATAGAGCCCGGGATCCACGGCGGACAGGGTGGCCAGGTAGATGATGGTGCCCCAGCCGGCGTCCTGCCAGATGCCGGAGGCGATGTAGATGGTGCGGAAGGCCTCGGGCACTGTCAGAAAGTCTATCTGGGACCCCAGCAGCAGATTGATGAGGCCGCCGTAGGGGGAGAGGAAGATGCGGATCATACCGCAGACTACCATGATGGAGATGAAGTGGGGGGCGTAGAGGACGGTCTGCACTACCCGTTTGAAGCGCTTGAACCGGAGCTGGTTGATGCCCAGGGACAGGATGATGGGCACCGGAAAGCTCCACAGCAGGCTGAACAGGCTCAGCAGGATGGTATTGCGGATCATCCGCTGGAAGTTGGGGGCGGTGAAGAACCGCTCGAACCACTCCCAGCCCACCCATTCGCTGCCGAAGAAGCCGCGGCTGGGGACATAATCGCGGAAGGCGATCTGGATGCCCACCATGGGGATGTACTTGTAGATCACGGTGATGACGATGGGGATGACCAGCAGCAGATACAGCTGCCAGTTCTCCAGGATGCGTCTGCCCAGGGACTTGCCGGCCACGGTTTTCACCTGAGCCGGCGTCTGCCCGGAGGCAGCGGAAGCTTTTTTGCTCACGCGGGGACTCCCTCCTTCAATATGGAATTGCCGTTTGGGACGCGGGAGAAACGGGATGAAAAGCTCTCCCGCCCGGGCCCCGCATCTTTCCGGCCGGGTCACCAGCCTGTGTCGGAGATGCGGGACGATCGCCTTTGCGAAACGTTATTTCTTGTTCAAGGCAAAGAGTAGCACAATGAAACGTTTAAGTCAACAAAAACTTCTTGAGGTTTTGAAGAAAATATGAATTTATCGCAAATTATACAAAGTAACACCCGCCAAAATGGCTATTTTGACGAAACGATTGCCAGTCGAACGTTTCATGAACAGATCAAAAAAATCTTCACATGCCCCTTTACAAATAGCGATTCATCCGCTATAATATGAAACAGAACGATGAGTTTCACGAATATTCCACAGAACGGAAGTGAGCCTATGTCAAGACAGCAGAGCTCCGCCCCCACCATGAAGGATGTGGCCCGGGAGGCGGGCGTAGCCCTGGGCACCGTGTCCAAGGTCATCAACGGACTGCCGGTGGGAGAGAGCTACCGGGTCCGGGTGGAGGAGGCCGTCAAGGCCCTGAACTACCGGGTGAACAACTATGCCCGGGGCCTCAAGGGAGGCCAGACCTTCATCATCGCGGTGATGGTGCCCAACCTGATCAATCCCTACTTCTGCCGGGTGGTCTACTGCATCAACAAGGAGCTGGCGGCCCGGGGCTATAAGATGCTCCTGTGCTCCACCGAGTTCGACCCGGAGCAGGAGCAAAAATATGTGATCAACGCGGAGCAGCAGAAGGTGGACGGCATCATCTGCCTGAGCTATAACCCGGAGCTGGAGGTGTCGGAGGATGTGCCCCTCATCTCCATCGACCGGTATTTCGGCGCCAAGATCCCCTGCGTGGCCAGCGACAACTACGGCGGCGGCCGGCTGGCGGCGGAAAAGCTGGCGGAGAACGGCTGCAAAAACCTGGCCTTCCTGCGCATCGGCTCCGTCCTCACCAATGAGCCCAACAAGCGCCGGGACGGCTTCATCAACGGCTGCGAGTCCCTGGGGGTCCCCTATTCCATGAAGATCGTGGACGACGGCACCCCCTACTCCGAGTTCGAGGACTTCCTGCGGGAGCACTTCCACGGCGGGAAGCTGGATTTCGACGGCATCTTCTGCGTCACCGACTCCCTGGCCCACCTGATCATCGGCTCCCTGCGGACCATGGGGCTGCGGGTGCCGGAGGACGTGCAGGTCATCGGGTTCGACGGCATCCGCAGCTTCGGCGACCTGGAGTACACCTGCTCCACCATCGTCCAGCCGGTGGAGGAGATCGCCGCCCAGTGCGTGGAGATGGTGCTGGAGAAGGACCGCTCCCGGCTGCCGGCGCTGGTGTGCCTGCCGGTGAGCTACGCCTGCGGCGGCACCACCAAAGGGTGAACCGGCATGGCCAGCGAGTATCTGAAATGGAAATACCGGGATGTCAAGCCGGACGGGCCGCCCCGGGAGTTGACGAAAAAAGAGAGGCTCGCCAACTGGTTCTACTATTATAAATGGTGGCTGGTGGGCGGCGTGGTGCTCGCCGCTATCCTGATCGGCATCCTGTGGGACGTGCTGGGCATCGGAAAGGTGCGGCCGGACTATATCTTTGCCTATGTGGGAGAGGACGCCCTGCCGCAGGACTGCGTGACCGCCCTGGAGCGGGAGCTGGCCGCCCTGGGCCGGGACGCGAACGGCGACGGAAAGACCGTGGTGGAGGTGCGGCAGTACCCCACCGGCGGAGACGGCGCCGACCCCGGGGAGGCCATGCAGTACGCCTACGCCTCCGGCGCCAAGCTGATGGCCGACCTCAACGAGGGAGAGAGCTATTTCTTCCTGCTGGAGGACCCGGAAAACTTCCAGGAGAGCTATCAGATCCTGGCGGGGCCGGACGGCGAGCTGCCCCCGGAGGGGGACGACAGCGTGACCGGCAAGGCCGTGCTTTGGACCGGCTGCCCGGCGCTGGCCGGCCTGGACCTGGGGAGCTACGAGGCGGACACGCTGAGCGGCGAAACCGTCACCGGGGACTGCCAGGAGCTGCTGTCCGGGCTGTACCTGGCCCGCCGGGGCTTCTATTATGAAAAGCAGGCCGCCGCACACGCAGCCGACGGAGACTTATGGGCCATCCTGACCGAGGGGGCGGTTTTTTCGTGAAGATAATGAAACGTATCACTGCGCTGGCGGCGCTGTGCGCCCTGCTGCTGGCCGGCTGCGGCGGGCCCTCCGGACCGGCCGGCCTCCCCGCCGGATGGGAGGAGGACTGGACCCTGGTGGGAGACCTGCTGGGGGTGGAGCCCATGGAGGGCTTCGTCCTCGGCGAGAACAAGGACGCCCTGGGGGCGGCGGGGCTGTACTACGCCACCTGGACCGCCGGCGAGGGGGAGTCCGTCACCAACGACGAGGACGAGGAGGCCACCGTCTACGACGCCCAGCTCTACGTGCTGATCCAGCAGTACAAGGAGACTGGCAAGGCGGAGGCCGCCCTGGAGGACTGGCAGGGCCGGGAACGGGAGAACTACGAGTCCGGCGAGGCGGTCACCGGGACCCACGCCGGCCAGGAGTTCACCCTCCTCCCCCTGCTGAAGGGGAAGGAGGGCAATCCCTACACCCACGGCGCGGCGGCCTTCGCCCTCCATGAGGGGGGCTGGGCCATCTGCGTGGAGCTGCTCTGCCGGGACAGGTTCGGCGGGGAACCGGAGGCCATTCTGGCGGACTTCCTGGACGGTTTCCACTACAACGACGGATAAGGAGGGTGCTTCATGGGCCTGTTTTTTCCTATGGACGACGACCATCTGCCCCCCGGCCGGAAAAAGGGCTTTGCCCGCTACCGGGAGGTCCTGGGCCGGGACTTCAAGCAGTTCTATCTGACCAATCTGCTGGCGCTGGCCTCCTTCATCCCGCTGGGGCTGGGGATCGGCTACGCGGTGCTGTCCAGCAGCGTGCTGGTGCTGATCCCTGTGTCCCTTATCGGCGGGATGATCGCGGGGCAGGGCCTTGCCGCCATGTACGATCTGATCCTCCGCCGGATGCGGGACACCATGGACGACTGGTGGGTGGCCTTCAAAAAGTCCCTGCGGCAGAACTGGCGGGCGGCCCTGCTGCCCGGGGCGCTGGAGGGGCTGTTCCTGGGCTTTCTGGTGTTCGCCGGGGCTATGATCTGGTGGGGCGGGACCCTCACCATCGGCACCGCCCTGATCCTGTGCGCCTCCGTCGTCATCTTCTGCATGATCTTCTCCATCTGGTGGCCCCAGGTGGTCCTCTTTGAGCAGAGCACCGTCATCCGGCTGAAAAACTGCGCCCTGTTCATCCTCCAGAACTTCCCTCAGGTCCTGGGCGCGGCCGCCCTCCAGGGGGGCTTCTGGCTGCTCATGTTCCTGCTGCTGCCCTGGTCTGGCTTCGCGGTGCCGGTGCTGGGGGTGTGGTACATCCTGTTCCTGGCTGTGTTCCTGCTGTACGACCGGCTGAACGAGTCCTTCCGGATTGAGGAGCAGATCGGCCAGAAATTCCCCGAGCAGATCCCCACATATGACGACGAGACGGAGGAGTGACCATGGAGCCTTTGGCGGAGAACCGCTTTGTCATCACAAAGGAGCTCTATTACGAGGGGGCGCTGCGGGTGGACCGGGAGCGCATGGGCCCATTCATCAAAAAGGTGATGCTGGCGCTGGCCGCGGCCTGGGCGGTGTTGGCGGCGTTCACCCTGTTCTCACGGGGCAGTTTGGTGTTCATCCTGATCGAACTGGTGGTCATCGCCCTGGTGGGCGTCTGGCTGACCGTCTTCTTCCCCAGGAACCGGGCCCGCCGGGGCTGGCGGGCGCTGGAGGACCGTTGCGGGACCGATCTGGAGCGGGTCACCCGGTTCTATGAGGACCGGCTGGAGATCGACGGCGCCGGGGCGGAGGTCACCATTCCCTATGAGGAGGCGGAGGAGTTCCTCACCTCCGAACACCTGCTGATCCTGCTCAGCACGGGCAAAAAGGGCGTCCTGCTGGCCCAGGACGGGTTCACCGCCGGCAGCGCCGGCCTTGTGCAGGAGCTGATCGAACAATACCGGGCCGCGCCGGACGACGCGGACGAGGACGAAGACGAGGACGAGTAAAGGAGCGATGGATATGACGGATATCACAGCAGTGGGCGAGATCCTGATCGACCTGACCCAAAACGGGGTCAACGAACAGGGCATCCCCCAGTTCACGGCCAATCCCGGCGGCGCGCCGGCCAACCTGGCGGTGGCGGCCGCCCGGCTGGGAGCGAAGACCGCCTTTATCGGGAAGGTGGGGAAGGACAGCTTCGGAGAGTTCCTCCGGGACACCCTGGCGCAAAACGGCGTGGACGTGTCCGGCCTGTCGGCGGACCCGGTCCAACACACCACCCTGGCGGTGGTGACGGTGGACCCCTCCGGGGAGCGGCATTTCAGCTTCTACCGGGATCCCAGCGCCGACGTGGACCTGTCCCCGGAGGATGTGCCGGAGGAACAGCTGAAGCACACGAGATTCCTCCACTTCGGCAGCGTGAGCCTGACAGCGGAACCGGCCAGGAGCGCCACCCTCCACGCGGCCAAAACGGCCAAAGAACACGGCGCCGTCGTCAGTTACGATCCCAACTACCGGGCCAGCCTCTGGCCGGACGAGGAGACCGCCGTGGCGCGGATGCTGGAGCCCCTGCCCCTGGCGGACGTGCTGAAGGTGTCCGACGAGGAGCTCCCCCTGCTCACCGGCACGGACGATCTGGAGCGGGGCACGGCCCTGCTGGCGGAAAAGGGGATCGCCCTGATCTTCGTGACCCTGGGCCCCAACGGGGTGTACTACCGCTTCCGGGGGCAGACCGGTCATGTGCCCGGCGTGCCCTGCAAGGTGGGGGACACCAACGGCGCGGGGGACACCTTCTTCGGCGCGGCCCTGTCCCAACTGGCGAAGCTGGACAGCCTGGACAGGCTGACCGTCCCCGAACTGGAGCGGATCGCGGCCTTTGCCAACAAGGCGGCCAGCATCACCACCAGCCGCCGCGGGGCCATCCCCGCCATGCCCACTCTGGAGGAGGTGACGGAGGAATGCTGAAGGGTTCCCCCCTTTTCTACACTGTGTGCGGCTGCCTGTGGCTGTTGGCAGCTGTCGTTCTGTACGCGGAGCGCCGGATCATCGTGGCTCTGATCCCGATCCTGATCCTGGCGGCCGCCAGCTTTGCCTATGCGCTCTGGCTGGTTTACCAGGAGCGGAAGCGGAAAAGATGATGCGGGCGGGCGGTTTATAGAACCGCCCGCTTTTCACGCAAAAAAGCGTTCAGGCGGCCCATTTTGGGCCGCCTGAACGCTTTTTGGAAAAGTGGGAGGTAGAAGATATCAGAAGTCGTAGCTCTTGCAGACGGGGGCGCAGGCGTCGGCGCTGGCCTTGTCGTACCAGATCAGGTTGTGGCCGCTCTCCTTGTCGAACAACTGGATCAGCTTGGGCTGGGTGGTGAAGTTCACCGTGGCCCCCTGGGACACGTCCACGGCCAGATCCACGGTGGGGATGACCATGACCACCTCGTCCGTCTCGCTGCGGGCGTGGAGATGGACCTCTGAGCCCATCATCTCGTTGACCTCGATGGTGGCGGTCAGATCGCCGCTGCCCACGCTGATGTGCTGGGGCCGGATGCCGGCCACGATGTCGCAAGCGGGCTGGTTGTTCTGCTTCAGCGCCTTCTGCTGGAAGTCGTCCAGCTTGATCTTGGCATTGCGGATCTGGGCGTAGTACACGCCGTCCTCCAGCAGCAGCTTGCAGTTGTCGAAGAAGTTCATCACCGGCATACCGATGAAGCCGGCCACGAACAGGTTGACAGGCTTGTCGAACACCTCCACGGGGGTGCCGATCTGGTTGACGAAGCCGTCCTTCATGATGACGATGCGATCGCCCAGGGTCATGGCCTCGGTCTGGTCGTGGGTCACGTACATAAAGGTGGTGTTGATGCGCTGGCGCAGCTTGATGATCTCGGCCCGCATCTGGTTACGCAGCTTGGCGTCCAGGTTGGACAGAGGCTCGTCCATCAGGAACACCTTGGGGTCACGGACCATGGCGCGGCCGATGGCCACGCGCTGCCGCTGGCCGCCGGACAGGGCTTTGGGCTTGCGCTGGAGATACTGGGTGATGTCCAGGATCTCGGCCACTTCCTTGACCTTCCTGTCGATCTCGTCCTTGGGCACCTTCTTCAGCTTCAGGGCGAAGGCCATGTTGTCGTACACAGACATATGGGGGTACAGGGCATAGGACTGGAAGACCATGGCGATGTCGCGGTCCTTGGGCTCCACGTTGTTGCAGAGCTTGCCGTCGATGTACAGCTCGCCGCCGGAGATCTCCTCCAGGCCGGCCACCATGCGGAGCGTGGTGGACTTGCCGCAGCCGGAGGGCCCGACCAGCACGATGAACTCCTTGTCCTTGATGGCAAGGTTCACATCGTGGACGGCAGTGACGCCGCCGTCGTACACCTTTTTCAGATCCTTCAGCAATACTTCAGACATACTCTCGGCTCTGACAGCCGGACCTCTGTCCAACTGCCTCGCGCCGCCCACTTGGGGGCGGACCGCATTACGGCAGGTCTCCACGCTGCCGCACCGCGAGCCAGACGGGATTTGATTACCTCCTTTTTTCGGTACCGTCCGCCTATGAAGGTGGAGTAGACGGACCGCCCGTACTGATTACATGATAACACAGCGTCCGGCTGCGCGCAAGAGCTTGTTTACGGCTTAAATGTAGAAAAAGCGCGGTCAGAATTGTCAATAATGACGAAACGGTACACGGCTTATTGTCACAGACCCGCGGGCTAAATTTCGATGATAAGCGCAATTTGCACAAAAATATTTGCACAAATTTATTGTAAATGCCGTTTTTTCTGTGTGAGGCCAAGCTGGAATTGACAAATCCGGCGTGTGGTTTTATACTGAAGCCAACCATAGTTGCGAAACGTTATTTCTTGTTCAAACGGCACATTTTCCACCAAGCGCAATCAACCGAAACCGATGAATGAAAGGGGAAGCGATCATGACGAACTCAAAAACCCTGCGGCGGCTGACCGCCGCATTGCTGGCTCTGGGGCTGCTTTTGAGCCTGGCCGCCTGCGGGCAGCAGGGCGGCGGCACCCAGGCCGCCGACGATATCGTCAACGGCGACTTTGAGGAGAACGCCGACGGCAAGTGGGTGGGCTGGACCCGCGAGGACGCCGCCTTCAACGCCAGAGGCGTCGTCAACAGTGAAAAGATCAACGGCGTGGTCATGGAGAAATCCGGCGACTTCTACTTTGCCGGCTCCGAGGGCGGCAACCCGGTCATGCGGGGCACCCTGACCTCCGATGTGTTCAAACTGGGCGGCAACGGCTTCATCACCTTTAAGATGGGCGCCGGCAAGAACACCGAGAAGTGCTACGTGGACTTCTTCGAGGAGGGGAACGACACCCCCGTCGCCCATGTGGTCAATGACGACTGCGACGGCATCTACATCACCGAGCACCTGATCACCAAGGTGGTGGACCTGTCCGGCTCCATCGGCAAGAACCTCTACATCGTGGTCACCGATAACGACGACGGCGACGTGCTGGCCTATCTGAACGTGGACGCCTTCCACGTCTGCCAGAGCGACAACGAGGTGACTGCCGCCCAGGCCGAGCACGACAGGCAGATCGAGGAGTACGGCGAGAAGCCCTTCGAGGAGGACCCCGCCTCCAACGATATCGTCAACGGCGGCTTTGAGACCGGCGACACCACCGGCTGGCTGGTGCTGGAGGGCACCGCCCTCACCGTGGCCAACGTGGTGCCCACCAGCCAGTACTACTGGGAGGACCGCTCCGTCTACGGCGACGGGGAGTACTATCTGGACGGCTCCAACAACGGCGCCACCCAGGAGAGCCTGACCGGCGCCATCCGCTCCACCAAATTCACCCTGGGGGGCGACGGCTACATCTCCTTCATGATGGGCTGCGGCAACGGCGGCTCCTATGTGGCCCTGTGCGACGGCGACACCGACGAGGAGCTCATCAAGGTGGAGAACACCTACTTCTCCGACCCCGCCCTGGCCCTGACCCTCCTGCGGATGTACATGGACGCCAGCGACTACATCGGCAAGGTGGTCTACCTGAAGGTGGTGGACGCCAACGACGGCTCCAACGGCGGCTTCGCGTTCATCAACGTGGACGACTTCCGGGTCTCCCTCACCGCCGACCAGGTGGCCGAGCTGGAGGTGGAGCAGCTGGAGAAGATCCAGAGCGAGACCTACACCTCCGCCTCCTACGACGACCTGACCACCCTGCTCAACTACTACAACAACTATCCCTATCCCGTGCCTCTGAACTCCCTGGCCTTCACCGCCTACGCCAAGAACCAGGTGGTGGACTGCGGCACCGTGGATGTGACCGCTTACCTCGCTGACGCGGCCGCCTCCTTCGGCGGCGAGGCCGTCACCGACATCGCCGTCACCAAGGTCGCCGGCCCCGACGGCGCGGAGACCACCGACGGCTTCGACGCCGTGGATATGAGCGCCCCCGGCGCTTACACCGTGACCTACGCCGCCTCCTACGAGGGCAAGACCGCCGAGACCGCCTTCACCGTCATCGCCATGGCCGACCACAACTCCGTGGCCAACGGCGGCTTCGAGTCCGGCAACCTGGCGGGCTGGACGGTGCTCACCGACGGCTGGAGCGTGGTGGACGGCCAGGCGGCCGGCGTCATCAGCGCCCAGACCTATTGGGACGAGGGCCTGCCCTACAACCAGGCGGGCGACTACCACCTGGACGGCTGGAACAACGGCCTGGACGAGGGGGCCACCTGGCAGGTGCGGTCCTCCAACTTCACCCTGGCGGGCTCCGGCTTCATCTCCGTCCGGATGGGCGGCCACGCCGCGGCGGTCCACGTGTACACCGCCGACGGCACCGAGATCGGGTATTATACTCAGAACCGGTTCAAGGACGAGGGCTTCCCCAGCGTGGCCGTGGGCTCCTGGGCCGACATGGGCACCTATGTGATGGACCTGTCCGCCTACAAGGGGCAGGAGCTGTACCTCGTCCTGGCCGACGAGCAGGCCGAGGGCTGGGCCCACGCCTTCTTCGACGAGGTGGTCACCTATTATGAGACCGCCCCGGACTACGCCTCCCAGGCCGACACCGTGGCCGACGGCGGCACCGGCGCCGAGGTCCAGATCCCCTGGCAGCTGGCCGAGAACCAGAAGTAAGCATCCATTCTCCCGGCTGGCCGGGCAGCGATCCCTGCCCGGCCAGCCCTTCCCATTCCAAAGGAGGAGTTTCGATGAAAAAGATCACGGCGCTGGTCCTGGCCATCGCTCTGGCGCTGACACTGACCGCCTGCGGCGGGGGCGGCGCCCACAAGGACGACCTGATGCTCCAGCTGTCCTTCGACGAGGGCAGCGGCACCATGGTCAAGGACAGCTCCGGCCACCTGCCCGACACCGAGCTGGACTATCAGTTCTCCCACGCCGCCTACATGGATCCCCAGGACCCCCAGTGGCGGGAGGACGGCATCAGCGGCGGCTGCATCCTGCTGGACGGCACCAGCACCTACGTGCAGTACAAGCGCAGCGATATCACCGTGGAGGGCCCCGCCCTCACGGTCCAGGCGTGGATCGCCCCCCGGATGTTCGAGTGGGACGACCCCCACGCCGCCGACAACGGCACCGACTCCATCACCGGCATCATCAGCCAGTCGGACAAGGCCAACAACAAGGGCTTCATCCTGGGCTATGAGCGGTTCGGCCGGCTCAGCTTCCAGGTGGGCACCGGTGACGACTGGCTCACCGTCTGGTCCAACGGCGATAACCTCCAGAAGTACGCCTGGAACCTGGTCACCGCCACCTTCGACGCAGAGGCCGGCGAGATGTGCCTGTATCTGAACGACACCCTGGTGGCCTCCCGCTCCGTGCCCGACGGCGCCGAGATCGCCGGGGCCAACCACACCGCCATGGTGGTGGGCCGCAATACCGATGCGGAGCGCCTCACCGCCGGCTACCTCAACGTGGCCAGCGGCTACCTGGACGAGGTGAAGCTGTACTCTACCGCCCTCACCTCCGACGAGATCAGTGAGTATTACGGCAGCGTCACCGTGCCCGACATCGCGTTTGAGGACATCTGGCTCCAGAATATCCTGGGGGACGACTACACCCGCACTCAGTTCCACGGCGGCCCCTATCAGTTCTGGATGAACGAGCCCCACGCCCCCGTCTACTACAACGGCGTGTACCACCTGTTCTACCAGGCCAACATGACCGGCGCCTACTGGCGGAACATCTGCTGGGGCCATTTCGTCAGCGACGACATGGTGAACTGGAGGCCCATCAAGGAGGCCATCACCCCCACCGAAAACTCCGTGGTGCCCGACGGCGTTTGGTCCGGCGGGGCGACGCTGGACAAGAACGGGGTGCCTCTGCTGTTTTTCACCGCCGGAAACGACGGCTTCCGGGACTACGACGGTCTCATCTCCAACCAGAACATCGGCGTGGCCTACCCCGCTGATTTGAACGACCCGGAGCTCACCGACTGGAACATCTGCGACGAGCTGGCGGTGGTCCAGCAGCAGGGCCAGGGCCGCACCGGCGAGTTCCGGGACCCCTCCATCTGGAAGGAGGGGGACACCTGGTGCATGCTGATCTGCTCGGGCAGTACGTCCTCCCAGGGCGGCTCCGCGCTGCTCTACACCACCGACACCCTGGAGCTGAAGGGCGACGGCACCGTGGACCAGAACTGGCAGTACCGGGGCCCCGTCTATGAGATGGAGAACCAGTCCGCCCTGTACGGCACCTCCTGGGAGCTGCCCATCCTCCTGCCCGTCAGCAACGAGGCCGGCACCATCACCAAGTACTTCTTCTCCATCAGCCCCGCCCCCGCCTCCATTGCCGACAACAAGGTGTACTACTGGCTGGGCGATTTCGACCTAGAGAGCGGCAAATTCACCCCCGACCCTGAATTCCAGGGCGAACCCCATCTGCTGGACTACGGCGCCAACGTATTCACCGGCCCCAGCTGTATCGTGGACCCGGTGAGCGGCGATATCTACATGTTCTCCATCATGCAGGATCAGAGGGGCGCCGCCGAGCAGGGGGCCTCCGGCTGGGCCCACACGGTGGGCCTGGCCCGGCGCATCTGGCTGAAGGATGACGGCTCCGACCTGATGATGGCCCCCACCGAGGCCCTCCATGAGTTGGAGGACGAGACCTACATCGATGAGACGAATCTCACTCTGGACGCCGCCAACCAGGCCCTGGCCGCCATCGACGACGACATGCTGTACATCAAACTCACCGCCGACGTGTCCGCCGCCTCCGAGTTCGGCATCAACATGAAGCAGGGTGGCAAGTGGGACTGCACCACCTACCGCTACGACGTGGCCGGCGAGACCATCAACGGCCACACCGAGAACAAGGGAGAGGGCTGCAAGTCCGCCAGCGTCTCCGGGGCCCTGCCCAACGAGGACGGCAAGCTCACCATGGAGATCTACATCGACCGCTCCCTGGTCGAGGGCTTCTTCAATGACTATAAGGCCATCAGCATCCGCTCCTACACCGAGGAGAAGGACTCCCACGGCATCGACCTGTTCGCCACGGGGGACGTGACCATCGACAGCCTGTATGTGGCCTCCATGAGCTCCATTTTTGACTGATCACCCCCCTCGCGCAAGTATCATACGGACATCCGCAAAGCGCCTCCGCCCCGGCCAGGGGCGGAGGCGCTTTGCCGCCGCCGGGCACTTTCAGGGAAAAATTGCCGGAAAATGCCGCCGAAAAATGGCAAAATACAGTGAAAATTGAGTGGACATTTGACCGGCGATATGATAGGATTTTTCCGTGGGACTTATTGAGCTTCACCCACGTTGAGAAAAAGAGGACGTAAACATCAAAAAAATCATCGGGAGGGAGTACAATCGTTATGGACAAGATCTTCAAGCTCAAAGAAAACGGCACCAATGTCCGCACCGAGATCGTGGCCGGTCTGACCACCTTTATGACCATGGCCTACATCATCGCGCTGAACCCCAACCTGATCGTGGGCTTCGGTCAGGGCGCGTTCGGCGGCTTCGGCGAAGACGCCGCCGCCGCCTGGAACGGCGTGTTCATGGCCACCTGCCTGGCCTCCGCCGTGGCCATGTTCTGCATGGCCTTCCTGGCCAACAAGCCCTTCGCGCTGGCCCCCGGCATGGGCCTGAACTCCTACTTCGCCGTGGTCATCGCCCAGATCGCCGGCGCCGCCGGCTGCTCCATGCTGGCCGGCCTGCAGGCGGGCCTGTGCATCATCCTTGTTGAGGGCATCGTGTTCCTGCTGCTGTCCATCTTCAACATCCGCCAGAAGATCGTGGAGGCCATCCCTCTGGGCGTCCGGCTGGGCATCGGCCCCGCCATCGGCCTGATGCTGATGAACATCGGCTTCGGCTCCAACGCCGGCGAGGGCGCCTCCGGCGAGTACTACGTGATGCGTGACTTCTTCGGCGCCCTGGCCGCCAGCTCCGCCAAGGAGAAGCTGGGCGAGTACTGGCCCGCCATGGTCCTCACCGTCATCACCATGTTCATCGGCCTGTTCGCCATCATCATCCTGGCCCACTATCAGGTCAAGGGCGCGGTGCTCATCGGCATGCTGGCCGCCTCCGTCATCAACTGGCTGGGCCAGTTCATCTTCCTGCACCAGAATCCCTTCGCCTCCCTGGCCACCGCCAGCTGGCTGCCCCCCTTCGGCGACATGGCCAAGACCACCCTGTTCAAGTTTGACTTCGCCACCCTGTTCTCCATCGGCTGGGGCACCGTCATCATCCTGATCATCACCTTCTGCATGATCGACATGTTCGACACCATCGGCACCGTCATCGCCACCGCCAACCGGGCCAAGATGGTGGACGAGAACGGCAATATGCCCCAGATGCGCGAGACCCTGGTGTCCGACGCCGTGGGCACCCTGGTGGGCGCCTGCACCGGCACCTCCACCGTCACCACCTTCGTGGAGTCCGCCTCCGGCGTGGAGGCCGGCGGCCGCACCGGCCTCACCGCCCTCACCACCGGCGTCCTGTTCCTGGCCTGCATATTCATCAGCCCCATCGCGGCCATCATCCCCGCCGCCGCCACCTCCGCCGCCCTGATCTATGTGGGCATCCTGATGCTGGGCGGGCTGAAGAACATCGACCTTTCCGACATGGCCATCGCCGTGCCCGTGTTCATCATGCTGCTGGCCATGCCCATCTCCGGCTCCATCGGCCACGGCATCGGCCTGGGGCTCATCTCCTACACCGTCATCAAGCTCTTCACTGGCCGGGCCAAGGACGTGTCCGTCCTCACCTATGTGATCTCCGCCATCTTCCTGGTGAAGTTCTTCCTGGCCTTCTGATTTCATCCCCACGACGCGCCCCCCGCCAACGGCGGGGGGCGCTTATCCGGACTATACGAAAAGGGAGAGGATCATCCAATGAACAACCAAGAACCCATCCGCGACGCCAGAACGCTGGGCGTCCCCAAGATGCTGATCCTGGGGCTCCAGCACATGTTCGCCATGTTCGGCGCCACTATCCTGGTGCCCATCCTGGTGAACAGCCAGACCAATGCCGCCGGCGAGGCCATCGGCATGCCCCTGTCCATCCAGACCACCCTGTTCTTCGCCGGCTTCGGCACCCTGCTGTTCCACGTTTGCTCCAAGCTGAAGGTGCCCGCCTTCCTGGGCTCCTCCTTCGCCTTCCTGGGCGGCTTCGCCGCCATGGGCGGCATGAGCGAGGGCATCTACGCCAACATGTCCCAGGCGGAAAAGCTCCAGTACACCTGCGGCGGCATCGTGGTGGCCGGCCTGCTCTACCTGGTGCTGGCCCTGCTGGTCAAGCTGGTGGGCGTCCACAAGGTCATGCGCTTCCTGCCCCCCGTGGTCACCGGCCCCATCATCATCTGCATCGGCCTGAACCTGGCCCCCTCCGCCGTCAATAACGCCTCCACCTGCTGGTGGCTGGCCCTGGTGGCCATCGTCATCATCGTGGCGGCCAACATCTGGGGCAAGGGCATGATCAAGATCATCCCCATCCTGTTGGGCGTGGTGGGCAGCTATATCGTGGCCCTGATCGTCACCCTGGCCGGCGGGCCCCAGCTCATCGACTTCTCCAGCATGGCGGACGCCAAGATCGTGGGCCTCCAGCCCTTCTTCACCGACTTCTCCGGCTCCGTCGCCAAGTTCGACCTGTCCGCCATCCTGGTGATGGCCCCCATCGCCATCGCCTCCATGATGGAGCACATCGGCGATATGTCCGCCATCTCCGCCACCGTGGGAGAGAAGTTCCTGGAGGACCCCGGCCTGCACCGCACCCTTATCGGCGACGGTCTCGCCACCTCCCTGGCCGGCCTGTTCGGCGGCCCTGCCAACACCACCTACGGCGAGAACACCGGCGTGCTGGTGCTGTCCCGGGTGTACGACCCCCGGGTCATCCGCCTGGCCGCCATCTACGCCCTGGTCCTCTCCTTCTCCCCCCTGTTCGCCGCCTTCATCGGCTCCATCCCCTCCGCCATCATCGGCGGCGTCAGCTTCATCCTCTACGGCATGATCTCCGCCATCGGCGTGCGGAACCTGGTGGAGAACCAGGTGGACTTCACCAACTCCCGCAACCTGATCGTGGCGGCCGTCATCCTGGTGTGCGGCCTGGGCTTCTCCAGCGGCCTCACCTTCACCATCGGCGGTGCCACCATCACCCTCACGGGCCTGGCCATCGCCGCCATCGCCGGCATCCTGCTCAACGCCATTCTCCCCGGCAAGGACTACACCTTCGGCGAGCCCGCCAAGGACGAGCACCGTCCCTCCGGCTCCCTGGGCCAGTATTGATTTGCCGTAGCCGAATACGCGCAAAAAGGAGCTGCCAATACACTGGCGGCTCCTTTTTTGGCTATTCCCCGCAAGCGGGAACTTATCGGAATTTCTCCAGACGCAGCAGCCCTTCGGCATCCGGCGTGGTGACCCCGCATTTATAATCGTAACCCATTTTACGATAGAATGGCACAGCTGTGATCGAAGCGGGGATCTCTATCCGCTTTGCTCTTAAAAAGTATTCATCCTCTTCGAGCGTTTCAATGATCTTCCTGCCGATCCCCTGTCCCTGGTATTCAGGCAGGACAAAAATCGTAAACAGACTGCTCTCATCTGTCTTTCCCCAGAAAGGACCGATCGCCCCGCACCCAACTATTTTTCCGTCCTCGCAAAAAACGTAGAAATGCGTCCAGCCCGCTCTCTCTAAAATATTCTGAGGCTGCAAAGCTTTAACTTCGTTTTCAATGTATTCCGCTGAATAGTCCTTACTATTCGTAGTCCGGAGGGTTGCCGCAATCAACGCGGAAACCTCCTCCGCGTCCTTTTCCCGTAACGTTCTTATCTCCATGGCGATTCCTCCACAAAGTCGATTTGCCTGCCGCCTCAAATCCACCATACCACATTCCCCCGTTTGTTTCAAGGCGCGCCCCTCTTCCCTTTCGTCAAATCTTATAGTATAATAAACTTATCTTACAAAAGGGAGGCCGTACCCCATGAAATACGACTTCACCACCATCCTGGACCGCCGGGGGCGGGACGCCATCGCCCTAGACGCGGTGGGGAAGACCTATCCCCAGCCCAGAGAGGGCTTCGACCCCATCCCCATGTGGGTGGCGGACATGAACTTCCCCGCGCCGGAGGCCATCACCGGGGCCATGGTCCGCCGGATCGAACACCCCGCCTTCGGTTACTTTTACCCCAGAGAGGAATATTTCGACGCCATCATCAACTGGCAGCGGCGCCGCAACGGGGTCCCCGGCCTGACGAAGGACTGCATCGGCTACGAAAACGGCGTGCTGGGGGGCGTGGTGTCCGCCCTGAACGTGATATGCTCCAAGGGCGACAACGTGCTGGTCCACTCCCCCACCTACGTGGGCTTCACCGGGGCGCTCACCAACAACGGCTGGCACATCGTCCACAGCCCGCTCGTTCAAGATGAAAACGGTGTCTACCGCATGGACCTGGCCGACATGGAGCGAAAGATCGTGGACAACAAGATCCACGCCGCCATCCTCTGTTCCCCCCACAACCCCACCGGCCGGGTGTGGGAGCGAGTCGAACTGGAGCGGGCCATGGAGCTGTTCAAAAAGCACGACGTGATGGTGGTGTCTGACGAGATCTGGTCCGACCTGACCCTAGACGGCAGCCGGCATATCCCCACCCAGTCCGTGTCAGAGGACGCGAAGGACCGCACCGTGGCCCTCTACGCCCCCTCCAAGACCTTCAACCTGGCGGGGCTGGTGGGCAGCTACCACATTATCTACAATAAGGCCCTCCGGGAGCGGGTGGACAAGGAGTCCTCCCTGAGCCACTACAACTCCATGAACGTGCTGTCCATGCACGCCCTCATCGGCGCCTACTCCCCGGACGGGGAGGACTGGCTGGAGGAACTGCGGCAGGTGCTGTCCGGCAACGCGGCCTATGCCTGCGATTATATCGACACCCACTTCGAGGGCGTCAAGGTCACCCGGCCCCAGGGCACCTATATGCTGTTCCTGGACTGCGGGGACTGGTGCGCCGCCCACGGCAGGACCATGGACGAGCTTCTGGCCGCCGGCTGGGACGTGGGGGTGGTCTGGCAGGACGGGCGGCCCTTCCACGGGGAAAACCACATCCGCATGAACCTGGCCCTGCCCCTGTCCAGAGTACAGGAGGCCTTTGACCGGCTGGAAAAGTACGTGTTCAACGCCGATTGACTCCTCGCACGCACGAAAGGGCGCTCCCCCCTGGGAGCGCCCTTTTTGCGCCTGTCGCCGCTTTTCAATCGTCTGGCTGCTTCAGCAGCCCCAGCCGGTCCAGCACCGTCAGCATCCGGCACAGCTCCTCGCTGATGTCCAGCACGTTGTCCTCCAGACCGGAGGGGTCAGGGTCGGCCACGCCGCCCAGCGCCCCCAGCTCCATGGTTTTGCGCACCGCGTCCCGGTAGTATGCGGGCACGTCGCCCAAACGTTTGTAGGTCTTCACGTCGTCCACCTCCTCCGGGTCCGGCTTCAGCGCGGGCTCCGGGTCCTTGACCAGGCTCCAGTCCGGCCGGCCGTACCCCCGGATGTTCTTGTACCCCAGGGAATACACGCACCGCTGGACCGTGGTGCAGTCCGGGCCGGTGTTCCCCTCGATGGTGGTCACCTTGCCGCCGGACACCGACTCCACGATGCCGGTGTGGTACACGGAGGTCCCGGTGCCGAAGAAGATCTGATCCCCCGGCTGGGGATCTGTGTGGAACTGGCCCTCCTGCTGATAGTACTGCATGGAATACTTACACCCGGCGCCGCAGCCCTTGTACGCCTGGCACAGCAGCTTCATCCCCGTCTCCTTGCCGAAGGTGGTGAGGAAGCACCAGTCCACGAACACGTCGCACCAGTCGTAGCCCTGTTTCTTGCCGTTGTAAATGTCGCCCAGGGCGTCCAGGTCCCGGGCGTACTTGGTGTAGTTCTTGTCGCCGCTGTTGCCGGTCCTGGAGTCCAGATCCTTGCTGCCGGCCTTTTCATGGTAGCCGATCTCCGCCGCCGCGGCCGCCAGCAGCCGCTCCGCCGCTTTGCTCATGCCTTCTCCTCCTTTGCGAACTGCGTCCCGATCAGCGACAGTACGGCAGCGATGACATTTCCATACTCTCACCCCCTCAACCCATCCCCGGACCGGGACGGCGGTTGACGGGTAACGTGCAAACGCCCGCCGGGCATGGGCGCGATCCCATGCCCGGCGGGCATACCGGTTTTTATCCAATAAGTATTTGCAATTTGCCGTCTGCGGCTGTATAATGAAGCACATTGACCGGAAAGCCGGAATTTAAGAGCAAAGGCAGAGAAGTTTTACCATGTCCAACGAGATTCGCCAGCAATTCCTCACCGGGGAGCGGGCCCTGTTCATGTCCCGCGATCTGAAGATCTATGACACCATTTTCGACGACGGGGAATCCCCCCTGAAGGAGAGCCAAAACATCGAGCTGTGGGGCTCCATGTTCAAGTGGAAGTACCCCCTGTGGTACTGCAAGCACGTGAAGGCCCACAACTGCACCTGGTTCGAGATGGCCCGGGCCGGCGTGTGGTACACCGACGACATCCTGGTAGAGGACGCCGTCATCGAGGCACCCAAGAACTTCCGCCGGTGCGACGGGCTCATCCTGAAAAACGTTCAGCTCCCCAACGCCGCCGAGACCCTGTGGAGCTGTAAAAACGTCCGCCTGGAAAACGTCCACGCCAAGGGCGACTATCTGGCCATGAACTGCGAGAACATGGACATCGACGGCTTCACCCTGGTGGGCAATTACTCCTTCGACGGGGCGAAGAACGTCACTATCCGGAACGCCCATATGCTGTCCAAGGACTCCTTCTGGAACAGCGAGGACGTGACGGTCTGCGACTCCTTTATTTCCGGGGAATACCTGGGCTGGAACGCCAAACGCCTGACCCTCGTCAACTGCACCATCGAGAGCCTGCAGGGCATGTGCTACATCGACGATCTGGTGATGAAGAACTGCAAGCTCATCAACACCACCCTTGCCTTTGAGTACTCCACCGTGGACGCCGACATCACCTCCCACGTGGACAGCGTGCTGAACCCCTCCGGCGGCACTATCCGGGCCGCCTCCATCGGGGAGCTGACCATCGAAAAGGACAAGGTGGACCCGTCCAAGACGGTGATCGTCTGCCGGGACGCGGAGTGAGCCATGGAATACGATTTTGACGCGCTCATCGACCGCCGGGGCACCCAGTCCCTGAAATGGGACGTGGGGGAGGGCGAACTGCCCATGTGGGTGGCGGATATGGACTTCCCCACCGCCCCCGCCATCCGGGCGGCCCTCCAAAGGCGGCTGGACCACGGGGTATTCGGCTACTCCGTGGTGCCGGAGGAGTGGGCGGACGCCTATATCGGCTGGTGGCGGGACCGCCACCACTTCACCATGGAGCGGAACTGGCTCATCTTCTGCACCGGAGTGGTGCCCGCCATCTCCAGCATCGTGCGGAAGCTGACCACGCCGGGGGAGAATGTGCTGATCCAAACCCCGGTGTACAACATCTTTTTCAACTCCATCGTCAACAACGGCAGGAACGTCGTAGAGAGCCCTTTGCGCTATGAAAACGGCGTTTACAGCATGGATTTTGACCGTTTGGAGCGGGATCTCTCCGACCCCCAGACCACCCTGATGATTCTGTGCAACCCCCATAATCCGGTGGGCAAGATATGGGACAGGGGGACTTTGGCAAGAGTGGGTGAGCTGTGCCGGAAGCACCACGTGGTGGTCCTCTCCGACGAGATCCACTGCGACCTCACCGACCCAGACAAAGAGTACGTCCCCTTCGCCTCCGCGTCGGAGGACTGCCGGGCGATCAGCGTCACCTGCCTCGCCCCCACCAAGTGCTTCAATATGGCGGGGCTCCAGACCGCCGCCGTGTCGGTGCCCGACCCATTTTTGCGGCACAAGGTCTGGCGGGGCCTCAACACCGACGAGGTGGCGGAGGGCAATGTCTTCGCCTGCGACGCCGCCATCGCCGCCTTTACCAAGGGCGGTCCCTGGCTGGACGAGCTCCGTGCCTATCTCTTTGAAAACAAGCGGGCGGTGCGGGACTTCCTGGCGGCGGAACTGCCCCAGGTCCGGCTCACTCCCTCGGAGGCCACCTATCTGCTGTGGCTGGACTGCGGGGCCCTGTGTGATGCCGCCGCCCTCCTGGCTGATTTCATCCGGGCCAAAACCGGCCTCTACCTGTCCGAGGGCGGCCAGTACGGGGCCTCCGGCAGGCAATTTTTGCGTATGAACATCGCCTGCCCTCGCGCCCGGCTGCTGGACGGGCTGGACCGGCTGAAGCGGGGCGCGGATGTCTGGGAAAAAGAGGGACATCCCCGTGTATGAGCTGATTCAGGTTTCCGGGCGCTGCCCCAAAAAGTAAAAGAGCCCCCGGTCCCGCAGGACCGGGGGGCTCTCTGTATTTGGACCTAATGTTCCGTCAGCCGCAGGCCAAAGGGCGCCGGGGCGGCGACGGCCAGCATACAGCCGGCGTGGACGATGTTTCGGAAGTACCAGGGCTTTCCGTCCTCCGGCAGGGAAAAGTCCCGCTCCCGCCGGGCGAACCCGGTGCCCCTGGCCTTGAGGGCGGCCTCCAGCCGAGTCCACAGGGTGAAAAAGCGCTCCCCTGTGGGGGCCTCGTCCAGCCAGGCCAGCTCCTCCGGCAGGAAACACCGGCGGAGCCCGGCGGGCCAGTCCTCCCGCAGCGGTTCCAGATCCACCCCCACAGGGAAGTCAGCCACCGCCAGGGCGGCCCAGTCCCCCCCGTCGGACAGGTTGAACCAGGGCCTGCCCGCGGCCAGGGCGGGCTTGCCGAACTCGTTGCAGACAAGGTCGGCGTCGTCCCGCACCCCCAGCACGTCATGCAAAAGCAGCCCGGCGGCGATGGCTCGCAGCCGGGCGCTCTCATGTCTGCGGTTTTCCGCCGCCCGCCGCCGCTCCGGGGTGAGCAGCGGCAGGCAGGCCTCCTCCCTTCCCGCCAGCGTTTTGGCGTTCAGGAGGTAAACCGTGACGGTGTCCATGAAAAGGGGTCAGTCCTCAAAGTCGGCCCGGTCCCAGCACAGCTTGCCGGTGTAGGTCTTCTCCTGCTCCTGGCCGGAGAGGACGCGGATGGCGCCGGCGGCCATGGCCTCCATCTCAAACTCGCCGGGATAGGCGGTGACGGGGGCGATGAAGGAGCAGGCCTCGGTAATCTTGGCCACCAGCTCCTTGTTGTGGACCATGCCGCCGCCCAGCAGGATGCCGTCCACCTGGCCGTGGAGGACGGCGGCCATAGCGCCGATCTCCTTGGTGATCTGATAGATCATGGCGTTCCAGGCCAGATAGGGGACTTTCTCCCCCTTGGCCGCCCGCTCGGAGACCTCGATAGCGTCGGAGGTGCCCAGCAGGCTGACGAAGCCGCCGGTCTTGGTGCAGAGGGCTTTGGCGGTCTTCTTGTCCACGCCGGAGAAGCAGTAGTCGATGAGCTCCGCCGCCGGCACCGCGCCGCAGCGGGTGGGGGCCATGGGGCCGTCGCCGCCGACGATGTCGTTGCCGTCGATCATGCGGCCCTTTTGGTGGGCGGACACGGAGATACCGCCGCCGATGTGGCACACCACGAAGTTGCAGTCCTCATACTTTTTGCCCATGCTGGCGGCGTGCTGGATGGCGGTCTCCTTCAGGTTCAGGGCGTGGAGATGTACGTTGCGGTAGACCCCCTTGATGCCGGTCATCCGGGCCAGGGGCTGGAGCTCGTCGGTGTCGGGGGGATTGACCACAAAGGCGCGGCAGCCGATCTCATCGGCGAACTTCTTGGCCAACTGGGGGCCCAGCTGGGCGGGGTGCTGCACGCCGTTGGCGCCCCGGACCGCGTGATCCAGCATCACGTCGTTGAGGCCGTACACGCCGCCCTCCATGGCCAGCAGTCCGCCGCCGCGGCCCACCACGGCGGCCACGCCGTCCAGAGAGACGCCGCTCTCCGCCAGCAGGGCCCGGATGGTCTGCTCCCGGTAGGGGAGCTGGTCGCTGATGCCGGCGTACTTGGCCAGCTCGGAGGCGTCGTGCGCCACGTTGGCGGCAAACAGTTTTTTCGTCCCCTCATAGATGGCGATCTTAGTAGAGGTGGAGCCGGGGTTGATGGTCAGGATCTTGTAATCAGGCACGGGTACCACTCCTTATCAAAAAGTTCTGAAATTACGCTACCATAACAGGCTGATTTTGTCAATAGTCATCACCCACAGCGGGTTTTCGGAACAGGCGCGGCGCCCGTTCACGCCAGGCCGGGGGGGGCATTCGATGGGATAGGCCAGGGATCCTGACTGATCATACGTCCTGTCCCGGAGCCTCAGATTCGAAGAGCCACCTCGGCGATATGCTCCGCGCTGAGTCCGAACCGCTTCAGCAGGGCGTCGGCGGGGCCGGAGCGGCCGAACTCGTCGTTGACGCCCACACGGCGTACCTTGCAGGGGATGCCGCTCTCGGCTACGGCGGCGCACACCGCCTCGCCCAGCCCGCCGATGACGCTGTGCTCCTCGGCGGTGACGATCCTGCCGCACTCACGGGCGGCCTTCAGCACCAGTTCCTCGTCCAGCGGCTTGATCGTGGCCATGTTGATCACACGGGCGGAAACGCCCTCCTCCCGCAGCCGCTTGGCGGCCTCCATGGCCTCATACACCATCAGGCCGGTGGCGATGACAGCCACGTCATCGCCCTCCGCCAGCACCTCGCCTTTGCCGATGGTGAAGGAGTAGTCCGGCCGGTGGTCGAATACCGGCACCGGGGAGCGGCCCAGCCGGATATATACCGGACCCTTATACTCATAGGCGGCCCTGACCATGGCCCGGGCCTCTACGTCGTCGGCGGGGCACATGACCACCATGTTGGGGATGGCCCGCATGATGGCGAAGTCCTCGCAACATTGGTGCGAGGCGCCGTCCTCGCCCACGGAGATGCCCGCGTGGGAGGCGCAGATCTTCACGTTCAGCCGGGGATAGCCGATGGAGTTGCGGATCTGCTCGAAGGCACGGCCGGAGGCGAACATGGCGAAGCTGGAGGCAAAGGGGGTCATGCCCATGGCGGCCGCGCCGGCGGCCACGCACATCATGTTGCCCTCCGCGATGCCGCAGTCGAAATGGCGGTCCGGGAACGCCTTGCCGAACACGGCGGTCTTGGTGGAGCCGGCCAGGTCCGCATCGAACACGATGATGTCGGGATGGGAGGCACCCAGCTCCTTCAGGGCGTTCCCGTAACTCTCACGGGTGGCGATCTTTTTCACTTCGCTCATCTCACATCGCCTCCAGTTCCGCCAGCCGGGCGTTCAGCTCGGCCATGGCCTGCTCATACTCCGCCTGATTCGGGCCCTTTCCGTGCCAGCCCGCCTGGTCCTCCATAAAGCTCACGCCCTTGCCCTTGACGGTCCGCATCACGATGGCGAAGGGCTTGCCGCGGGTCGCCCTCGCCTGGGTGAAGGCCGCCTTCATCTGGTCGAAGTCGTGCCCGTCGATCTCACAGCACTCCCATCCGAAGGCCCGGAGCTTGTCCGGAATGGGATAGACGCTCATCACGTCGGCCACCTTGCCGTCGATCTGGAGGCCGTTGTTGTCGATGGCGGCGCACAGGTTGTCCAGCTTGTAATGGCCGGCGAACATCATGGCCTCCCACACCTGGCCCTCCTGAAGTTCGCCGTCCCCCAGCAAGGCGTACACCCGGCAGGGGTTGCCCTGGACCCGGGCGGCCAGGGCCATGCCGCAGGCGGCGGAGATCCCCTGGCCCAGAGAGCCGGTGGACATGTCCACGCCGGGGGTGGAGTTCATGTTGGGGTGGCCCTGGAGATGGCTGTCGATCTGCCGCAGGGTCTTGATATCCTCCCAGGGGAAGAAGCCCCGCAGGGCCAGGGCCGCGTACAGGCCGGGGGCTGTGTGCCCCTTGGAGAGGACGAACCGGTCCCGCTCCGGCCACTGGGGATTTTTGGGGTCTACGTTCAGCTCCCTGTGATACAGGTAGGCGAACAGCTCCGCCGCCGAAAGGCTGCCGCCGGGATGGCCCGACTTGGCGTGATAGGTGCCCTCTATCACCCCCATTCGGATCTTACAGGCCGTGATCTGAAGCTCTTTTTTCTCTTTTTCCGTCATAAAAATGCCTCTATCCTTTGAAAAATTACGGTCTTACGTCTGTCAGCACAGGGAAAAACGCAGGGCAGTGGTGTGCTCCCAGACCTCCCCGGCCCGCAGGACGGCGGAGGGGAAGTTGGGGTGGTGGGGAGAGTCAGGGAAGAACTGGGTCTCCAGGCAGAAACCCCAGCGTTTGGCGTAGGGGGCGCCCCCCTTGCCGGCGGGACAGCCGTCCAGGTAGTTCCCCGAGTAGAACTGGACGCCGGGCAGGTCGGTCAGCACCTCCAGGGCGATGCCGGTCCTGGGGCTGTACGCCCTGGCGGCGAGGGAGACGGGGTCCTCCCCGCCGTCCAGCACCCAGTTGTGGTCGTAGCCGCCGGCAAAGGCCAGCTGCTGGAAATCGTCGTCCCAGCGGGCGCCCATGGGGACGGGCTGCCGCAGATCCATTGGGGTGCCGTCCACGGGGACCAACTCTCCGGTGGGGATGGACCCGGCATCGGTGGGGGTATACCGCCCCGCGAAGAGCTGGATGGTCTGGTCCCCCACCGGGCCGCTGTCGTGGCCGGACAGGTTGAAGTAGGCGTGGTTGGTGAGATTGCAGAGGGTGTCTTTGTCGGTCTGGGCCCGGTAGGCGATGGTGAGCCCGTCCTCCGCCAGCCGGTAGGTGACCCGGACGGTCAGATGACCGGGGTAGCCTTCCTCCCCGTCGGGGCTGTCCAGGGTGAGGGTGAGGAAGCTGTCTCCCGCCGCCTCCGCCATCCACAGCCTGGAAAAGTAGCCCCTGTGGCCGCCGTGGAGATGATTCGGTCCGTCGTTGGCGGGCAGGGAATAGTGGACGCCGTTCAGGTCGAAGGAGGCCCCGCCGATGCGGTTGGCGTACCGGCCCACCAGGGCGCCCAGAAATTTGTCATGGGACAGATAGTCCTCCAGACGGTCGAAGCCCAAAAGCACGTCCACGATCCGCCCGTCCCGGTCGGGGACCCGCAGGGCACGGAGGGCGCCGCCGTAGGTGAGGATGTCGCACTCCAGCCTCCCGGCGGTCAGGGTATACTGCTCCACGGCCGCGCCGTCGGGCATCGCTCCAAAGGGTGTTTTCTTCATTCTGCATCCTCCTCGGTGTCTGCCCCGGTCCCGGCAGGCGCCGCCGTCGTCTCCGGGCCGGGCGGCGGCAGTATCTCCTCCGGGGCAGGCTCCGCCGTCTCCTCCGGAGCGGGTGTGGGGACCGTCTCCGGAGCGGGTGGGATCGTCGGCTCCGGGGTGGCCTCCGCCGCCGCCTCAGAGGCGGGCGGCGGGGCTGTCTCCGGAGCGGGAGAGGGCGTCGGCTCCGGGGCGGGAATGGGCGTTGGGGTGGGCTCCGGGGTGGGGGCGGGGGATACGCCCGGTCCCACGGGGATACCGTATACCTGACATTTGATCCAGTTCAACCAGGTCTTGTAATAGGCCGGGCGGAAATGGCAGCCATCGCCCGAGAGATAGTCGGGCAGATACCCCTCCCCGTCGGCGAACAGCGTGTTGGGGTCGATGTAATAACACCCGGCGGCCGCCGCCATCTTCCTGATGTTGGCGTTCAGCCGGTTGATGTTGGCCGGCCCGAAGCAGGCATTGGCCGCGGCTTTGCCCCGCCCGCAGGCCATGACGCCCTGGAGGAGGATGACCGCCCCGGGCTGCTTCTGTCTGACCGTGTAGATCAGGCTCTGATAGGAGCTGATGATGTTCTCCAGCCTGGTGCCGCATTCGTTGAGCCCCAGGCAGATGAGGATCTTTCCATAGGTCCTGCTGTCCAGCAGGGACCGCAGGGTGCAGTTGGAAAAGTTTCGGTCCGAGGCCGTCTTGGTCAGCGCGGTATATACCGACAGCCCCGTGGAGACAAAGTAATCCGCCTTCCCCGCCCGGGCGTAGAGCCGGAGGCCGTCCGTGCGGGAATCGCCGATAAACAGGGCGTCGTCAAACCAGCTGTCGCTGACCATGGCCCCCGGCGCAAAAATACCGCTGGAGCCGGTGACGATGGCGTAGTCCCCGGTGGTCGCAGCGGGCGGGACCGACACCGCCGGGTCCGGGTCCCGGGGGGACGCCGTCTGCCCCACAGTCTCCCGCGGCCTGTCCGCGCTGCCGGCCAGCGGGTTGGCGCCCGGAGTCTGTCCGGGTCCGGCCGTCTCCGGGGAGGGGGATGGGGCCCCGGCGGGCGGGCCGTCCCCTTCCGGCGGCTCAGCGGCGGAGGGGAGCGGCGGGGCGGGAGAGGCCGTCTCCGGGGCCGCCGTCACGGCGGCGGAGGGTGTGACCGCCGGCCCCGGCAGCGGTCCGGTCTGCGGCGCGGGGCCGCCGCCGGCCCGTGCCGTTCCGCAGCCCGTCAAAAGCATCCCCGCCGCGGCGATGGCCGCTGCGGCGCGGGCAAGCAGTATACAGCGTCTTTTCATCACTATCTCTTCTCTCTCGGGATGCAACGCATCCGCTCCCTGTTGAGTGTAGCACAATTCGCGGGGCGCCGCAAGGTCAAAATACCGCCGCTCTTGCCAAATCCGCCGGCTCCGGGTATAATACTGGGCAGAAAGGAGGTGGTCGGATGCGGACCCGCGTGATCTGCTGCCTGCTGGCGGCTATCCTCTTGATCGGCGCGGCGCTGCTCGTCTTTCGGCCCGCCTCGCCCGCGCCCTCCGATCCCGACCCCACCACTCTGGCCGGCGGAGCCCCCGCTCCCTCGCCCTCACCCGCGCCGGCCTCCACCCCCGCGCCAAGACCTGCGTCCTCTCCCACTCCCACGCCCACGCCCACGCCTACGCCCGAGCCCTCTCCGGCGGAGCGGTGTCTGGCGGAGATGAGTCTGGATGAAAAGATCGGCCAGCTGTTTCTCATTGAGCTGGTCCGCCTGCAGGACGTGCCTGTGGAGGGCGCCTTCAGCCATACCGTCCTCACTGACCGGATGCGGGCCGCGCTGGAGCAGTACCCAGTGGGCGGGGTGATCCTTTTCGGCGAAAATCTGTCCTCCCCTGACCAGCTCCGCACCCTGCTGGCCGATCTGCGGGGTGCTCTCCCTACAACCCCCTTTTTGGCGGTGGACGAGGAGGGCGGCAAGGTGGCAAGGCTGGCCAACGCCCCCGGCTTCGGCGTGCCCAAGGTAGGCCCCATGGGCGGCGTGGGCGCCTCCGGTGACCCACAGCGGGCCTATGACGCCTGCCTCACCATTGGGAACTACCTGGCGGAGTACGGCTTCGACCTGGACTTCGCCCCTGTGGCGGACGTGAACACCAACCCTGAAAATCCGGTCATCGGCGACCGGGCCTTCGGCAGTGACCCCGCGCTGGTGGCCAAGATGGTCCCCGCCGCCCTGGACGGTCTCCACACCGCCGGGATCATGGGCTGCCTCAAGCACTTCCCCGGCCACGGGGACACGGCGGACGACACCCACACCGGCCAGGTGGTCCTCTCCAAGACCTGGGAGGAGCTGCTGGACTGCGAGCTGGTCCCCTTCATCGCCGCCCTGGACAAGACGGACATGGTCATGGCCGCCCACATCACCCTGCCCAATGTGACGGACGACGGCCTGCCCGCCTCTCTGTCCCATCAGATCCTGACGGACAGGCTTCGGGGGGAGCTGGGATACGACGGCGTCATCATCACCGACGCGCTGGGCATGAAGGCCATCACCCAGAACTGGTCCTCCGGCGAGGCGGCGGTGCTGGCCCTTCAGGCCGGGGCGGACATACTGCTCAACCCGGACGACCTGGGGGCGGCCTTCGCCGCCGTCAGGGCCGCGGTGGAGGACGGGACCATCTCCCCGGAGCGGCTGGATGAGAGCGTGCTCAGGATCCTGACGCTGAAGGAGCGGTACGGTCTGCTGGACCCTTCACCGGCCGCGTGATCATGAAAGGAGCGCCCCATGAAAAAATTTCTGATCGTCCTCCTCTGCGTCCTTCTGGCCGTCATCCTGGCGGCGGGCGGATATGTGGCCTACGTGTTCATCGACTATTACCGGCTGGAGGACAACATCTCCCTGGAGGTGGAGACCCTCCGCGGCACTCCCGGCCCCGATAAGGAACTCGCGCCGGGAGCGGCCTGCCGCGTCGTCTCCTATAACGTGGGTTTCGGGGCATACAGCGCCGACTACAGCTTTTTCATGGACGGCGGCAAGGAGAGCCGGGCCCGCTCGCCGGAGGCGGTGCGGGAGAACCTTTCCGGAGCCGTGGCGGCGGCCGTCGCGCTGGAACCCGACTTTCTGCTGATGCAGGAGATCGACGTGGACGGCACCCGCAGCCACCACATCGACGAGCTGGCCCTTATCCGCGAGAAGCTGGACGGGGCCTTCACCAGCGCCGCTTTCGCCCAGAACTATGACAGTCCGTACCTCTTCTGGCCGCCGGCGGAGCCCCACGGAGCCAACAAGGCCGGCATCGCCGTGTTCTCCAGATTCCCCATCTCCTCCGCCCTGCGGCGGAGCCTCCCCATCGAGGGCGGGTTCATGAAATTCCTGGACCTGGACCGGTGCTACTCCGTCCAGCGCGTCCCGGTCGGGGACGGCGCGCGCGAGCTGGTGCTCTACGATCTGCACCTCTCCGCCTACACCAGCGACGGCGCCATCGCCAACGACCAGTTGGAGATGCTCTTCGCGGACATGCTGGCGGAGTATGAGAGGGGCAACTGGTGCGTGGCCGGAGGGGACTTCAACAAGGACCTGGTGGGGGACGGCGGGGCCTCCTTCGGCGTCACGGGGCCGGAGTACACCTGGGCCCAGCCGATCCCTGACGAGATCATCCCGGAGGGGCTCGACGTCATCGCCCCCTATGACGCGGCGGCCCCCATCCCCTCCTGCCGCAACGCCGACCGGCCCTACGGGGAGGACGACTTCTGCGTCACCGTGGACGGCTTCATCGTCTCCGCCAACGTGGAGGTGCTGAAGGCCGCCGTGGAGGACACCGGTTTCGCCTGGAGCGACCACAACCCCGTGTATCTGGACTTCACCCTGCGCTGAGCGTCCCTGCCGGGAGGCGCGCCGTTTCCGCGGCGCGCCTCCGCTGCTTTTCACGGGGACCCGAAAAATTCCCAATTTTTCTTCCGTTTTCTATTTGCTTTTTGGCGATGTTGTGCTATGATGTAATATGTGTAAAAAGACCCGCAAATCACAACAGGGCAATTGCCCAAGGGGGAGGAATCCAAATATGAACCTGAGAGAAGTCCGGGACGTGCTGGACGCCGAGGTGCTCACCGGGGAGGAGCTGCTGGACGCGGAGGTCCACTCCGCCTGCGGCAGCGACCTGATGAGCGACGTGCTGGCCTATGTCCACAACCAGTCCCTGCTGCTCACCGGTCTGGTGAGCCCCCAGGTCATCCGCACCGCCGAGATGATGGACATGTGCTGCGTCATTTTCGTGCGGGGCAAGCGGCCTGACGACACTATCCTCCAGCTGGCGCTGGACCGGGGCCTGGCCGTGCTGGCCACCGACAAACGGATGTATCAGGCCTGCGGCCTGCTCTATTCCGCGGGGCTCCACGAATGACCGGCGACGATAAGATCCACCTGTCCTACCAGGTGGAGGGGGGCGACCTGACCCGTGCCGGGGAGGCGTCCTCCGGCGTCAAGCAGACGCTGCGCAAGCTGGGCATCGACCCGGGGACCATCCGCCGGGTGTCGGTGTGCATGTACGAGGGAGAGATCAACATGGTCATCCACGCCAACGGCGGCCTGGCCATGGTGGACGTGGGGCTGGACGACATCACCATCACCCTCACTGACTTCGGCCCCGGTATCCCCGACATCGACAAGGCCATGCAGGCCGGCTTTTCCACCGCCGCCGACTCGGTGCGCGATCTGGGCTTCGGCGCGGGCATGGGCCTGCCCAACATGAAAAAATACAGCGACGAGATGAACATCAAATCCATCGTGGGGGTCGGCACCACCGTCACCATGGTGGTGAAGATCCCTTCCTGAGCTCCGCAAAGTCACGCACAGAAGGAGGTGTCCCGTGTGCGCCATTCCGTGGCTTTGACCTTGAAAAAGTGCCGGGGCTGCACCACCTGCATCAAAAGCTGCCCCACCGAGGCCATCCGTGTGAGAAACGGCAAGGCCACCATCCTGCCCAACCGCTGCATCGACTGCGGCACCTGTATCCAGGTCTGCCCCCACCAGGCGGTCCGCTCCCTGCGGGACGATGTGCGGGAGGCCCTGGAGCGCTTCCCATACACCATCGCCGTGCCCGATCCCACCCTGTACGCCCAGTTCCACAACCTGGACGATGTGAACATCGTCCTCAACGGCCTGCTGGCCATCGGTTTTGACGACGTGTACGAGTCCGCCGCCTCCGCCGAGTTGCTGGCCGACGCCATGGACGCCTGGGAACAGGACCACACCACCCTGAAGCCGGAGATTTCCCCCGCCTGTCCCGCGGTGGTGCGGCTGATCTGCATCCGCTTCCCCGACCTGCTGGGCCACCTGGCCCCGGTGATCACCCCGGTGGAGCTGGCCGCCATCCTGGCCCGCCGCCGGGCGGAGGAGGCCGGCGTCCCCCCCGAGGACATCGGCGTGTTCTCCATCGTGCCCTGCTCCTCTCAGGTCACCGCGGTCTCCGCCCCCAACGGACTGAAAAAAAAGGTCCTGGACGGCGCCCTGGCCATCCGGGACGTGTACCTGGAGCTGCTGGAGCCCATGCGCCAGCTGGATCCCAAGGGCCTTCTCCCCCTGGCCGGAGGCCGGACGGGGGCCGGCTGGGCCTTCTCCGGCGGCGAGGCCCTGTCCCGCCGGGACAGGCGATACATCGCCGTAGACGGCATCGTCAACGTGATCAAGATGCTGGAGGAGATCGAGGACGGCCGCATGCCCGACGCCGATTTCATCGAACTGCGGGCCTGCACCAAGGGCTGTCTGGGGGGCTGCCTCAACGTGGAAAACCCCTACACCGCCAAAATGCGGCTGAAGGGCCTGATGGGCAATCTGCCCCCCTCCGCCCCTCCCTCCGCCAGGGCCCGGGAGGAGGTCACCTCCATGCTCCAGGCCACCGAGAAGCCGGAGTTCCTCCCCACCTTCCAGCTGGACCCCGACCGGCGAAAGGCCATGGAAAAGCTGATGGCCATCCAGCAGCTGGAGGAGCGGCTGCCCGGCCTGCGGTGCGGCTCCTGCGGAGCCCCCTCCTGCCGGGCCTTCGCCGAGGACGTGGTCATGGGCCGGGCCAGCGTGGACGACTGCATCTTCAAGGTCCGGGCCCGGATGCAGCACATGGCTGGCAATACTGACGCGGACGACTATCTGCCCGCCCCCTTCCGCCGGCGGAAGGAGACGCCCGCGGGCAAAGATGAGGAGGCGGTCCCATGACGGTCCGGCAACTGGCCGACGAGCTGGATTTGACGGTGTTCGCCCTGGACGACCCGGACCGGGAGGCCGCCGGCGGCTACTGCGGCGACCTGCTGAGCTGGGTCATGGGCCGGGCGGTGGCCGGGGGCGCGTGGCTCACCATCATGAGCAATATGAACGTGGCCGCCGTGGCCGCTCTGGCCGACGTGGCCTGCGTCATCCTCACCGAGGGGGTGCAGCCCGACCCGGCCCTGCTGGAAAAGGCCCGGACCCAGGGGGTCAACCTGCTGGGCACCGACCTGTCCACCTATGCCTGTGCCGGAAAGCTCCACGGGCTGATCGGCTGACATCTCCCCGGATATCAACTGGCCAAAGGGGTGAGAGCGTGCCCAAGTTTTCCTTCGATCTGCATATGCACAGCTGCCTCTCCCCCTGCGGCAGCGAGGACAACACCCCCGGCAACCTGGCCGGGATGTGCGCCCTGGCGGGGCTGGACATCGTGGCCCTCACCGATCACAACGCCGTGGGCAACTGCGGTGCCTTCCTCCGGGCGGCGGAGCGGTACGGCCTGCTGGCCCTCCCCGGTATGGAGCTCACCTCCGCCGAGGAGGCCCACATCGTCTGCCTGTTCCCCGGCCTTGCGGAAGCGGAGGAATTCGGCGCGCTGGTGAAGGGCCGCCTGCCCCCCATCAAAAACAAGCGGGATATCTACGGCCCCCAGATCCTCATGGACGAGGACGACAACGTGCTGGGTGAGGAGGACCTGTTCTACGCCGGGGCCACCACCGTCAGCGCCTACGAGGCGGCGGCCCTGGCCGCCTCCTGCGGAGGGCTGGCCTATCCCGCCCACATCGACCGCCCCTCCTTCTCCCTTCTGGCCAACCTGGGGCTCTGGGACCCGGAGATGGGTTTCCCGCTGGCGGAGGTGTCCAAAAACTGCCCGGCCGGTCTGTTCGATCGGTCCGATCTGAAGGGGGTGCCCCACATCACCGCCTGCGACGCCCACTATCTGGATCAGATCCCCGATGCCCACCAGTCCATGGAACTGCCGGAGCGCACCCCCCAGGCCGTCCTGGCCTGGCTGAAAAACGGCTGCAAACCGCTGGCGGACTGGAAATTGTGAAATTTTTGTCGGTTTTGCCGACATCTTTCACGGAAGATGCCTTGCACAAACTGCCGGCGGCATGATACAATATTTTTTGTATCAAACGCACATCACATCCATAATGCGCGGGAATGGGCCCGCACTTTGAGAAAAAAGGAGGAAACCATATGCCCAACTTGAAGACCGCCGTCCCCTACAAGGGCACCCCGGAGCAGGAGGAGCGCCTGCGCCAGGTAATCGCGGACCACAAAGGGCAGCCCGGCGCCACTATGCCGGTGCTCCAGGCCGCCCAGGAGATCTTCGGCTATCTGCCGGAGGAGGTCCAGATCATCGTGGCCGAAGGGCTGGACATCCCGCTGTCCGAGGTATACGGCGTGGCCAGCTTCTACTCGTTCTTCTCTCTGAATCCCAAGGGCAAGTATCAGATCTCCGTCTGTCTCGGCACCGCCTGCTACGTGAAGGGCGCCGCCGGCGTGCTGGACGCGGTGGAGAAAAAGCTGAACATCGCCCCCGGCGGCATCACCCCGGACGGGGTGTTCTCCCTGGACGCCTGCCGGTGCATCGGCGCCTGCGGCCTGGCCCCTGTCATGATGATCAATGACGACGTGTACGGCCGCCTCACCCCCGACCAGGTGGGTCCCATCCTGGACAAGTATCTGGCGGAGGCATGAAAGAGCTGTCCCTCCACCTGTTGGACGTGGCCAAAAACTCGGTGACCGCCGGGGCCGGCCATGTGGACATCAGCCTGACGGAGGACGAACAGGGCTGGCTGACCATCGCCATCCGGGACGATGGCCGGGGCATGTCCCCGGAGTTCCTGGCCAGGGTCACCGACCCCTTCACCACCACCCGCACCACCCGCAAGGTGGGCCTGGGCCTGCCCCTCTACCGGCTGACGGCGGAGCAGACCGGCGGCTCGCTGGATATCGAAAGCCAGGTGGGCGCGGGCACTACCGTCACCGCCCGGTTCCAGCGGCGGCATCTGGACTGCCCGCCCCTGGGCGATCTGCCCGGCACCGTCGCCCTGCTCATCCAGGGCAGCCCGGACATCGAATTCACCTATCGCCACGCCACCCCCAACGGGACGGCGGAGCTCTCCACCGCGGAACTGCGGGAGGTGCTGGGAGAGGATATCTCCCTGGCCGAGCCGGAGGTCTTCGCCTGGATCCAGGACTATCTGACCGAGCAGGAAGAACAGGCGGCCGTGTCCATCGACCCCGCCGCCATGATCAAAGGAGAGATAACATGAAAAGTCTGGAAGAACTGAAAGCCATTCGCGAAAAAATGAAACGCCAGATGGAGGTCCGCGACAACGACGAAAACACCATCCGCGTGGTCGTGGGCATGGCTACCTGCGGCATCGCCGCCGGCGCCCGGCCCGTGATGACCGCCTTTCTGGACGAGGTGGAGCGCCGGGGCCTGAAGAACGTCTCCGTGTCCCAGACCGGGTGCATCGGCGTGTGCCGGCTGGAGCCGGTGGCCGAGGTGTTCGTCCCCGGCCAGGAGAAGGTCACCTATGTGAAGCTCCGCCCCGACATGGTCCCCGCCATCGTGGAGCAGCACCTGGTGAACCACAACGTGGTCACCGATTACACCATCGGCGCCGCCGAATAAACAGAAGGAGGAACCCGATATGAACCATATCCGCAGTCACATCATGGTCTGTACCGGCACCGGCTGCACCTCCTCCGAGAGCCCCAAGCTCATCACCGCCTTTGAGGAGGAGCTGCTGCGGACCGGCATGGAACAGGAGGTCCGGGTGGTCAAGACCGGCTGCTTCGGCCTGTGCGCCATGGGCCCCATCGTCATGGTGTTCCCCGAGGGGGCCTGCTACACCCAGGTGAAGCTGGAGGACGTGCCCGAGATCGTGTCCGAGCACATCGTCAAGGGCCGCATCGTCACCCGCCTGCTCCACAAGGAGGGCGCCGAGGCCGGAGCCGTCACCTCCCTGTCCGAGACCAACTTCTATAAGAACCAGATGCGCATCGCGCTGCGCAACTGCGGCGTCATCAACCCCGAGTCCATCGACGAGTACATCGGCGTGGACGGCTACACCGCCTTGGAGCGCATCCTCACCGAGCAGACCCCGCCCCAGGAGATCATCGACTGCATCAAGAAGTCCGGCCTGCGGGGCCGCGGCGGCGCGGGCTTCTCCACCGGCACCAAGTGGCAGTTCACCTACGACGCCACCAGCGAGGACGGCGTGAAATTCGTGGCCTGCAACGCCGACGAGGGCGACCCCGGCGCGTTCATGGACCGCTCGGTGCTGGAGGGCGACCCCTTCTCCGTCATCGAGGCCATGACCATCGCCGGCTATGCCATCGGCGCCCACCAGGGCTACATCTACATCCGCGCCGAGTACCCCATCGCCGTCAAACGGCTGGAGATCGCCATCAGCCAGGCCAAGGACTACGGCCTGCTGGGCAAGGATATCCTGGGCTCCGGCTTCGACTTTGATCTGGAGCTCCGCCTGGGCGCCGGCGCCTTCGTCTGCGGCGAGGAGACCGCCCTGATGACCTCCATCGAGGGCCACCGGGGCGAGCCCCGTCCCCGTCCCCCGTTCCCGGCGGTGAAGGGCCTGTTCGCCCGGCCCACCCTGCTGAACAACGTGGAGACCTACGCCAACATCACCTGGATCCTCAACAACGGCTGGGAGAAGTTCGCCGCCATCGGCACTGAGAAGTCCAAGGGCACCAAGGTGTTCGCCCTGGGCGGCAAGATCACCAACACCGGCCTGGTGGAGATCCCCATGGGCACCACGCTGCGCACCATCGTGTACGACATCGGCGGCGGCTGCCCCAATGGGAAGAAGTTCAAGGCCGCCCAGACCGGCGGCCCCTCCGGCGGCTGCATCCCCGCCTCCCTGATCGACACGCCCATCGACTACGACTCCCTGACGGCCATCGGCTCCATGATGGGCTCCGGCGGCCTGATCATCATGGACGAGGACAACTGCATGGTGGACATCGCCAAGTTCTTCCTGGAGTTCTGCGTGGACGAGTCCTGCGGCAAATGCACCCCCTGCCGCATCGGCACCAAGCGGCTGCTGGACCTGCTCACCAAGATCACCGACGGCAAGGGGACCCTGGAGGACCTGGACACCATCGAGGAGCTGTGCTACCACCTGAAGTCCTCCTCCCTGTGCGCCCTGGGCCAGTCGGCCCCCAACCCGGTGCTGTCCACCATGAAATACTTCCGGGATGAGTACATCGCCCACGTGGTGGAGAAGCGCTGCCCCGCCGGCGTGTGCAAGAACCTGCTGAAATACGAGATCGTGGCCGACAAGTGCAAGGGCTGCACCCTGTGCGCCCGGAACTGCCCGGTGGGCGCCATCTCCGGCGTGGTAAAGGGACCCCACTTCATCGACACCGAGAAGTGCATCAAGTGCGGCGTATGCCAGTCCAACTGCCGCTTCGGCGCCATTGTGAAACACTGAGAGAGGAGGGACGAACATGGAACAGAAAATGATTCATCTGACGATCGACAACATCCCCGTCACCGTCCCGGAAGGGACCACCGTGCTGGAGGCCGCCCGGGCCGCCGGCATCAAGATCCCCTCTCTGTGCTACCTGAAGGACGTCAACGAGATCGGCGCCTGCCGCATCTGCGTGGTGGAGGTGAAGGGGGCCCGCTCTCTGATGGCCTCCTGCGTCTACCCCGTGTCCGAGGGGATGGAGGTGCTGACCAACACCCCCAAGGTGCGCCACTCCCGCCAGCTCACCCTGGAGCTGATGCTGTCCAACCACCGGATGGACTGCCTGACCTGCAACCGCAACGCCCACTGTGAGCTGCGCCAGCTGGCCGCCGATCTGGGCATCGACGCGGTCCGCTACGCCGCCGACGATCTGAAGCCCCAGCTGGAGGCCTCCGCCCTGCACCTGGTGCGGGACAACTCCAAGTGCGTCCTGTGCCGCCGCTGCACCGCCGTGTGCCGCAAGCGCCAGGAGGTGGGCGTCATCGGCCCCAACGACCGCGGCTTCCGCACCCATATCGGCTGCGCCTTTGACCGGGACCTGGCCGAGGTGGACTGCGTCTCCTGCGGCCAGTGCATCGTGGCCTGCCCCACCGGCGCCCTCCAGGAGCAGGACTCCACCGCAGAGGTGCTGGCCGCTCTGCACGACCCCTCCAAGCATGTGGTGGTGGGCCCCGCCCCCTCCGTCCGGGTCACTCTGGGCGAGTGCTTCGGGATGCCGGTCGGCTCCAACGTGGAGGGCAAGATGGTCACCGCCCTGAAACGTCTGGGCTTCGACAAGGTGTTCGACGTGGACACCGCCGCCGACTTCACCATCATGGAGGAGGGCACCGAGTTCCTGGAGCGCCTCCAGAACGGCGGGACCCTGCCCATGATCACCTCCTGCTCCCCCGGCTGGATCCGGTTCTGCGAGCAGCACTACCCCGACATGATCCCCCATCTGTCTTCCTGCAAGTCCCCTCAGCAGATGTTCGGCGCCCTGGTGAAGAGCTACTACGCCGAGAAGGCGGGCATCGACCCCAAGGACATCTATGTGGTGACCATCATGCCCTGCACCGCCAAGAAGTACGAGGTCAAGCGTGAGGAGCAGCGGATGAAAAACGGCTGCATGCCCGTGGACGCCGCCCTCACCACCCGCGAGCTGTCCCGGATGATCACCCAGGCCGGCATGATGTTCGACCACCTGCCCGACGGGGAGTTCGATCCCATGCTGGGCATCTCCACCGGCGCGTCGGTGATCTTCGGCGCCACCGGCGGCGTGATGGAGGCCGCCCTGCGCACCGTGGCCGCCAAGCTGATGGGGGACGATCAGGCCCCCCTGGAGTTCCACGAGGTCCGCGGCATCAAGGACATCAAGGAGGCCACCTACGAGCTGCCCGGCCGGACCGTGAAGGTCTGTGTGGCCTCCGGCCTTGCCAACGCCAGGATCGTGCTGGACGGGGTCAAGTCCGGCGAGATGCAGTACGACTTCATCGAGTTCATGGCCTGCCCCGGCGGCTGCGTCAACGGCGGCGGCCAGCCCCTGCACTCCGCCATCACCCGGTCCTTTACCGACCTGCGGGGCCTCCGGGCCGCAGCCCTGTACAAGCAGGATGAGGGCATGGCCCACCGCCGCAGCCACGAGAACCCGGTGCTCAAGGAGGTCTACGCCACCTATCTGGGCGAGCCCGGCGGCCACAAGGCCCACGAGATCCTCCACTGCACCTATGTGCCCCAGACCCGCTACCGCGTCTGAGGTCCAGATTTGACCGCAGAGGTCCCCGAGCCCCGGCTCGGGGACCTTTTTTGCCCCGCCCGGACCACAGCGGCATTGACGGCGGCCCCTTTGGGGAGTAAACTGGTTCTATCCTGACACGGGACGGTGACGAAATGCCCACACCTCTCTATGATCTGTTGAAAACTCTGGCCGGGCGGGACCTGCTGCGACTGGACATGCCGGGCCACCACGGGCGACCCCTGCCCTATGACCTCCCCTGGCCGGCGGAGTTGGACTACACCGAGAACGGCCTCTCCGGGGACCTGTTCGGGGATGGGTGGGACGCCATCGCCCGGGCGGAGGAGCTGTGGGCGGAGCGGTTCGGCTTTGACTCCTGCCTGTTCCTCACCGGCGGCTCCACCCAGGGGGTCCACGCCGGGCTGGCCCTGCTGGCGGGGGCTGGGAGCCATATCGCCCTGGACCGGGGGGCCCACCGCTCGGCTTACAACGCCCTGGCTCTGCTGGACCTGACCCCCCACTACCTCTCCCGGCCCTGGCTGGAACAGGAGGGCGTGGCCGGGCCCATCGACCCGAACCAAGTGGCAAAACTGCTGGATGACCGCCCGGAAATCAAAATAGTTTGTATTACATCGCCTACATACTACGGTGTGTTGTCGGATATCCCCGCCATCGCGGCGGTCTGTCACGCCCACGGGGCCAGGCTGATGGTGGACGGGGCCCACGGTGCCCACCTGCCCTTCCTGGGATATACGGACTATTCCGCCGCCGACGCGGTGGTCATGTCCGCCCACAAGGCCCTCCCCGCGCCGGGACAGACCGCCCTGCTGTTTGCCAATGGGTCATCGCTGGACGACCTTCGCCGGGTGGGGATCATTTATGGCACTTCCTCCCCCTCCTATGTGATGATGGCCGCCCTGGACCTGGTGCGGGACTACATGGAGCGGGAGGGGGCGGCCAAATACCGTGCAACGGTCCGTGCGATCTCCGCGCTGCGGGGCAAGTATCTTGCCTTGACGGACCGGTCCGGCCTCGTCCTGGACCCGGCCCGGCTCACCCTCCTGTGCGGGGACGGCTTCGCCCTGGCGGACCGGCTCCGGGCGCAAGGTTGCCTTTCGGAGCTTTCGGACAGGGGCCATGTTGTATTCATCTGCACCTGCGCCGATGGGCCGGAGCAGGTGGCCCGGCTGGACAAACTGCTGGCGGCGGAGGACTGGTCAAGCCCCGCAAAATGCCCGCCTCCCCCCGGTTTGCCGCCCGTGGCCCTCACCCCCCGGAAGGCCCTGTTCGCCCCCCGAAAAACCGTTGCACTGGGGGCCTCCGAGGGGTGCATCTCCGCCGGACAGATCGCCCCCTATCCCCCCGGCGTGCCCGTGGTGGCCCCCGGCGAGGTCATCACGAAAAAAACTCTGGCCTATTTGAGGGAAATAGGGTATAATAAAAAGTTAGTGGACGTGATCTGTCCCTGAACCAGTCGGAAGGAGGGCTTTTCGTGAATATCGACCTGCCCGCCTCCCTGTCCCACGCCTATCTCATCACCGGCGGCACCGGGGAGAGCCGCGCCGCCCTGGCCAGACGCCTGGCCGCCGCCTATCTGTGCGAGGGGAACGGCCCCGCCCCCTGCGGGACATGTAAACACTGCCGCAAGGCGGCGGCAGGCATCCACCCGGACGTGACCGTTCTCTCCCCCCTGCCGGACAGGCGGGAGATCGGCGTGGACCAGGCCCGCGCCCTCCGGTCCGACGCCTACGTCCGCCCCAACGAGGGCAGGCGCAAGGTGTACATCATCGACCCGGCGGACGCCATGAACCCCGCCGCCCAGAACGCCCTGCTGAAGGTGCTGGAGGATGGCCCCGCCTACGCCGCCTTCCTGCTGCTGGCGGGCGAGCCGGGCAAACTGCTGGACACGGTGCGCTCAAGGTGCGAGCCCTTCCCCCTCCCCCCGGAAGAGGCCCCGGTGGACCCGGAGCTGGCCGAGCTGGCGGAGGAGCTGGCGGAGCTGCTGCTCACCGGGGACGAGTTCGCGGTGGCCAAAGGGCTCACCGCCCTGGAGCTGGAAAAGCCCAGAGCGGACCAGCTGGCCGCCCTGCTGGCCGAGGCGGAGAACCGGATCGCCAAACGGCTGGCCGCCTGCCCGGCCCGGGGCGCCAAGGCCCTCCGGGCCCTGAAAGCCTGCCGGGAGAACGCGGTGTTCAACCCCGGCCCGGGACACACCCTGGGCTTTATCGCCGCCTCCCTGTTCCGGGAGGCTTGACACCCCCATCTTTCGATATTGGAGGACATCCCATGACTGAGATCATCAGCGTCCGCTTCCGAAGCGGCGGAAAGCAATACTACTTCGATCCCCTGGGCCAGCAGGTGGCCGAAGGCCAGGCCGTCATCGTGGAGACGGGCAAGGGCCTGGAGTACGGCACCTGCGTCAAGGGCAACACCGCCATCGACGACGAGGCGGTGGTCCAGCCCCTGCGGCCCCTGGTGCGCCTTGCCACCGACCGGGACGAGAAACAGGTGCGGGACAACCGCCGCCGGGAAAAGGACGCCCTGCGCATCTGCCAGCAGCTCATCGAGCGGCACGGCCTGGAGATGAAGCTGGTGGACGTGGAGTACAGCTTCGACGGCTCCAAGATCATCTTTTTCTTCACCTCCGACGGGCGGGTGGACTTCCGGGCCCTGGTGAAGGACCTGGCGGGCATCCTCCGGGCCCGCATCGAGCTGAGACAGATCGGCGTCCGGGACGAGGCCCGGATGCTGGGGGGCTTCGGCATCTGCGGCAAGCCCTTCTGCTGCGCCCAGTTTTTGGGCGAGTTCCAGCCGGTGTCCATCAAGATGGCCAAGACCCAGAACCTGTCTTTGAACCCCACCAAGATCTCCGGCACCTGCGGGCGGCTCATGTGCTGCCTGAAGTACGAGCAGGACGCCTATGAGGACGCGGTGAAGCGCTGCCCCCGGCAGGACTCCTTCGTGGAATGCCCCGACGGGGTGGGCACCGTGGCCTCCGTGAACCTGCTGAAGGAGCAGGTGAAGGTGAAGCTGGAGGACTCCACCGAACAGCCCAAGAGCTACCTGACCAGCGAGATCCGGGTGGTCCGCTCCGGCAAGGGCCGCCGGCCGGAGGACTATGTGGCCCCGCCCGCCTCCGAACTGGAAAAGCTGCGGGACCCCCAGGCGGAGGCCGCCCGCACCGGCCGCCGGCTGGACGCCCCCGCCGACCTGTCCGCCGTGCTGGACCGCTATCTGGGAGAACAGACCCAGCCCGCCGAGGAGCCCAAAAAGGGCAAAAACCACGCCCGCAGGAAAAACAGCGGCAAGGATGCCAGACCCGCCCAGGAGAAGGGCAAGGCCGAGCGCCCCGCCGCCCGCGCCCTCCGGCAGGCCGCCGCCCAGAACGAACCCACTCTGGTGGAGCGGGAGGAAAAGCAGCCCGCCGCCCCCGCCAGCAGCGCCCATCACCGCCGCCACTGGCGGCCCCACCGCCGCAAGTCCGGCGGCCAGTCCCAGAGCTGACCCGTCAAGCCCCGCTGTGTGTCCCACGGCGGGGCTTTCCAAATATTTTCCCGTTCCACGCAACCTTTTCCCGATATGCAGGGTATTCCGTACAGAGAGGAGGCGAGGCCCGTGACCCAGGAGGAGCGGACCCAGGCGGTGGAGCGCTGGGGCGATATGGTGTGGCGGCTGGCGCTGGCCCGCACCGCCAACGTCCCGGACGCGGAGGATGTGTTCCAGGAGGTCTTTCTGCGCTTTTTCCGCCACGAGGATGAGCTGCAGAGCGACGAACACCGGAAGGCGTGGCTCATCCGCTGCACGGTGAACCGGGCCAACAGCCTGCTCTCCTCCCCCTGGCGGAGGCGCACCCTCCCCCTGGAGGTGGCCGCCCAGGTGGGGGTGGAGGATGAGTACCGCGAGGTGTACAGCGCGGTGCTGTCCCTGCCCGCCCGGTACCGGGCGGTGATCCATCTGCACTATTTCGAGGGGCTGTCGGTGGCCGAGATCGCCGAGGCCCTGGACCTGCCGGAGGGCACGGTGAAGTCCCAGCTGAGCCGGGGCCGGGCCTTTCTGCGGGACCTGCTGAACGAGGAGGTATGAGCGTTGGAACGGTACAAAAAGGCCAACGAGGGCATCCACGCCCCCGATGAATTGAAGCGAAAAGTGATCGAAACGCCCTCCGCCGCCCGCAAACGCCCGCCCAGGGCGGCCTGGCTGGGGGCGGCGGCCGCCGTGCTGGCGGTGGTGCTGCTGGTGGGGGTGGTCCCCCGTCTGGCCGGGGTGGGCCAGACGGGCGCGGATGCCCCCGCGGGCGCGCCCGCCCCAGGCGGGGACAACCCCGTGGGAGGACCCGTTTCCGGCGAGGCCCCAGGGAGCGCCCCCTCCTCCGCGCCCCAAGCCGGAGAGCCGGGCGCGGGCTTCGCCGGAGCCGTCCCCCTGGCAGCGGCGGTGTACCCGGAGATCACCCCCTATCCCAAAGAGGAGGACTACGCCGACTACGACGCCTATTTTGAGGCCTGCGACCTCTGGTGGGACACCACTATCACGGCCCGTCAGGCCCTCGCCCCGGCGGAGGACGGGCTGGCGCCCTTCTGCGCCGCCGCCCTGCCGGAATTTTTGGGAAACAGCGGCGGGGAAAACCGGGTGTTCTCCCCCCTGAACGTGTACCTGGCCCTGTCCATGCTGGCGGAGACCGCCGGCGGCAGCAGCCGGCAGCAGCTCCTGGACCTGCTGGATGCCGATTCCGTGGAGACCCTGCGGCAGCGGGCCTCTGGCCTGTGGCAGGCCAACTACCGGGACGACGGGGCGGTGACCTCCCTGCTGGCCGCCTCCCTGTGGCTGAACGAGGGCCTGGATGGTGCGTACCATCAGGACACTCTGGACACGCTGGCCAGGGACTACTACGCCTCCGCCTTTTCCGGGGAAATGGGCAACGAGGGCTATGACGCGGCCCTGCGGGGCTGGATCGACGAGCAGACCGGCGGCCTGTTGAGGGACGCCGCCCAAGGGCTGTCCCTGGATCCGGACACGGTGCTGGCCCTGGCGGCCACCGTCTGTTTCCGGGCGAACTGGGCGGACGAGTTCAGCGACAGCCTGAGCGCCGCAGGCACGTTCCACGCCCTCGACGGGGACGTGACCGCCACCTACCTCCACCAGTCCCGCACGGGGACTTACTATTGGGGCGAGGGCTTCGGCGCGGTGAGAAAGGATCTCGCCACCGCGGGCGCCATGTGGTTCCTGCTGCCCGACGAGGGGGTGTCCGTGGACGACCTGCTGGCCTCCGGGGCGGCGGCGGAGTTCCTGGCCGCCGATAAGTTGGACTGGCAGGGGCAGAAGCGCCTGGAGATCGATCTGTCCGTGCCCAAATTCGACGTGGTCTCGGACATCGACCTGACCGAGGGCCTGAAAAACCTGGGCGTCACCGACGTGTTCGACAGCGCTGTCTCAAACTTCACCCCCTTGACCGATTTGCCGGCTTATGTCTCCGAGGCGGAACACGCCGCAAGGGTCACCCTGGACGAAAAGGGAGTGGAGGCCGCCGCCTTCACCTACCTGGGCCTCGCCGGCGGGGGATCGCCGCTGGAGGAGACCATCGACTTCACCCTGGACCGGCCCTTCCTGTTCGCCATCGAGAGCGCGACGGGGCAGCCGCTGTTCGTGGGCGTAGTCAACCACCCGTGACATGAAAAGGAGGAGCAGAATGGAACGGAAACCGAAAAAACGCCGCATTTTGATCGCCGTGGTGGCCATCATTTTAGTGGTCGCCGTGGCCGCCGGGGTGGTGTTTTGGCCCGGCGGGCCCTTCCGGCACACCACCGTGGAGAAGCCGTCCCCCCTCCCCGGCACACCGGACTACAGGGGCCCCGGTAAGGCCACCGCCCTGGCCGCCGCTGAATACCCGGAGATGGTCCCCTGCCCCAAGGACACTGACTACGTGGTGGCGGGCATCCTGGACAGCGACCGCTACCGCGACGCTCGCAGGGAGTGGTTCAAGAGCGTCAACGCCCTGGCCTCCGGCCGGGACTATACCGGCCTGCTGGACGGTTACCTGTCCGCCACCGCGGGGCAGTTCCTCGCCGGCGGGGAGGGGGAAAACCGGGTGTACTCCCCGCTGAACATCTACCTGGCCCTGTCCATGCTGGCGGAGACCACCGCCGGAGAGAGCCGGGACCAGCTGCTGGCCCTGCTGGGGGCGGACACCATCGAGGATGTCCGGGCCCTGGCCCGTGACCTGTGGCGGGACAACTACCGGGACGACGGGCAGACCGCCTCCGTCCTGGCAAACTCCATGTGGCTGAACGACACCTTTGACGGACACTACGTCCAGGAGACGCTGGACCGGCTGGCGGGCGATTACTACGCCTCCGCCTTCTCCGGCGAGGCGGGCACCCCGGAGTACGACAAGGCCCTCCGGGACTGGATCGACGGCCAGACCCACGGCCTGCTGAAGGACTACTCCAAGGACCTGACGCTGCATCCCGACACCGTCATCGCCCTGGTGTCCACCCTGTACTATCAGGCCAAATGGGCCGACCCCTTCGACCCGGGCAACACCGCCCCCGGCGACTTCCACGCCCCGGAGGGCGACGTGACCGCCGACCTGATGCACAAATCCATGGAAGGGCAATACTATTGGGCGGAGCGATTCGGGGCGGTCTCCCTGGATTTTGAGGACTACGGCTACCGGATGTGGGTCCTCCTGCCCGACGAGGGCACCACCCCGGAGGAACTGATCGCCTCCGGGGAGGCGGTGGACTTTCTGACCACCGGCTGGGACAGCGCCGGGGAGTATGATCCGGAGACCGGCGTCACCACCTATCCCTGGGGCGGGTCCGGGTACTATGACATCATCCTGACCCTGCCCAAATTCGACATCTCCACCGACATCGATTTGATCGACGGGCTGAAAGCGTTGGGCGTCACCGACGTGTTCGACATGGACGCCGCCGACTTCACCCCCCTCACCGACCTGACGCAGGTGTATGTGTCCCAGGCCAAGCACGCCGCCCGGGTCATCGTGGAGGAGGAGAAGGTGGAGGCCGCCGCCTATACCATCATCGACGCGGCGGCGGGGGCCGCCGCGCCTCCCGACGACACGGTGGAATTCACGGTGGACCGGCCCTTCGTGTTCGCCATCACCGGCCCGGCGGGGCTGCCCCTGTTCGTGGGGGTAGTCAATGACCCGGCGTGATATTGGCATAAAATATGCCTCTCCGTCATGGAGAGGCATATTTTATATGGGCACAGAGGAGAAAAACTCAATTATACGCGGCGCGCTGCCTCTTTTTGAGGGCCTCCCAGCCGCTGAAAAGGTGTGTGGACAGCGGTGAGATAAGTTCCACGCTAAACGGACACGCAAAAAATAGCGGCCTGCTTCGGCAGGCCGCTATTTTCGCGCGCTGGTCCCGGGGGTCCGGGCGCCGGCGCGGTCAGTGGTTGCTGAATATGATGAGCTTGTCCTTCCGGGTCAGTTCCACCTGGATATCGTCCTGGTCCCCCGCAAAAAGGACCATCTTCCCGCCTGGGCGCACGTAGCCCAGGACGATCGACTTGTTGTTTTCGGGCGATGCCTTGAACACACCCCAGATCAATTCCCGCGCGGTGCAACGCGGCGGCAGCTCGCCGCCAGTGAAAAACAGGCTGGCCTCTTTGATGTAGAGTTCCTTGCTCTGATACTCGGCAGCGCCCTCCTCGTCATAGGTGAGGATGTCCGAATAGAACTCAAAGAGCGCCTGCTTGCGGCCGATCTGGGTGACCATTTTGCTGATATACCGGTTGCTGATCACCACGTTGTTGACGCTGTAATTGTGCACCACGTCGTAGTTTTTCGGGTTCAGGATCTCGACGATCACGTCGACGCTCTCTCGGTCAAACTCCGGGTCTCTCTTCTCCCGGTCAAAAATAATGTCCTGGACGTAGATCAGGTAGGTGAGCGCCGCGGAATCGATGTCTTCGGCCGCCGTGCAGTCGTCAGACAGGATCAGAAGGCTCGTGTCGCCCTCGTGGCTGTCGATCGCCTTCTCTATGGTGCTTTTGATCAGGTCGGCGTCGAACAACTCCGCGGCCACCGTCTTTGTGACATAGGGATAGCTGCGGTAATAGTCCAGGCGCTCCAGGCTGTCCTGATCGTCGATCACGGTGATGTTGAGGATCTCCGTGTCCTTGCGGATGTGTTCCCCCCTAAAGGCGGAAAAACCGCTCATGATGTCCTGGCATTTGCTGTTGTGCCCGATGATCACGACGTTTCTGGGCACCATCTGATAGGCATCATTCACCCTGACGGCAAGGGACGGCTCAAGCGGTTCGCACTCCCGTTCACAGTCCGCGTCGGAGGCCGCCACGGAGAACGCGTGGTTCCCCGAGGCGGTCTGCATGACGGTCAGCGGGATGGCGTGCTTGTGCGAGAGCATATACTGCTCCGTAGCCTTGTCAACGTCGTCCTCCCACTGCTGCGGTTTGAAGAAGAAGGCCGCGCCCCGGTTGGAGAACAGCTCGCTGTACACGGTGTTCAGCTCCGGCATGATGGAGAACTGGGAGAGGATCTGGCCCAGCACCCGGTTCACATGGACGGGAATGATGTGGCATTTCGCGAGCTTTTCCTTATGCTCGATGATCCGGTCGACCAGCGCCGCGGTCCAGTCGTCCTCGATCTCCACGATGATTGTCTGGTGATCCACCGAATCGTCGCTGGAGGTCATTTCGGCCACCTGTACCAGGGTCTTGATCGTGTTGGAATTCCCCTTCCCGAGGTTCTCTTTGCGCTCGATGTTACTGTAGTGGCAGATGTCGTTATTGGCCTCTTTGGTGAGCAGGATCACGCTGTCGGCCTGGGAAATGGAAATATCGTTCAGCTGCTTGGTGGAATACGTCTCCCCCTCCCTGACGATGGTGGTGACCCGATTCCGCGGGCGATGATTCAGATAGAACAGGATGCCCCTGAGTCCGGACAGGGCTCTACACTCCGCCAGCACCGTCTGCAGTTCTTTTTTGATCGTGGCGGATAATCTCTCGTTGATCTCCTGCTCGATCATCTTCGCGCTCTGGGCGGACAGGATGACGACCGTCTCCCGCTTTCCGGTAAAAAGCAGGTCGTTGACGATCTCGGAGGCGCGGGAGTTCCAGTTGAGGATCACCGTATGCCCGGATACCTTGAGGGTGCGGTTGCCGGACTTTGAGTTCTCGATAAAGCTGGAGATGTAGTTGGTCACATAGCCGACGACAGCTCCCGTGAAGGTGATCATGCCGATCAGCACGGTGGCGATGCACACGATGATGAGCGCGACGCTGGCCTCGCCGATGTCCGCGATCACATTGTCGATGCACCCCGCGTCCAGAATCATGCTGATCGTGTAGTAGACTGACACCCAAAAGCCTGAATAGGGGAGCGAATCCGGGGCCAGCCACGATATGGTGACGGCCGCAATAGCAAACAGGACGACATTGAGGATCAGAATCGCAATAAGGATCGTCAGCGACGGTTTCTTTACTACGAAAATACTGATCCGCTCCTTGATTTTCCTGAACATGGATGGGTCTTCCCCTTTCACGGGAGTTGATTCATATTCGGCCACTGCCGGCGCCGGGACCGGGGGGCGTCACAGCGGCTTGGACACGTTGTTGAACGGGGTGTCGCCGGTCAGGAACACCTCTGTGCTCAGCGGGTATCTGCCGGCGTATTTCCGGAAGCCGCTGCCGTACGCGTCCTTACGCCTCAGAGTGGTGATCTCCTCCCGCTTGGCCGCGGCCGGCTCGCCGATCAGATAGGCGTACTGGATCTCGGCCCATTTGGCCATGCCCTCGTAGATCTCCAGCTCCTGGGCAGAGCCATATCTCCGCCGGATGTCCTTCCTGTCCCAGTTTTGGTACTGCCAGATATGGGTCAGCTCATGGGCGATGGTCATGATGGACGCCATCCGCGGCGAACCGTTCTCGATCAGGATGGTATAGCCCTTCCGGTCCCGGATGGCCACCCCCAGCACCCGGGCATCCGGCTTGCCAGTGGGCACAAAGGACTTGCCGAGCTTTTTGTGCAGGCGTTTCGCATTGACCATCTGCACCTTGATCGGCCCCGTAATGCTGGCGCCAAAGAAGGTGTTCAGGTTGTCCACGACACTGTGATAGATCTGTTCGAACTCTTCCGCCGTCCGCACGACGGTCCTGGTGCAGTTGGGGCAGCGCTCGCGGCCGTCGTCCAGCAGGTCGTACTCCGTCCCCACCAGCTCCACACCGCAGAAGTCGCAGTAATGTCCCTCGTGGCTGCCGCCGTAATGCGCCTCGATCAGCTCGGCAACGTTTTTGCCCTTCCTGACCTGTTTCAGGAAATTGTCCTCATACCCCAGGCGCTTCAGGAACTCCAGGGTGGCCTCCGGGGCCAGGCCGGCGGGCATCGCGCTGCCGCCGTAGAGCAGATAGTAGCGCTCATGGTACGGGAGCGGCCTCGCCGGGCCGCCGCTCTCCGCCAATCTCTCGGGCTCGAACTCCAGGGAGCTCTCTTCCCCGGCGGGCGTTTCTCCGGCCGCGGTCTCCGCAACGGCGGTATCGGGGCCGCCGAGACTCATCATGCCGACCGTCTCGCTCTCCTCTTCCGGCCGCTCCGCAGCCGGGTCCTCTGCCGGGAACTCCCCGGCAGAGGCATCCACCGCCTCTGGTTCGCCACGGGCCGTCTCCGGCGAAAGCGGATCCTCCGGGGCAGCCGCGGCCTCTGCGCGCTTGCGCCCGAACAGCTTTCCGAAGAACCCCTTGACCTTCTTCTTCAGGCGGCGCCACCAGCTCTCTTTTTCCTCCGGCACCGCCAACTCATACTCCGGCCTCTCGGGCTCCGGCGGCGGGTTGAAGCTCGCCTCCAGCGCCTCCAGGTGCCAGTCCAGATAGTCGCATACGATGGAGAAGATGCGGTTGAGATTGCGCTCCGCCGCCACCAGCAGGCCGATGTCCAGCTGGCTGTCCTCGATGATATAGATGGCGTCCCCGCTCAGAGCGGCGCCGTCCCCGCCGGCCAGGCCACAGGTCAGCGGCACGTCCGGCTCACCCAGGGTGACCGCGGTGATGTAGTGCTGGTTTTCGGCAAACAGGGTACGGAATACCTCGTTGAACAGCAGCGTCACGGTGCGTCGGACGTCGTCGGTGAACTGCCCGGCCAACTCGGGGAAGTCGATCCGGAGGATCTGCTTGCAGCAGTACTGGCGGTCGGGGATGCCGTTGATGGTGACCTTGCGGGCGTGTTCAAAATCGTTATACCTGGGCATCTGCCAGTAGGCCGGCGTCTCCACGGTGAAGTCCGCGAACTGCCGGGTGACACGCATCCCGCCGATCATCTGGCAGGCGCCCATGGCCGGCGCGTCCGTGACGCTGTGGACGATATACCGGCGGACCTGGCGGTAACAGGGCCGGCCCGTGATGTGATCCGCGGCGCGCCGCACCAGGACCTGCCCCTCCGCGGTGACGGTGAGCATTTCGTAGTATTTGCCGTCGAACACAAAGAACTGGCCGGGCAGGTATTTCTGGAAAATATGCCCCCGCAGCTCCGATCCCAGGTAAAACCCCTGGCCGTCCTCCTCCTCGGCGATGTAGCTGGCGTTTTGCAGGTCGTCCAGCAGCACCTTCCGGAAGTTGGCGTCCCCGATGGAGTACAGTTCCTCCATCCTGCCGTTCCGGATGGAGTATTTCCGCCGCACCTGGATGACCTTATGCTCAAAGATGAACTCCCGTCCGTCGACACAACGGCACAGCACCTCGGCGCCGTCCACCCGCCGGGGCTGGCTCCCCACCGGGCAGAAGCAGACGCAGATCTCATGCCACAGCGCGTCAGCCAACTCGCCGGCGGTGGCGTCGACCAGCGTCAGTTCCCGGGCCAGTTCGTCCCGGCTGAGTTCCCCGCTGCTCATCCGCAGGCACAGGCGCAGCACCACGTTGCGCCGGGTCCTGGCGTAGTCCGCCACGATGCAGGGAATCGCCTTGGGGTCGGCGTTGAACACGCTGTCGTTCTCCGCCATGTAGTCCCGGAGCAGATACTCGGGAGAGATGATGTTGATGAAACTCTGCTTGACCGCCCGGGTGGAGAAGTCCCGCTTCATCTCGAACATATTGCACGACTCGTCTTCGATGGTCAGGTAACTCACGTCACGGACGCGCTCGTTCCACAGGTTCGGGGACGCCAGGAAGCACCTGTCGACGGTGTCCTGGTGGGCGGGCAGCCCCGCATAACTCAGCAGGTCATAGTAATACTGCTTGACGATCCAGTGCATATCGGTCACGGGGAATGCCTCGCCGCCGTACCACCTGGTCTGGGAGACCTGGTTTTTCAGCGCGGCAAAGGACAGCTCCGTTCCGATGCCCAGATACCTGGACAGGTTGGGCAGCATCCGGTGCTGCAAATGCTCCGCATCCACGTTCCAACACATATAGGAGCAAACGCCCCCGTGCCGGTTGGTGGCCGAAACCTCGTTGATGCTGAGCATCAGCAGATGGGAAAGCGCGTCCACCAGGCCGTCGCAGTTTTTATCGGTGGAGCAGTAGGTGATCGTCTTTCCGGGGGCTGAGCAGCTGTGGATCAACGAATTGAGCCCCAACTGCGCGGTGGTGATCAGGCGGGAGGGCTCAATCAGCACGACGAACTCCACCTCGTCGAAGAACTCCTGGTTTGCCTTGTGCAGCTCCAGATTGTGTACGTTGGAGCGGGTGATGATGCCCACGTCCAGCGTCTGCCCGCTCTCTTTCAGCAGGCCGATCCGCCACATATCGGGTATATTGGATATGCTTTGCAGCCCTTCCCGGCACCAGGCCGTAATGTCCCCCTCCGTCCCGTGGCGTCCAAGGACGATGAGGACTTTCTTGTGGCGCAATAACGTCCTGTCCATGGCGTAGAACGCGTAGGGGATCAGGTCATAGTAGAACGGGTCATTGAACAGGATGCTCTTGCCCTGGAGCAGATCCAGTCCGGAATGGAGATAGTTCTGATCCAACGCAAGCCCGCCGGCCAGCCGCCCCCGCATATACACGGCGTAGGCCTCCGTGCGGGGGTCCCCGCTGCGCTCCATGTCGGTCAGCAGGGCGTCGTTGCTGTCCGCGTCTGCCCACTCGCTGCTTACGGTGGTGTTTTCAGCCGCCAGCTTATCGCCAAACAGCTTTCGCAGCACCTGCCGCAGCACCGCGAGATTGTATACGCCCCTGGCGTTGTCATCCTCCCCGGAGAGCTGGCCGCGCATCTCCCGGGGGGTGAGGCCGTCCAGGAGGAAATACAGCTCGCCCACCAGGATGATGGCCGAGAACGGATAGAATGCGGAGGTCAGCAGTTCCTCCCGATAGAGGTGCGTGGACACCAGCGTTACCCCCATGGAGATGACCACTACCGCGCAGTAGAAAGTTTTAAGGTAGGTGCGCGCCTGGCCGAAATGGGCCTTGACACACCAGCTCTTCTCCTCCTCGTCGTATTCGTAGAACAGGCCGGCGGCCATCTCATACACGGCGTTGCCCGGCTTGAATACCGCCCGAAGGATCTGGACGGCGATTTTCTTGCCGACCACATAGCCCAGCATGACCGTGGAGTTGAAAATCACCGGGATCCAGTAGCCCAGGTCAATTTGGCGCAGCTTCTCCCTCGCCAGTTCGGCCAGCGCCGCAGCCGTGTCCCCGGCGCCGGCAAGGCGGCCGTCCAGCGCGGTGCCGAGGCGGGCACTCATGTTGTCGAGGAGGCCGGGAATGGCGTTGACCAGATCCATCAGGGCCTGCTGCAGGGGGTGCAGCCGGATGGCCATCACGACACAGTAGATCAGTGCCAGGACCGGCATAAGGAACTGCCTGCTGCGCAGCGGCTTTTTCAGATTGGCCTTGCCGTTCAGAAGGACAAGCAGGAGGAAGGGGAGGAATCCCAGGAGGGTCTTCAGATCCTCAGAGAAAAAACTAATCATATAACTCCTCCTGCCTCACGGTCAGCCGGGTGACGAAATTCACAGGGACAGTGATCTCGTTCCCGGGCTGCATATACTCGATCTGTCGGTTTTCTCCGGGCATAAAGGGGACGGAATAATCGAAGTCCACCGAACGGCCAAAATTGTAGGTATATGCCTCAGAAAGTACCGGATCGGCGCAGGCCGGGTCGGTGAAGCGCTCGCCGAAGATCTCGTGGAGCCGCTCCCGGTAAGCGCGGATGTCCGCCATGTGCTTTTTCCGCACACGGATCTGCAGCGTGTCGGCATCCTCATGCTCACTGTAGAAATTGATCGTCGAATAGCTCCGCATCATATTGCAGGCGTGGCTCAGATAGCGGGAGAACTGGAGCAGGGAGTCGCTGATCTCATCGCTGATCCCCTTCATGACGCCGTTGAAGCGGCTGACGCGTTTTACCAGCGCCCGGCGCAGGAAGAACAGGCACACCAGGCCCGTCATCAGCAGCAGGACAGCCGCGATCCCCATCATGGCAAGGGACAGCGCGACGCTCTCCCCGTCCGCCCGGTTGTCGATGAGCAGGGGGAGCAGGCACAGCAGATACACCGCCAGGACGGCGGCGCCGAGGATCAGTGTCGTCCTTCGGGTCATTCTGGTCTCGATCTTCTCCCGGACAGCCTTGTCCTCCTTCTCCATCTGCTCCCTGTAACGGGTCAGGTCGTAGATGTCGGTGGTCCTGGTCGTCACCATCCCCATCTCGGCGTCACTGGCAAATTCACGGACGTCCTCCATCTGGAAACTGTTCAGGAGCCTGACGCGGTCCGTGTCCGCCTCGTTCATGCCGCGCAGGTTCTCGGTCGCCCGCTTCAGGCTCCGCTGGGGCTGCTTGACCAGCTTATACAGAGTCTTTTCGGACTTCCGGTATCCCGCGTCCCACACGGCCTCCTCGGTGACGGGGCAGTCCGCGGAGAGGCCGTAACCTCTTTTGTCCACGTAGAGCCCGCTCTGATCAAACGCCTGGTCCAGCGTCACCGGCACGCTGACCGGCGAGCAGTACAGCGCGTTCGCCTCGTAGTCGCTGATGCGCTCCTTGGCCTTCTCCCGCAGCTGCCGGATCTCCTCTTCCAGGGCCAGCTCCGTGTTGTGGAGCTTCTCGTCATAAGAGGAGATCAGCCGCCGCAGAGCGGTCTCGTCGTTTTCGCTGTTCAGGCTGTAGACCCAGTTGGGGCGCAGGCAGCCCGCCGGCACCTCGTTCCCCGCAAAGAGCAGCAGGGTATACAGGAACCGGATATAGTCGAATATGTAGTTTTGGTGATTGCACGGCAGGATGTCGAACACCAGGTACCTCATCTTGTCAAAATAGAGGTTCCAGTCATAAAACCTGGAGTACTGGTGCTCCAGATGCGGCGTCCAGGCGGTCGAAACGTCGTACTCCGGCTCCGTGCAGGTGCGCTTCGCGATACAGTAGATCTCCTGGGGCAGGAAGAAGTCGATCTTTTCGTCCCCCAGGATCCGCCGGCGGATCTCCTGCTTGCAGAGGGCCTCGGCCTGGTAGGCGGCGAACTCCACGTCCCTGGCGGCGCCGTTTTTCCCCTCAGAGACCATCGGCAGCTCACACAGATAGGTCATCAGGCGGGTCAGCGGCTTCTCCGCCGCCGCCTCATAGGCCGCCTTTTTCGCCTCAAATACCCGGGAGAGATATCTGCGCTTCCGCTCGGTCTCCGCCAGCTTTTCCGGCGCCGTAAAGCAGGGGGCGTCCGCCTCATCGGGAAGGTCGTCCTCCTCCGGCGTCGTCTCCGCCTCGGCTTCCTCCGGCTCTGCCCCGGGGGCGTCCGTCTCCGGGTCCTCCTCCGTTTCATCCGGCGCGCTGTAGCGCACCAGATGGAACGGGTTCTTTTGGTTCAGGCCGGCGTCGCCGCAGACCACCACCGCCCGCCAGTGCTCCCGGCGGGCCACCGCCGCCGCCAGGGTGGGGACGGAAGCGGCCAGGGTGCGGCCATCCGGATCCCATTGGCAGAACGCCATCTTCTCCTTGTCGATAAAGGGTTTCAGAAAGATCTGATACTCCTGTATGCTGTCGATATACGCTTTTTCTGCAATGACTACAGTGAACACTGCATCCACCTCGTCTTTCACATCACTCCGGTCGGGAGGCATGGCCGCCCGCAGGCGCTCAACCCTCTTCGAGCAGCTGCTTCATCTCCTGCAGGACCGTCTCGAAATCGTCCGGCTCGGGCGCGGCGGACATCTCTGTCCTGATCTTGCGGTACACCAGGGAGAGTACCACGTTTTCCGCGGCGGGGACGCCCCGGTTGAGGGACTCGTACCTCCTGTAATTCTCGATCAGCAGCTTGAAGTGCTCTTCCAACAGGTCGCATAGCACGAACTTGGCGTCGCCCTGCCGCTCCCACAGGTTCAGCTCATCCTTCAGGATGCCGATGACCGCCTCTACCAGGGTAGACATCTCGGATACGAACCGCTGGCTGTTGGGCAGGGAGTTGTAGTAGGCCAGGGGGATCTCGAACAGGCTGGTGGGGCCTTCATGGAAGCTGTCCAGCTGGAAGCTCTTGAGGTCCTTGGCAAAGGTGGTGTTCACATAGTTGGAGTTGCGCACCAGATCCCGCTGGCGTTTCTTGGCCCGGATCAGGTAAATATCCTCGACCATGGCGGAGTTGATGTAGAGCGCGTCCAGGATCTCGAAAAACTCGTCGCACAGCGTGCCGTTGGATACCACCATCTCCACGGTGCGCTCATCGGAGTTCTCGTACTTGTAGACCTTTTTGCCCTTGGCCGCCGCCGACAGCTTGACGTGCTGGATGGCCCGGTGGATCAGGCCGTAGATCATGGCCCGATGGATGCGCATCATGCGCTGCTCCTGGTAGTCGAAATCCATCTCGGGCATGACGGAAATGGCGTCCCAGCGCTTGTCGATGTGGGTGGAGATCAGCATGCTCTTGGTGGAATCCGGGCCGATCTGCTTGGAATAGGACGTATAGGCGTTGTGATAGAGGCCCGCGTTCTTCCCGCCGGTCTCGGTCTTCAGAGGGCTGGCGAACTTGTTGAGCTTATCGGGAGTCAGGTTATACAGCGCGTTGAAGAAATGCAGCTCGTAACGGGAGATGGTGTCCACGCCCTCGCCCTTGGGAATCAGCTCGTCGATGCGATAGGCCCGCATATCCTTCAGCGATTTGTTGTAGGCGCACAGCCGGACCTCCCGGGCCTCCTCATTGGTGATGCGCTGGATGCCGGGCGCGGACAGGCGCTCGCCCATGGCGATGACCTCCCTGATGTGGCGCTCGGACTCCTCGATGGTGACCTTGTCGAACAGTTTGCCGTCCTCGCCGCCCTGCTCCTGGCGCATCCGCAGGCGGGCCTGCAGACGGCACTCCATGGCGATGGCCTCGATGATGTTCAAATCGATGGACTTGCACTCGCGCCGCACGCTCTGGCGGAAATAGTCCAGCAGGATATCATCGAACACATCGATGCGGCGGTCCTCCTCCACGATATCGGCCGAACGAATCTCCCGTTCGAAGGCCACGTTGGCCTTGACGGCGTCGAAGATCCTGCCGTTCAGATCGGAATCCAGCATGGAGTTGTCCTCACTGATCGACCGGGTGGACTTGCTCAACTCGTTCAGCAGCTCCCGGGAGGAGCAGACGTTGAAAATGGAGTCGCCTTTGCTGAACCGCAGGTCGTCCGCCAGGTCGTCCTGCTTTCGCAGCAGGGCGCTGACCTTGGAACCGAAGGTGGCATAAAAGCTCTCATACATCTGGCACAGTTCGCCCACGTACTCGGAGCCCAGGCGATAAGCCTCCAGCTCGGCGGTGGAGTTGGCCAGGTCGGTGATGGCGGAATAGTAGTCGGGGAAATAGTTGTTCAGCTGCTTGTAGAGGTTCTCGTATCCGCCGACCCGCTCAAGGAAGTTGGGGTCCTGGCCCTCGCCCTTCTCAGCGGCGCACAGCTCGTCCAGATTGCGCTCCTTCTTTTTGCCGCTGTGCTTGGCGTCGAACGTGCCGGTGTCGTTGGCCTCCGAGGAGTAGGTCTCCAGGGTGGGCAGCACGATGTCGTTGATGTGGCTGGTGGTATTGGCCACACGCTTGTCCATCTCGGTCTTGACCAGGTAGAGCATATACCTGGCGGCGTTCGGATGGCAGATATCCCCGTAGGCGTTTTTCAGCAGAGCCTCCAGCGTGTACGGTTTCTTCTCGTTGATGGTCTTGGCCTCGTTGAACAGCAGGGCTTCGGCGTTGCTGGCGGCGGTCTTTTTGGCGTTCATGCGGACCGCGGCCTCGTAATCCCGCAGCAGGCTGAGGTTTTCCTTGGCCTTGCCGCGCTTGGCCTCGTCGTTCTTGTAGTCGATCTCCTCGGCCAGTTCGTTGGCGGCGTCCCGGGTGGCCCGGATGGTGGTGTTGCTGTTGAGGGTGTTGTGCATCTCCTCCGCCAGGGCGCTGAAGTAGGCGGAGACGCGCCGGTTGGCGTTTTGCAGGTACTTATTGCGCAGGTCCTTGGAGAAGTTGTCTGTGGCGGAACTCAGGGTGCTGACATAGACCTCGGCGCGCTTGGGCGCGTCGGTGGAGGACAGACCCTTCTTGATGGCGTCGCGGCGCTTGACCTCGAAGGCGTTGTCATATTTCGACCACTTGGCCACCTCGCCCTCGCCGCCGATGCTGTCGATGGCCCAGTCGTAGGCGATGTAGTCCGCGATGTCCTCATAGGGATAGCGAATCATGCCTGCGCCGATGCCGCCGAAACGGTTGCGGCCGTAGTTGCCGGGGTTGGACATCTCCTTGATGATATTGTCCTCGACCGAAAATGCCTTCTTCTGCATGGGGCCGATGTTCTGCTCATACAGCGCCTGGGCGGCCTGCTTTTCGTACTGGGTGATGCTGATCATGGTGCTGTCCTCGGCGTTCTGCCCGTCCATGAGGAAGCAGAAATCGAAGGGCAACAGGGCCAGGGACTTGAGCTCGTCGGTGCCGGCGGTGGCGATGTCCACGCAGATATTGCTGTACCGCTTCAGATCTTCGTCGATGTCGAAGAAGCCGGAGCCCTTCATCATAAACGCGTTGATCTCCTTGACGGTGGCATAGGCGTTGCGCCGCTGGCTCTCCCGCTCCACGGTGGAGTCGATCACGCTGTCCAGCGTCTCGGGGAGGAGGATCAGGGAGCGCACGATAAGGCTGGTGTTGGGATACTTGTTGTTGACATAATCCCGGATGAACATGGACAGGGGGAGCACGATGCCGGAGCCGGTGCCGCCGGACGCCGTGGAGACGATGACGCAGCGCATGGCCTGCTTCATCTCTTTGCCGGACTTGCGGAACAGATCGTCCACCGCATCGTACAGGGGGCGGATCTTGCCGGTCTTGATGGTGGAGTTCAGCGCCAGCCGGGAGATAGCGCGCACCTGTCCGGCGCCCTCGGAGACCGTCTTGTCGTACAGCACCGCGTTCTTGGGGAACCAGTTTTTCAGGGCGTCTTGGTCGTAGTCCAGATAGTTGCCCACCGTCTGGGTGTTGGACGTCTGGACATGGTAAATATGGACGTTGCTTTTGGCCACGTTGGACAGGTCGTTGACATTGGTGTCCAGGCAGATGAAATTGATGTTCTCCGTCTCGCCGGGACGACACATCTCCGCCACCCGCTTGACGATGCGGCTGCCGGTGCCGCCCACGCCGACGAACAGGGTCGGCGCTTCCACGACATTGGTCTTGATGGTTTCCTTTGCCATGATGATCCCTCCAAATATAGTGTGATTTATCGTTTTTGATAGATTGCTCTGTCAAACGCCGGGCCTCCCGGCTCAGCGGTATTCCAGCTTTACCACCAGGGAGACGGACACGCCGCCGCCGTCCCCATCCAGGACCTCGGCGACCACGTTGCAGGCGGCGCCGCTGGAGATCTGGAAGTCGATGGGCGCGTTGGCCTTGCCGCCGGCGCGCGCCAACTTCCCGGTATTCTGGTCCCTGATGAACTGCGCCGCGCCGATCTTGATGGAATTGACCGCGCCCGCGTTGACGGCGCTGACGCCGCGAACGCGCATGGCCCGCGCCCTGGAGCGGGTCCTCCGGGGGCTGACGGCCTCCAGGTCCAGGCGGAACCCGCATTTCACCAGAGGATTGGGGGTATATCTGGGGCTGTTGATCTCCAGGGAGCCGTGCTTCTTCCCGCCGCCGGAATAGGTGCAGGCGGCGTTGCCCGCCACTTTTGCCCCGTCCACCGTGAAGGTGGTCTTTTTGACCACCACGTTCCTGGGCAGTATCTTGGTGTTCAGGAACAGGAAGATCAGCAGCGAGATGAGGGCGATGATCAGCAGGATGATCAGGATGAGCAGCCAGAACGGGAGGTGCCGGAGCTGGACGCTGCCCTCGGCCGAGTCGCCGATCTCCCGTCCCACCTGATCTTTGGCGGCGGCGGTCACGGTGAAGCGGTGAAAGCCCGTTTTATAGCTGCCCTCCGGGTCGATACGGATGACATAGCCCGCCTCTCCGGGGATAGGCTCCACGATGAAGTCCAGGTCCTTCCCCGTCACCTCGATGGACGCCTGGGCCATCTGCTCCTCCGTGAGCGGGACCCCGTTCATGGTCAGATAGGCGTACATCGGCTCCCCGCCGGCCAGATTGGAGATCACATAGTAGCCGTTGGGGATGTCCAGATCGACTTCCAGCTGAGCGGCTTCGTCCTCGATGGCGAATTCAATGGGCTGCCCGGAGACCGCGGCGGTCTGTCCGTACTGATTGAGATAGGAGGCCGACAGGGACAGGGTGTAGTCCCCGCAATCCGTATCTGCCGCGCCGCCCGCCGCGTATTCCAGGCCCAGCTTGAAACCGCTCTCCGTCCGGTCCAGGGCGTATCCCGCGTTGCCGCCGGCGATGGTTCCGTCGATCTGCACACGGTCAAGATCTCCGGCGGTCAGCTGCGCCCCCTCATAGTACACCGCGATCTGGTAGATTCCCTCCTCCTCCAGCCGGGACAGCCTGTAGGAGGCCGCGCCGCCGGAGACCTGGAAGGTGAGTTCGCCGATGGGCCGCCCGGGGATCGGAGCGGTGCCGTCCCAGCCAAGCTCCGACCCGCTTCGGCTGATCCGATAGTCCCGCAGGAATGTCACCTCGGCGGAGAGATCCAAAGTATCCCCTTCAGCCAGCTCCACCTCCACATATCCCGGCTGAGAGGATCGCTCCACCCGCGGCACCCCGTTGATGACGCAGGTGACGGCGTAGTCGGTGGTCCCCAGCAGAGGAGACTGGGTCTCAGCGCCGCCCCGGACCGCCATCCGGTAGTTGACGCGGTATGTGCCCGGGTAGAGCTGGGAACTGCCGGTCTTGATGTTCCCATCCTCGTCGGTGACGGTCACGGACAGATCGACGTCCGGCTCATAGTATACGGCGATGTCCCGGGAGTCGCCGGAATAGCTGAAGGTATATTCGCCGGCGGGGCAGGCGGCGTAGGTGGCGATCATCCCCTCCAGGGACGTATCCTCAACGCAGTTTCCCGCATAGTTCCCGCCCGCGCCCAGCGTGCTGTACTTGGGCGCGTAACTGCCCACAGCGGGGACGGCCTGCCCGGTGGCGGCGCTGGTCAGCGTGATGTTCTCCACACCCTCCCCCTGCACAAAAATAATGAGCTTGCTCATGGGGATGTCAAAGTTCAAATGCCCGCTGTCCCGGGAGATGTTGCTGTCGGGCAGCGAATTGCGGCCGAAGATCTGGTTGCACATCCCGCTCAGCTCCGCGGGCACCCGATCCGATGTGGCCTCGGCGGCGTAGTAGGTATTGACCGGATCCTCCACCACCGGCAGCGCCATATTGCCGATGCCCAGATAGAGGATGTTCACGTCCCGGTTATACTCGGTCAGCAGTTCGGACAGGGCCGCCTGTGTCCCGCTTCCGTAGCCGTCGAAGGTGGTGCCGTCCGTCAGCACGATGAGCCACCGCTCGTCCATATCCAGCTTCAGCAGCCCCTCGTATGCCTTGGTGATGGATTCGATGGGCGTACCGCCGGCATAGGGGGTGTAGATCTTCCGAATCCGGGAGGCTTCCGCCGCGCCGTTGATGGTGAGCGGGTCATCCACGGAGAAGGTGGCGCCGTCCACCTCGATGGGGTGCATGGGGTAGATCTGGAGCTTGTCCCCCTCGTTCAGCATGGCGGCAAACACCTCCATGGCGTAAGTCGCCTGGCTCCACGCCATGATCGGTCTGCCGTCCGTGGCATACATCGACCCCGAGTTGTCGAACACGATGGCAATGGCTCTGGACGTCTCCTTTTTTGTGAAGCCGCTTGCCTGCGCCGGCAGCATCAGTCCGGCCAGAAATGCCGCCGCGAGCAGGCCGCAGGCGCACCGCCGAAGCAGACGCCCGCATCGCTCAAAAATAAGTCGCATTGATCCTCCCGCCCTTCTGTTCGGATCCGCGCCGCGCCCGCTGTGTTGCGGCGCCGAATGGGAAACTTTAGGTCTGTGGTCGAAAACTGTCGAAATCCGGCGAAACCGCCATGTAAAATTATAATCTTACAGGACTTTCCTGTCAATGTTTTTTGGCCCGGAGCCCGGGGGCATATTTGAAAGCGATCACCGGGCATAAGCCATTTAAGAGCTGATAAGAAAAAGCGGTGCGGGTCATTTTGGACCGCACCGCTTTCACTATATAAGAGCCATACACCCGGCCTTTGGGCCTGACGAAAAAGCGGGAGGCGGGCGGGACATCCAAAAGGCGTACCGCGCCTCTACACCTCCAGGGGATACCGCTCGGTGAAGCACCCCCGGCAGAAGCCGCATTTGGCCTCCGGCGCCAGTCTGTTCAGGTCCTCCACCGGCAGATAGCCCAGGCTGTCCGCGCCGGTGAGGGCCCGGATCTCCTCCACCGTGTGGCGGCAGGCGATGAGGTTCTCCTTGTCCGGGATATCGGTGCCGAAGTAGCAGGGGGCGATGAAGGGGGGCGCGGACACCCGGAAGTGGACCTCTTTTGCCCCCGCCTCCCGCAGCAGGCTGATGATCTGCCGGCAAGTAGTGCCCCGGACGATGGAGTCGTCCACCATCACCACCCGCTTGCCGGCCACCTCGCTGCCCAGGGCGGACAGCTTGATCCGCACCGCCTGCTCCCGGCTGGTCTGGTCGGGTGTGATGAAGGTGCGCCCCACATACCGGTTCTTGACGAAGCCCATCCCCAGGGGGATGCCGCTCTCCAGGGCGTAGCCCCGGGCGGCGTCCAGGCCGGAGTCGGGCACGCCCACCACCAGGTCAGCCTCCACCGGGTGCCGCCGGGCCAGCAGCCGTCCCGCGTTGACCCTGAACTGGTGGACCGACTGGCCGCAGATCACCGAGTCGGGCCGGGCGAAGTAGATATACTCGAAGATGCACAGGTTGGAAAGCCCCCGGCAGTTGTCCCGGATGGAGGTCATCTTCCCCTGCTTCACCACCACGATCTCGCCGGGGTCCAGCTCCCGCTCCACTTTTCCGCCCACCGCCTCGATGGCGCAGGACTCGGAGGCAAACAGCACCGCCTCCCCCTTCCTGCCCATGCACAATGGCCGGAAACCCCAGGGATCCCGGCAGGCGATGAGCTTCTGGGGCGACATGACCAAAAGGGAGAAGGCCCCCCTCAAGTTCGCCGTGGCCTGGCACACCGCCTCCTCCACGCTGCCACACCGCAGCCGCGCCTGGGCGATGGCGTAGGCGATGATCTCGGTGTCGCTGGTGGTGTGGAAGATGGCCCCCTTGTACTCATACCGGCGGCGGAGCTCCTCCACATCCACCAGGTTCCCGTTGTGGACCACCGCCAGGGTGCCCTTCACGTACTTGATGGTGAGGGGCTGGGCGTTCTCCCGCTCCCCCTCGCCGGTGGTGGCGTAGCGGACGTGGCCCACCGCCATGGTGCCGTTGAGCCGATCCAGGATGTCCTTGCTGAACACCTCGCTGACCAGCCCCACATCTTTGTAGAAGGACTGCTCCCGGTCATTGATGGCGGCGATGCCGCAGGCCTCCTGCCCACGGTGCTGGAGAGCGTACAGCCCGTAGTATGTGGTCTGCGCGCAGCCCCCCGCCGGATCGTAGACGCCGAAGACGCCGCACTCCTCGTGGAGCCCCCAGGCATTGTGTTCCATGGTCCATCCCTCCAAAGCGCGCGGCGGCGCTCATGCTGCCGCCTGTACCTCTATTATAAAGGCCCCGTTTTGAAATTGCAATCTTAAATCCTGCATATCTCCCCAAATTCAGCGGTCAAATTGCAAGAAATTTGCAAGTTCAGTTTCCTGAAAATTCATTTGTTCCTCCAAACTTGCCCAAAGGCGCTTGACAGGAGCCGCCTCGGGGCGTAGAATACGCCACAAGACAAAGGCGTCGGGGTCCCCACCCGGCGCCTTTCTCTGTTCAAACGTCAGTGCCCGCTCTCTGTGCGGGCGAGAGGGAGGAAATGATACTTATGTCAGCGGAAGAAATTTTGAGCGCCGTCAACGGCGACCTGTTCGGCGTGTGGTTCCTGATCGGGGCCGCGCTGGTGTTCTGGATGCAGGCCGGCTTCGCCATGGTGGAGACGGGCTTCACCCGCGCCAAGAACTCCGGCAACATTTTGATGAAAAACCTGATGGACTTCTGTATCGGCACCATCGTCTTTATCCTCATCGGCGCCAGCCTGCTGCTGGGAGAGGATATGATCGGTCTGATCGGCAAGCCGGGGTTCGACATCTTCACCGACTACGCGAATTTTGACTTCTCCAGCTTCGTGTTCAACCTGGTGTTCTGCGCCACCACCGCTACCATCGTATCCGGGGCCATGGCGGAGCGCACCAAATTCCTGAGCTACTGCATCTACTCTGCCGTCATCTCCGCCGTCATCTACCCCATCGAGGCCCACTGGACCTGGGGCGGCGGCTGGCTGGCACAGATCGGCTTCCACGACTTTGCCGGCTCCAACTGCATCCATATGGTGGGCGGCATCAGCGCCTTCGTGGGGGCGGCCATCCTGGGGCCCCGGCTGGGCAAGTTCGTGAGGGACTCTAATGGCAAAGTGATCAAGGTCAACGCCTTCCCCGGCCACAGCCTGCCCCTGGGCTGCCTGGGCGTGTTCATCCTCTGGCTGGGCTGGTACGGCTTCAACGGCGCCGCCGCCGTGTCCGTGGCGGAGATGGGCTCCATCTTCCTGACCACCACCATCGCTCCCGCCGTGGCCACGGTGGTGTGCATGATCTTTACCTGGATCAAGTACGGCAAGCCCGACGTGTCCATGTGCCTGAACGCCTCCCTGGCGGGGCTGGTGGCCATCACCGCCCCCTGTGACGTGACCGACGCCTTCGGCGCCATCGTCATCGGCGCGGTGTCCGGCGTGCTGGTGGTGTTCGGCGTATGGCTGCTGGACTACAAGCTCCACGTGGACGACCCCGTGGGCGCCGTGGCCGTCCACTGTCTCAACGGCATCTGGGGCACCATCGCGGTGGGCCTGTTCGCCACCGACACCGCCCCTGCCTTTGCCCGGGGCATCGGCGACGGCGTCACCTTCGGCGCCAACCAGATCGCCGGCAAGGGCTTGTTCTACGGCGGCGGCTTCCGCCAGCTGGGCCTCCAGTTCGTGGGGATGCTGTCCACCGCCGCCTTCACCGCCGTGACCATCACCATCACCTTCCTGATCATCCGGGCGCTGGTGGGCCTGCGGGCCGGCCGTGAGGAGGAGATCACCGGCCTGGACGTCACCGAGCACGGCCTGTCCTCCGCCTACGCGGGCTTCAGCATCATCGACACCAACGCCCACGACGTGATGGCCGAGATCGCCCCTGAGACCTCCGCCCCCGCCCCGGCCCAGGTGACCATCCCCGCCGCCTCCGCCCCCGCGGCGAAGGAGCCCGGCGAGCCCAAGCTCACCAAGGTCTCCATGGTCTTCAACCAGGAGCGCCTGGAGGGCCTGAAGAAGGCCATGAACGACATCGGCGTCACCGGCATGACGGTGACCCAGGTCCTGGGCTACGGCACCCAGAAGGGCCACGACACCTACTACCGCGGCGTCAAGCTGGACAGCGTAAAGCTGCTGCCCAAGGTGAAGGTGGAAGTGGTCGTCAGCAAGGTGCCCGTACAGACGGTCATCGACGCGGCCCGCAAGGCCCTCTACACCGGCCATGTGGGCGACGGCAAGTTCTTCGTCTACGACGTGGAGCAGGTAGTCAAGGTCCGCACCGGCGAGATCGGCTACGACGCGCTGCAGGGCGAGGATTGATCTGCCCCAAGTCAGGATCCGCCCTTCAAGGAAGAAACAGCGGCCCGTCCGGAACGGTGTGTTCCGGACGGGCCGCTGTTCTGCGCATTGATACGCTCCGGCAGGATCATTTTACGGTCATATCGATCTGAGAAGCCAAGCCAGCGCCAGCAGCGCAGCCAGGAACCCCACGTTCCACAGGGTGAAGACACCCAGATACCGCCCCTTCCGCTCCGGGGCCCGGAGGGCGATCTGCTTGTAGGAGATGAGGCTGGCCATGGAGGCGATGAGCGTCCCCAGGCCGCCGATGTTCACCCCCGCCAGCAGGGCGGTCCATTTGTCGGTGAACCCGGACAGCAGCAGGGCCGCCGGCACGTTGCTGATGATCTGGCTGAGGGCCACGCCGGTGACCAGCTCCCGGCCCTCCACCAGGGACTGCACCAGGTCCCGGAAGGGCCCGAACCGGCCCATGTTCCCCACGAAGATGAACAGGAACACAAAGGTGAGCAGCAGGGAGTAATCCACCTGGAGCAGCAGCCGGCGGTTTTTCAGCAGCACCGCCAGCACCACCAAAATCAGCAGCGCCCAGCAGGACAGGACCTTGGCCACGGTGAGCAGGCACAGGCAGAACAGCACGGCGTAAAAGGCCAGCTCGGACCCCTTTAAGGACGGGGCCCCGCCGTCCAGCTCGATCTGGATGGGGTCGGGTTTGTACCCAAACCACACCGCCAGGGCCAGCAGCGCCGCCGACAACAGGGAATAGGGCCCCATGGCGGCGAAAAACGCCCCCAGGGACATGCCGGACACGGCGAACAGATACAGATTCTGTGGGTTGCCGATGGGGGTCAGGATGGAGCCCAGATTGGCGGCGATGGTCATCAGGGTCACCGTCAGGCACAGGGAGGAACGGCGGCCCGCCATATCCAGCACCAGCACCGCCAGGGGCACGAAGGTAATGAGGGCCACGTCGTTGGTGACCACCATGCTGCCGAAGAAGCACAGCCCCACCAGCACCGCCGCCAGCGTCCTCTCCCGGCTGAGCCCGCGGAGGAGGGCCTCCCCCAGCCGCTGGAACGCGCCCATCTCCTTGAGCCCCGCCATCACCGCCATGAAGCAGAACAGCACGATGAGGGTCTGGGCGTTGAGGTAGCCGATGTACTCCCGGTCCGGTGGCGTCAGGAAGCAGGAAAACACCGCCAGCAGGGCGGACACGGTGAGCACCACGTCCCCCTTGACGAAGGCCAGGCATTTCTTCCACATGGGGATCACACTCTCCCGATAAGGCCCCGCCGGTCGCCCGGCGGGGCCTCGTTGGTTATTTGCTGACTTGTCTTACAGGCCCAGCACCGCGGCGCACCGGTCGCACAGCTCGGCATGGTGGCCGGGGGCGCCGATGTTCTTGTCGTGGTTCCAGCACCGGGGGCACTTGGGGGCCTCGCTCAGATAGGCTTCCACACTCAGTCCGGGCGTCTCGCCCCGCCTGGCTGTCACCTCAGACACGATGAACAGCGCGGCCAGATCTTCCTCACTGAAGCCGGGCAGCAAGGTACCGCCGTCTCCGGCCGCAAAGAGGGTATTGCCCTTCAAATCGAGCCAGGTGAGGACGATCTTCGCGTCCTGGTTCTTCTTCAGGCCCTTGGCGCGGGAGCCCTCCAGGGTCTTGAGCACCAGATTCCGCAGGTCAATGGCCTGACCCCACTTGTCCATGGTATCCTCATCCAGGTCGTAAGCGGTGAAGGGCTGGTTCATCTGGTTGAGCACCACGTTCCGGGGGTCGTCGCCCTCCCGGTGGGGCATGGCCAGCCAGATCTCGTCGCAGGTGAAGGCCAGGATGGGGGCGAAGATCTTGGTCATGGTGTCCAGGATGATCCACAGGGCGGTTTGGGCGGAGCGGCGGCCCGCCTCGTCCCCGCAGTACAACCGGTCCTTGATGATGTCCAGATAGAAGGCGGACAGATCCACCACGCAGAAGTCGTTGACGGCGTGGGAGATGGCGTGGAACTCGTAGTTCTGATAGGCCGCCTCGCACTTCCCGATGAGGCCGTTGAGCCGGGTGACGGCCCAGCGGTCCAGCTCCACCATGGCCTCGGGGGCCACCAGGTCATTGGGGTCGAAGCCGTTCAGGTTGCCCAGGCAGTACCGGGCGGTATTGCGGAACTTCAGGTAGGTCTGGGACAGCTGCTTGAAGATGGCATCGGAGCAGCGCATATCCACGTGATAGTCGGCGCTGCCCGCCCACAGCCGAAGCAGGTCGGCCCCGTACTTCTTGAACACCTCGGCGGGGTCCACGCCGTTGCCCAGGGACTTGTGCATGGCCCGGCCCTCGCCATCCACGGTCCAGCCGTGGGTGACGCACTCCTTGAAGGGCGCGCCCTGGCCCAGGGCGCCCACGGCGGTGAGCAGGCTGGACTGGAACCAGCCCCGGTACTGGTCCAGGCCCTCCATATAGACGGTGGCGGGCCAGAAGCCCTGGTCCTTCTTCATGGAGGCGAAGTGGGTGGAGCCGGAGTCGAACCAGCCGTCCAGGGTGTCCTCCTCCTTGGTGAAGGACTTGCCGCCGCAGAAGGGGCAGGAATATCCCTCGGGCAGGATGTCGGCGGCGTCCATCTCATACCAGGCGTTGGAGCCCTTCTCGCCGAACAGGACGGAGACGGCCTCGATGGTCTCGGGGGTGCAGACGGGCTTGCCGCAGTCAGAGCAGTAGAACACGGGGATGGGCAGGCCCCACCGGCGCTGGCGGCTGATGCACCAGTCGGCCCGCTCCCGGATCATGGACTTCATCCGGTCGATGCCCCAGGCAGGCAGCCAGCGCACGTCGTCACAGGCGGCGCAGGCCTCGTCCTTGAAGGCGTCCACCGAGCAGAACCACTGGGGGGTGGCCCGGAAGATGATGGGCTTCTTGCAGCGCCAGCAGTGGGGATAGGAGTGGACGATGTCCTCGGAGGCGAACAGGGCGCCGCTCTCCTTCATGTCCGCCAGGATGACGGGGTTGGACTCATCGGTGGTCATGCCCGCGTACTTGCCGGCGTAGTCGGTGTGGCGGCCCCGGTCGTCCACGGGCACCACCATCTCCATGTTGTACCGGCGGCAGGTCTGGTAGTCGTCGGCGCCGAAGCCGGGGGCGGTGTGGACGCAGCCGGTGCCGCTGTCCATGGTGACGTACTCGGCCAGCAGTAGCCGGGAGGTCTTGGGCAGGAAGGGGTGGTCGGCCAGCATGTTCTCAAAGAACGCGCCGGGGTGGGTCTCCACGATCTCATAGTCGGTCACGCCGCCGGCGGCCATCACCTTGTCGGCCAGGGCCTCGGCCACGATATAGATCTCCCCGTTGGCGTTGTTCTTCACCAGGGCGTAGCTGTCCCGGGGGTGGAGGGCGATGGCCAGGTTGCCCGGCAGGGTCCAAATCGTCGTCGTCCAGATCACGAAGTACAGCTTGCTGTGGTCGATGTGGCCCAGTTTGCCCAGGTCGTCGTGCATGGGGAACTTGACGTAGACGGTGGTGACGGGGTCGTCCTGGTACTCGATCTCGGCCTCGGCCAGGGCGGTCTCGTCGTTGGGGCACCAATACACGGGCTTCAATCCCTTGTAGATGTAGCCCTTCTGATACATGGCCCCGAACACCTTGACCTCCTCCGACTCAAAGGAGGGGTTCATGGTGAGATAGGGGTGGTCCCAGTCGCCCAGCACGCCCATGCGCTTGAAGCCCTCCCGCTGCACGTCCACATAGTGCTGGGCGAACTCGTGGCAGGCGGTGCGGAACTCGGGGACCGACATGGCCTTCCGGTTCAGCTTGTTCTGCTTGATGATGGCGCTCTCGATGGGCATGCCGTGGTTGTCCCAGCCAGGGATATAGGGGGTATAGTACCCCCGCATGGCGGCGGAGCGGGTCATGAAGTCCTTGATGGACTTGTTCAGGGCGTGGCCCATGTGGAGGCTGCCGTTGGAGAAGGGCGGGCCGTCGTGAAGAGCGTAAAGGGGCTTGCCCTCGTTCTTCTTCAACAACTCGTGGTAAAGGTCCATCTTCTCCCAGTTCTCCAGCATCCCCGGCTCCCGGTTGGGCAGGCCGGCCCGCATGGGGAAGTCCGTCTTGGGCAGATGGACGGTCTGGTTGTAATCCATGGTGGGTCCCTCCGTTTATATAGAATGGTGGTTTGACGATCTCAATGACCTTCCGCTATAAGCCTTCCCCATTTATGGGGAAGGTGGCAGCCCGAAGGGCTGACGGATGAGGCTCGGGGAAGGCGGTGACGGGCGAGGCCAACGCGCCGCAGTCCTCTCCGCCCCCTCATCCGCCCCAGTGTGCGCACTGGGGCACCTTCCCCCCTGCGGGTGGAAGGCTTACGGGCGGGTCTGCTGAAATCAAAAGCGCCCCTGTCCCTCCATGAGAGACAAAGGCGCAAACCTCTGCGGTACCACTCTCGCTGCCGGAGTTTCCTCCGGCCCCTCGACTGCCCGGTAACGGGGGCGGACGGCGGCGCCTACTGGCCTTGCGGCGTTGGGTCCGCGGCTCACAGGGGATCTTCACCGGGTCCGCCCCGCCGCCCTCGCACCATACGGGCGGCTCTCTGGGGGGAGGAGGATCGGCTACTCGTCCTGCTCACAGCCTTTGAACTACCTTATATTATCCGCCAAAGGGCCGTTTGTCAACCGTTTTTCTCAACAAAAACCGCCGATGTGTCCGCGCCGGCGGCGTTTTTTTGCACATTTCCGGGCGGGACGGACGGTTTTTTACCCCTACCGCTCACACCGGAGGGCCACCCAGCCCTTCCGCTCCAGCCGCTTTGTAATAGTGAAGCCGTTTTTCTCCAGGGCGGCCCGCACCTCTGCCTCCCGCTCGTCCAGGATGCCGGAGCAGAGGAACACCCCGCCGGGGGCCAGGAACTGCCCCGCCACGGCGGACAGGGGGATGATCACGTCGGCCACGATGTTGGCCAGCACCACTTTGTTCTGCCCCCGGCCCAGCCGGACGGACAGTACGTGGTCGCTGAGCACGTCCCCCGCCAGCACGGTGAGCCGGTCCGGGCCAATGCCGTTCATGGCGGCGTTCTCATAGGCCACGTCCACCGCCTTGGGGTCGATGTCCACGCCGATGGCCCGCTCCGCCCCCAGCTTCAGCGCCGCGATGGCCAGGATGCCCGAGCCGCAGCCCAGGTCCAGCACGGCGCAGCCGGGCGTCACCGCCTCCTCCAGCAGCTCCAGGCAGAGCTGGGTGGTGGCGTGGGACCCGGTGCCGAAGGTGAGGCCGGGGTTCAGATACAGGGGCACCCGTCCCTCCGGGACCGGTTCGCTCCGCATCCACTCCGGGACGATGTAGACCCGCTGCCCCACCGGGATGGGCTGATAGTACTTCTGCCAGGAGGTGGCCCAGTCCTCCTCCCGGAGGGAGACGGTCTGGGGCTCGTACCGCTCCAGGCCCTTCAGATAGGCCCGGAGCTGCCTCTGCCCCTCCTCGCTGTCGGGGACATAGAACTTCACCCGGCTGACCCCCCTCATCCGGGCGGACAGCTCCTCGTCCACATAGTCCCAGTATTGGCGGTTCTGCTCCAAAAAGCGGAGGAAGTCCCCCTCCTCCTCTACCACCAAGCCGGTCATGCCGTTGGCGGTGAGGATGTTGCACACGGCGTCGATCTGCTCCGCCGGGACGGGCAGGGTGACCTCCAGCCACTGTTCGCTCATGGTTTTTTCCTCCTGAAATCAGTCGTGCCGCTCGGTCTCGTCGTCAAAGGTCTCGCAGAACCGGGCGGAGAAGGCGGGCGGCTCACCGTGGATGTACAGATGGGACACGTCCCCGAAGGCGCTCACCCGGAAGGCGGCGATCCTCCGCCGACGCTCCTCCGTCACCACGGTGGTCACCGAGGACGGGGCCGCGCAGAGCCCATGGAGCAACGGCATGGGGGACACCCCCAGCAGATGGCTCAGCAGCACCGTCTCCACTCCGAAGTGGCAGAACAGGGCGACGGTGTCCCGGTTGGGCCGCTCCGCCCGGTAGATCCGCCCCTCCCGGACGTAGCCGTGGCGGGCCAGCAGGGCGTCCAGGCCGCCGGTCACCCGGTCGTACTCCTCCTTCACATGGGCCTCCTCCAGGACCGGGTGCAGATACCACCGGTCCGGCGAGTAGAAGCCGTCCACCGCCGTCCAGTCCTGGGGCAGCCAGTCCCAGGGGACCCGGCGCTCGCCTCCCGCGTCCAGCCGCAAAATCGGGGCGTGGAACTCCCGGAGCCAGTCCAGCGTCTCCGCCTGCCGGCCCACGCGGGCCAGGGTGGGGGCGGCGGTGTCCTTCGCCCGGCCCAGCGGCGAGGTGTAGAAGGCGGCGATGTCCAGCCTGGACAGCCGCTCCGCCAGATACTCCGCCTCCCGGCGGCCCTTTTCGGTGAGTGTGTCATGCTCATAGTCCGGGTCGCCGTGGCGGATCAGCAGCAACTTCATCTGCTCACCCCTTGGCCCGGGCGGACAGCTCCGCCAGTGTCACCTCGTACGCCTCCCCCTGGTGGGGCAGGGCGGGGACCACCTCCGGGGCCTCCCGGCCCTTGAGGGCGAAGATGCGTTTGACCGCCAACGCCAGCAGCTCCGGGTTCTTCACCAGCACCGGCCCGGTGAGGTGGGTGGCCAGGACGCTTCCCTCGGCATAGCCCTCCGGGCCCCCCTTGGCCTCGTTGCCGAAGCCCAGGGACAGCCGGTCGAACAGGGGCTTTTCAACACCGGAGGTCACCGAGCACTTGTTCATGAACCCCACCGCCGGCCGCTCCAGCAGGGGGCTGTGGGCGACCACATCCACCGGGTCCCGTTTGTCGGTCTCCACGGTGGCGTAGTCCGCCAGGCCCAGGCAGGGCCAGACTTTCCCCTTGGCGTCGGTGACGGACTTCCCCAGCAGCTCCATGGCGTTCCCGGTGAACAGGACGGGGACTCCCCGGCCGATGGCCGCCTTCAGATCGTCCGCCTGGGCGGTCAGCTTTTCCAGCGCGTATTTCTGGGCCCGCTCGGTGCCGGCCCCCATATAGATGAAGTCTGCGAAGGCGAAGTCGGTGGAGTCCTCGAAGCCGATCTCCTCCACCGTCACGTCTGCGCCCAGCCCCTCCAGGCAGCGGCGGAGGACGGCGATGTTGGCGTACTCCCCGTAGAGGCTCATCACGTCCGGGTACAGGTGGACCAGTTTCATTTCCATCAGCGGTACACCTCCTCAATCCTTTTTGGCGTGGGCCAGCAGTTTGTCCCGGTCAGAGAAGCAGGTGACCACATACTGGGGCGGGGCGTTTCCCTCCCCCAGCAGCAGGTCCACGCCCTCCTGGACGGTGGAGCGGACCTTCACCTTGGCCGGGTCCACCGAGGTGAAGTCGAACCGCAGGGCCAGATCGTTGGCGTACTTGCCGCACAGGACGATCTCTTTGATGTGGGGGGCGTCCAGCAGGTCGAAGTCGATGTCCCACAGCCAGCTGGTCTCCCCGGTGAAATACTTCCGGCTGATGGCGTCCACGATGACCATCACCACGCAGTCCTCTTTCTGGCTGCGGATATAGCCCAGGTTGGTGTCGTAGGCCACCGAGTTCTCGTGCTTGGAGGTGAGCAGGGTGCCCCGCCGCTCCCCCAGAGTGAAGGTGACCATCCGGCCGTTTTTCAGGATATAGTTGCTGATGACCCCGGCCATGGTGTTCTCGTCCACCCCGGCCAGGGAACAGGCCGACCAGGCCGCCAGGATGTTGTAGACGTTGTAGATGGATTTGAAGGCCAGCTTGATCTCGGTCTTCCCGCCGATGGTCAGCACGCCCTTGTCCAGGTCCACCGCCGTGGCGGTGAAATCGGCGGCGTGGCGCTCATAGCCGCACTGGGTGCAGCGGTAGTGGCCGATGTGGGCGTAGTGGTAGCAGGAATACTCCATCCGCCCGAAGCATACCGGGCAGCGCAGCCCGTCGTGATACATCCCCCGGTGCTCCTTCGTGCTGACGGAGCACTCGTCCAGGCCGAACCACTTGACCCTGGCCGGGTCCCGGCCCACGGCGAACCGGGACACCAGGGGGTCGTCGGCGTTGAGGACCAGGGTGGTGTCCGGGTGCAGGGCGGGCTCGATGGCGGCGTACACCCACTCCGGGTGGCCGTTGCGGGTGAGCTGATCCCGGTACAGGTTGGTGATGACGAAGTGGGTGGGATGGAACCACTTGAAGGTGTATTTTGCGTATCGCTCGTCGCTCTCCAGCAGCAGCACGTCCCCCCTCACCTTTCCGCCCATAGAGGCATTGGTGAGCAGGAGGGTGGTCACCCCCTCGATCTGGTTGGAGCCCTCCTTGTTGTAAATCACCCGTTTCCCGGCGGCGGTGAGGATGGACGCGATCATCTCCACCGTGGAGGTCTTGCCGTTGGAGCCGGTGACGGCGATGACATAGGGGGGCAGCTCCAGCCGGCCCAGCACGTCGGGGCACAGGCGCAAGGCGATCTGTCCCGGCAGGGAGCTCCCTCTGCCGATGAGCCCGCCCACGAACCGCAGGACCTTACAGGCCAGGATGGCCAGCCATTTTCTCATGGTAACACCCTCAATTCTCTATTTCTCCAGCCAGATCATCAGCGCGGCCACGTCCGCCGGGGACACCCCGGAGATGCGGCCCGCCTGGCCGATGTTCAGCGGCCTGATCTTGTCCAGCTTCTGCCGGGCCTCCAGCCGCAGGCCCCGGATGGACAGGTAGTCGATGTCCGCCGGCAGAGGCCGGGCCTCCAGCCGCTTCATCTCCTCCACCTGCCGGGTCTGGCGCTGGATGTACCCCTCGTACTTCACGGAAATCTCAACTTGCTCCGCGATCTCCCGGGAGAGGGCGGGTCGATCCGAATCGAAGGGGGCCAGCTCCGCGTACCCCAGCCGGGGCCGCCGCAGCAGGTCGATGAGCCTTGCCCCGTGGGGGCAGGGGGGCTCGCCCCGCTCCGCCAGAAACCCGTCCAGCTCCGGGGAGGGGGGCGCGCCGGTGTGTTCCAGCCGTTTGATCTCCCGGTCCACGGCGGCGTATTTTTCCTCAACCTGAGCCAGCCGCTCCCCGCTCACCAGCCCCACCCGGCGGCCGATGGCACAGAGCCGCTTATCAGCGTTGTCGTGCCGGTGGAGGAGCCGGTATTCGGTGCGGGAGGTCATCACCCGGTAGGGCTCGTTGGTCCCTTTCGTCACCAGGTCGTCGATGAGCACCCCGATATACCCGTCCATGCGGGTCAAAATCAGCGGCGGCTCGCCTTTGAGCTTCAGGGCGGCGTTGACCCCCGCCACCAGGCCCTGGGCGGCGGCCTCCTCGTAGCCGGAGGAGCCGTTGAACTGACCCGCCCCGTAGAGGCCGGCCACCTTCTTGCACTCCAATGTGGGCAGAAGCTCGGTGGGGTCCACGCAGTCGTACTCGATGGCGTAGGCCGCCCGGGTCATCTCGGCCCGCTCCAGGCCGGGAATGGTGTGGAGCATTTGCAGCTGCACCTCCTCCGGCAGGGAGGAGGAAAAGCCCTGCAAATAGAGCTCCTCGGTGTTCAGGCCCATGGGCTCCAGAAAAAGCTGGTGCCGGGGCTTGTCCGGGAAGCGGACCACCTTGTCCTCGATGGAGGGGCAATAGCGCGGGCCCACCCCCTCGATGACCCCGGAGAACAGGGGCGAGCGGTCCAGATTGTCCCGGATCACCTGATGGGTGGCCTCATTGGTCCAGGTGAGCCAGCACACCGCCCGGTTTTCCGGGGAAATATCAGTAGAATAGGAGAAGGGGGAGGCGTCCTGGTCCCCCGCCTGCATCTCCAGTTTGGAGAAGTCCACGCTTCGCCGGTGGATGCGGGGGGGCGTGCCCGTCTTGAACCGCCGGAGGGACAGGCCCAGCCTCTCCAGGCAGCCGGTGAGGGCGGTGGCGGCGGCCATGCCGTCGGGCCCGGAGGTGCGGGTGACCTCCCCCACGATGGTGCGGCCCCCCAGATAGGTGCCGCTGGCGATAATGGCGGCCTTGACCTGATAGGTGGCCCCGGTGGCGGTGCGGACGGCGGAGACGCGCCCGTCCTCCGTCAGGATCTCGGTGACCTCCGCCTGCTTCACCCACAGGTTTTCCTGCAACTCCAGGGTGTGCTTCATGACCTCCTGGTACCGGCGGCGGTCGGCCTGGGCCCGGAGGGACCACACGGCGGGGCCCTTCCCCCGGTTGAGCATCCGGTACTGGATGCAGGCCTTGTCAGCGGCCCGGCCCATCTCGCCCCCCAGGGCGTCGATCTCCCGGACCAGCTGGCCCTTGCCGGTGCCGCCGATGGCCGGGTTGCAGGGCATATTGCCCACCGCGTCCAGATTCACGGTAAAGCACAGGGTCCTCATCCCCAGCCGGGCGGCGGCCAGGGCGGCCTCGATGCCCGCGTGGCCCGCGCCGATGACGGCGATATCGAATTGTCCCGCGTCAAAATCCATAAGGAACCTTCTTTTTTATCCCGCCCGGAGGGTCAGCGACACCACCTCCGGCCGGTTGAACAGCCGGAAGCCGTGGACGGGGGTGGTGTTGTTCCCCAGGCCCCGGGACACGTAGAGGGCGCTGTCCCCCTCCGTATACAGCCCCGCCATGCGGGTGGGGAAGAATTTCCGGTTGGCACCCACCAGCCCGTCGGTAAAGGGCAGGCGGACGATGCCGCCGTGGCCGTGGCCGGACAGCACCAGATCGTATCCGGCGGCGGCGTAGCGGTCGAACTCGGTGTTGCGGTGGGCCAGCAGGACGGTGTACAGCCCCGGCTTTTCCGCTCCGATCTCCTCCGCCAGCGCCTCCGGGGTCTTCTGGTCGCCGAAGCCGTTGGGGTCGTCCACCCCGGCCAGCACCAGTTGGTCCCCGTTCCGCTCCAAGATCTCATACCGGTTGGTGAGCACCGTCACCCCGTGGTCCTTCAGCAGGGGCTTCAGCTCCCGCACCGTGTTGGTGCCGGTGGCCCACTCGTGGTTGCCGGTGACGTAATAGGTGGGGGCGATGGCAACCAGCCCGTCCGCCAGGGCAGGGATCATCTCCAACTGCTCCGCCCGGTCAATGAAGTCCCCGGTCATGACAATGATGTCCGGCTCCTCCGCCGCCACACGCGCCAGCAGATCGGCGTTCCCCTCCCCGTACTGGTGGCCGTGGAGGTCGGACAGGTGGACGATCTTAAAGCCGTCGAACCCCGCCGGCAGGCGGTCCAAGGTCAGCTCCGCCCGGGTGGTCATGAGCCCCCAGCACTGCCAGTGGAACCACGCCGCGCCCAGGGCGGCGACGGCGGCCAGGATGAGGACCGCCCGCAGGACCCGGAGCCCCAGGGGGAAGCGGGCCCGCCGCCTTCCGCTGTAGTTATTTGTGGTCATCGCTCAGATAGTAGGGCCGCATGAGGCTTTTTTGCTGGGTGGAGTCCTTCTGTCCGGCGGCGGGGCGGGCCTCTCCGCCGGATTTGCGGCTGTGACGGCGGCGCTTTTTCCCGGTCTGGGCGGCCTGCCGCCGCTCCTCCCGCTGTTTGTCCCGGTCGGACTGCCGCCGCTCCTCTCTGGCGCTCTTGGGGGTGGCCCGCTCCCCCCGCTCCCGTTGGGGCTGCTGGGGGCGGGACTGGCCGGGCAGGGGCTTCCGGGGGGCCAGCAGCCGGGCCGTGGCGTCCATGATCACGTCGGAGTCCAGGGGGTTGGGCTTGTAAAAGTCGGCAGCGGGCATGGAGGGCTCCGCCGGCAAGGTGTCCTCCAGCCGCCCCTGGCGCACCCCGGCGGACAGGGGCCGGTCGAAGCGCAGTTTGGGCATCCAAGGCTCTTCCTCCGGTTCTTGCGATTGCTGTGCGTTGAGTTTTGCCTCCGGGATACGCTGAGTTGTCGCGTTTTCCGGCTCCGGGGCGGCGGTCTCGCCGGACTTCTTCTTGCGGCGGCGTTTCTTTTTGGCTGGGGCTTCCCCCTCGGCGGGGGTCTCCGGCGCGGCGGCGGGCTGATCGGCGGCCTGCTTCCGCTCCTCCGCCCTGGCCTTGTTCTCTGCGTCCCGCTCCCGGCGGCGCTCCTTGGCGGCGGCCCTGGCCTCGGCGTCCTCGGCATTGACAATCTTGCCGTGCTTGTCCTTCTGGGGCGGGTCGAAGTTCTCCATGGGATAGGGGTGGTCCTCCACCACGGGGATGGCCTTGCCCAGCAGCTTTTCGACACCCTTCAGCTCGTCCTTCTCGTCGAACTGGCAGAAGGCGATGGCGGTGCCCCCCTTGCCCGCCCGGCCGGTGCGGCCGATGCGGTGGACGTAGGTCTCGGGCACGTCGGGCAGGTTGTAGTTGAACACGCAGGGCAGGTCCTCGATGTCGATGCCCCGGGCGGCGATGTCGGTGGCCACCAGCACCCGGATGCGGCCCGCCTTGAAGTCGGACAGGGCCTGGACCCGGGCGGTCTGGCTCTTGTTGCCGTGGATGGCGGCGGCGGAGATGCCCCGCTTGACCAGATCCCCCGCGATGCGGTTGGCCCCGTGCTTGGTGCGGGAGAACACCAGGGCGGAGGGGATGTGCTTCTCGTTCATCAGATGGGCCAGCAGCCTGGTCTTGTTGGCCTTGTCCACGTAGTACAGGGACTGCTCGATGGCCTCCACCGGGGAGGACACCGGGTCCACCGCCACCCGGACGTAATCATGCAGCAGGCCGTTCACCAGGCCCATCACCTCCGGGGGCATGGTGGCGGAGAACAGCATGGTCTGCTTTTTCGCCGGCAGCAACTTCAGCACCCGCTTCACGTCGTGGATGAAGCCCATGTCCAGCATCCGGTCGGCCTCGTCCAGCACGAAGATCTCGATGTGGGACAGATCCAGCAGGTTTTGGCCCTGGAGGTCCAGCAGCCGCCCCGGCGTGGCCACCAGGATGTCCAGCCCCGCGCGGATGGCGTCCACCTGGGGCTGCTGGCCCACCCCGCCGAAGATGACGGCGGACTTGAGGGACAGATTGCGCCCGTAGGCCAAAAACGAGTCCTGGATCTGGATGGCCAGCTCCCGGGTGGGAGTGAGGATCAGGGCCCGGATGACCCTGGGCCTGGGATGGGCCCCGTCCAGCCGCTGGAGGATGGGGGCGGCGAAGGCGCAGGTCTTGCCGGTGCCGGTCTGGGCACAGCCCAGCACGTCCCGCCCCGCCAGGGCCGGGGGGATGGCCTGGGCCTGGATGGGGGTGGGCTCGGTGTAGCCCGCCTGGGTGAGGGCACGCAGAATGGGGGCGTTGAGCCCCAGCTCGCGGAAATTCATAAAAACAGTATCTTCCTTTCTCACCGTCCAACGGGCGGACGGCGGGGCCCTTTCGCCGGCCTCGGGGCGGCGGCCCGCTCGCCGGGCCACATGATGACAGGATATTATACCAAATCAAGCCGCCCGGCGCAAGTGCGGCATTCAGGTTTCGTTCCCCTTTTTTCGCCGCGATTTTGCCGTTGAAACCGGGCCGGGGTTGTGCTATTATGTAACCTGTAATGATATCGCCATCCGGGAGGTGAGGCCGTGAAACCGAACGTATTGGTCGTCTGCGGCCCCACCGCCTCCGGCAAGACCGCCCTGGCCGTGGCCCTGGCCCAACACTTGAACGGCGAGGTGGTGTCCGCCGACTCCATGCAGATCTACCGCCGGATGGACATCGGCACCGCCAAGCCCACGGCGGAGGAGATGGGGGGCGTCCCTCACCACATGATCGACGTGGCCGACCCGGAGGAGAATTATTCCGTAGCCCGGTACGTGGCGGAGGCCGTCCCCATCGTGGACAATATCCTCGCCCGTGGAAAGCTGCCCGTCATCGCCGGGGGCACCGGCCTCTACATCGACCATCTCATCGCCGGGCGGCAGTTCGCCCCCTTCGAGGCCGCGTCCGGCCTCCGGGAGGAATTACAGGCACGGGTGAAGGCCGAGGGTCTCCCCGCCCTGCGGGAAGAACTGGCGGCGGTGGACCCGGAGGCGGCGGCGCGCATCCACCCCAACGACGAGAAGCGCGTCATCCGGGCGCTGGAGGTATATCTGTCCACCGGCAGGACCATCACCCGGCACGACGAGGAGAGCCGGCAGATCCCGAACCGTTATGCCCCCCTGACCATCGCGCTGAATTTCAAGGACCGGGCGGACCTGTGGGAGCGCATCGACCGCCGGGTGGACGAGATGATGGACCGGGGCCTGGAGGCGGAGGTCTGCCGGCTGCTGGCCGACGGCGTGCCGCCGGACTGCACCGCCATGCAGGCCATCGGCTACAAGGAGATGGCCGCCGCCATCCTGGAGGGCCGGCCCGTGGACCAGGGGGCGGAGGAGGTCAAGCTCCGCTCCCGGCAGTACGCCAAGCGGCAGCTCACCTGGTTCAGGCGGAACCGGGACACCCACTGGTATCTGTGGGATAAAATTCCAGATTTTTCATCCGCCCTCGCTTTTTCGACGAAACTCGCCGCCGACTGCGGTTTACAATAGACGCACTCAGGCCGGCCCCGACCGGCTATAAAGAAAAGGAGTGCGTAAAAAATGAGTCTTTCCACCGTCGCTGTCAGCAGACAGCCCAACATCCAGGACGCCTTCTTGTCCTCCGCCCGCCGGACGGCCGCCCGTGTCACCGTGTTTTTGATGAACGGCTACCAGCTCCGGGGCGTCATCACCGCCTTCGACCCCTACGTGGTAGTGGTGGTATCCGAAGGCAAACAGCAGGTCATCTACAAGCACGCCATCTCCACCATCACCCCGGAGCACCCCCTGGCCATCGGCGAGGATTGACGGCTCTTCTATAGAGAGAACCCGCGGAAAGGTCTGATCACCCCCCATGAAAGAGAGCAAGCTGACCCAAAAAGTGCTGGTCGCCGTGCTGTGCATCGGCGTATTGGCCTATATGGCCGTGTACATCTTCCAGGCCTGGCGGACCGACCTGGTCACCACCACCGCCTACTCCTATACCCAGCGGGTGGGGGTGGAGAGCCGGGGCGTCGTGGTGCGCAGGGAGTCCGTCCTGCCCGGCGGCAGCGGTTACCTGGATCTGATCCTGGCCGAGGGCGAGAAGGCCGCGGCGGGGGACGCGGTGGCCCTCTTTTACAGCGACCCCTCCGCGCTGAACATCCGCCAGTCCATCCGCTCCCTGGAGTCGGAGATCGCGCAGTTGGAATACGCGCTCAACGCGGGGGCCTCCGGCACGGCGGACGCCGCCGCCCTGGACGACCAGATCGTGGACGCGGTGGTGGAGCTCCGCTCCCTGGCCGCCGGCCGCGATCTGTCCGCTATGGACAGCACCGCCCTGTCCCTGCGCACCTCCGTGTTCCGCCGGGCCCTCCTTTTTGAGGACAGCGCCGCCGGCGAGCTGAACCAGCTCATCGCGGACAAGCGGTCCCAACTGGCGGAGCTGAACCGCTCCATGGGCCAGGTGTCGCAGACAGTGTACGCCCCCTTCCCCGGCGTGTTCTCCGGCGAGACCGACGGCTGGGAGAGCGCCGTCACCCCCGATATGCTGGACGAACTCACCGCCGAACAGCTGGCCGGCCTGCTGGACGACCAGCGCTCCGGGGACCCCTCCGCCGCCGGCAAGCTCATCACCGGCTCCACCTGGTATTTTGCCGCCCTGCTGCCCGGCGGCAACCCCGGTCTGGCGGAGGGCAGGCGCTACGCGCTCTCCTTTTCTGACGGCTGGTACGGATCGGTCACCATGACCCTGGACCGGCTGGAAGTGGGAGACGACCAGACGCTGGCCATTTTTTCCGCCCGGTCCGACCTGGCCGACACCACTCTGCTCCGGGTGCAGACGGTGGACGTGATTCTGGACGAGCTTGAGGGCATCCGCATCCCCCGGCGGGCTCTGGACGTCGAAACCGTGACGGAGGACGTAACCGACGAGGAGGGGAATGTCACCGGCGCCAAAGAGGTCAACCATTACTTTGTCTACACTCTGGTCAGCTCCCAGGCGGAGCGGCAGGAGGTGGAGGTGGTCTATACCGCCGACACCTACTATCTGGTCCGTCCGGCGGATGAAAACGCCCGGGACCGCCTCCGTCCGGGGGACGAACTGATCCTGACCACGGCCGGCCTGTTCGACGGAAAGGTGGTGCGCTGAGATGGCCGCTCTCGCGGAAAACATCGCAAAGGTGAAGGCCAATATCGCGGCCGCCGCCCGCGCCGCCGGGCGGGATCCCTCTGAGATCACCCTGGTGGCGGCCACCAAGACCCAGACCGGCGATACCATCCGGGCGGCCATCGCCGCCGGGATCACGGTCTGCGGCGAGAACCGGGTGCAGGAGCTCACCGCCCACCTGGCGGAGGGCGCCTACGCCGGCGCCGCCCTCCATTTTATCGGCCATTTGCAGACCAACAAGGTAAAATACGTGGTGGGCAAAGTGGATCTGATCCACTCTGCGTCCTCGGAAAAATTGCTGCGGGCCATCGACCGGCAGGCAGACAAGCTGGGCATCGTCCAGGATATCCTGCTGGAGGTCAACCTGGCCGGAGAGGAGAGCAAATCGGGCTTTTTGCCGCAGGAGGTCCCTCAAATGGCCGCTTTGGCGGCGAATATGACACATGTAAACCTTCGCGGGCTCATGTGCATTCCACCGCGGGCACAATATTTAGGGGCAAATTTCAGATTTTTTGAAAATTTGCACCATTTAGCTGTTGACATAAGAAGCCAAATAAGCGATAATAAGACAGAATACGGGACTCTATCCATGGGCATGAGCGACGACTACCCCGACGCCATCAAAGCCGGGGCCACCCACATCCGGGTGGGCACCGCCCTGTTCGGACCCCGTCCGCCCCTGCCCGGTACCGAATAATCTTTGAAGGGAGATCTGTCTTATGAGTTTCATCGATGAGCTGAAGCGGCTGGCCCGCCCCTATGAGGACGAACCCGAGGACACCTACGAGGAGGATTTCGCCCCCGTGACCAACACCCCCAAGGAGACCGCGCGGGACAACGACCGGCGGAGCAATAAGGTGGTCAACATCCACACCACCACCCAGCTCCAGGTGGTGCTGGTGAAGCCCGAGCGGTTCGAGAACGCCTCCGAGATCGCCGACCATCTGCGGGACAAGCGCACCGTGGTCCTCAACCTGGAGAGCACCGACAAAAACATCGCCCGCCGCCTCATCGACTTCCTCTCCGGCGTGGCCTACGCCAACGAGGGCACCATCAAGAAGGTCGCCCTGAACACCTACATCATCACCCCCTACAATGTGGAGATCCTGGGCGATCTCATCGACGAGCTGGAAAACAACGGCTTGTACTTTTGACGCGGGGGGGACTGACCAATGTTGACGCCGCAGGAGGTCGCCAGCCGCTCCTTTACCCGTGCGAGCTTTGGCGGCTACAATATGTCCATGGTGGATGAATTCCTGGACACCCTGACCGAGGACTACACCGCCCTCTATAACGACAACGCCATCCTGAAAAACAAACTCAAGGTGCTGTCCGACACCATCGAGGAGTACCGCGCCACCGACGACGCCATGCGCAAGACCCTGCTGGCAGCCCAAAGGATGGCCGACGACCTGGTGAACGAGGCCGAGGAGAAGAAAAAGCAGCTGGTGGGGGAGGCCGAAAAGGCCGCCGCCCAGCGGGTGAGCGAGCTGCGGGACCAGATCGCCGCCGAGGAGTACCGGCTGGAGCAGGCCAGGGCCGCCACCGCCGAGTATGTGGAAAAGCTCAACGATATGCACCGGCGCCAGGGCGAGTTCCTCAACACCCTGGACCAGCTGGTCCCCCCGCCGCCTCCCACCCCCAAGGACGACCCCAGCGCTGAGATCGAGGCGTCTGTCTCCGCCCTCTACGCCGATGAGGAGGAGGAAGAAAAGGCCGCCCCGGCTGAGGAGGAGACCCCCGTCCAGGTGGAAGAGGAGCCCGAGTACGACGACAGCGACCTGCCTGAGCTGGACGAGGAGGCCACCAAGCGCTTTGAGGACCTGCAGTTCGGCAAGGACTACCGCATCGAGTAAAAAAGCATGGACAGGCCCCGCCGGGGAAAACCCGACGGGGCCTGCTTTTACTCTTTCCAGTCTTTTTTCCACAAAGCCGTCTCGATCCCGGTCAGCTCCCCGCCGTCCTCCGCCGGGACACGGCTCTCGCACAGGGGCACAAAGCCCAGCTTTCGGTGGAACGCCCGGGAGGGGAGGTTGAAGTCAAAATATCCGTCGTTGACATAGTCCGCCCCCTCCGCGAACAGCCGGCCGGCGACGGCCCGCACCGCCTCCTCCATCAGCCCCCGGCGGCGGTACTGCCGGGAGATGGAGAAGGACAGCGCCCGCCCCGTTTCCCCCGCGGTCTCCGGCGCGTTTTTGACCTCCTCCGGGGGTTCCTCGTAGATAGTGAGATCGCCGATCAGTTTCCCGGTCTCTTTGAGTACGATGGCATAGGCCCATTTCTCCCCGTGGAGGAACCAGTCCAGCAGCTCTTTGGCCTTCTCCTCGCTGTCCACCGGCCAGTTCCCCATCATCCGGTTCAGCTCGTCGTCCATCACCAGCTCGCAGAAGTCCGGAAGGTCGCTCTCCTCAAATTTTCGCAAGATCAGCCGCTCTGTCTCCAAAAACATCGTTTTCCCTCCAAATGCGGGCCGCGCTCAGCGCTGATATTCGAACTCCAGGTTGTAGAGGCACACGTTGTCCCCGTCCCGAACGCCCATGTCCTCCATCTGCCGGAACACCCCGGCCTCCCGGAGCTTCCGGTCGAACCAGTTGCGGCTCTCGTAGTCGCCGAAGTTCACGTTGGCCATGAGCTGCCGCAGCCAGGGCCCGTCCACCAGCCAGGTGCCGTCGTCGTCCCGGGTGATCTCCAGAGGCGCGGAGGTGTCCACCTCCGGGGGCCGCTCCACATAGGTGGGCTCGTAGGTGATCACCGGCGGCAGCTTGTCCAGCTCAGCTGCAGCGGCGTACATCAGCTCCTTCGTCCCCTGGTGGGCGGCGGCGGAGATGACGTACACCGGGCAGCCCCTGGCTTCAACGTGTTCCCGCAGCCGCTCCAGCAGGGAGGGGTCCTCCATGATGTCCGCCTTGTTGGCCGCCACGATCATCCGGCGGCTGGCCAGCTCCGGGGACCACTGCTCCAGCTCGGCGCAGATGGCGTCGAAGTCGGCCACCGGGTCCCGGCCCTCGCTGCCGGACACGTCCACCACGTGGATGAGCAGACGGCAACGGTCGATGTGCCGCAGGAAATCGTGGCCCAGGCCCGCGCCGGCGGCGGCCCCCTCGATGATGCCGGGGATGTCCGCCAGCACGAAGGAGCGGCCCTCCTCCATGGGCACCACCCCCAGGTTGGGGAACAGGGTGGTGAAGTGGTAGTTGGCGATCTTGGGCTGGGCCCGGGTGACTACGCTGAGAAGGGTGGACTTGCCCACGTTGGGGAAGCCCACCAGCCCCACGTCGGCTAGCAGCTTCAGCTCCAGCAGGACCTCCCGCGCCTGGCCGGGAAGCCCCGCCTTGGCAAACCGGGGCACCTGCCGGGTGGGGGTAGCGAAGTGCTGGTTGCCCCAGCCGCCGTTGCCTCCCCTTGCCAGCACGAAGTCCTCCCCGCCGGACATATCGCAGATGATTTCCCGGGTCTCCAGGTCCCGGACCACCGTCCCCCGGGGGACCCGGATGACCAGATCGGCCCCGTCTTTGCCGGAGCAGCGCTTGCCGGAGCCGTCCCTGCCGTTCTCGGCCACGTATTTCCGCTTGTAGCGGAAGTCCATCAGGGTGGACATATGGGGGTCCACCCGCAGGACCACGTCGCCCCCCCGGCCGCCGTCGCCGCCGTCGGGCCCGCCGGCGGCCACGTATTTCTCCCGGTGGAAGGACACCGCGCCCCCGCCGCCGTTCCCGGCCCGGACGGTGATGTGGGCGGTGTCGATGAATTGGTTGGCCATAGCGTTACCTCCTTATGAGGGGTATCTTTCCCAAAAAAGCGTCCCGGACAGGGTCTGTCCGGGACGTTTCTGCTTCGTGCTTACTGCGCGATCTCCACGATGGAGACCTTCTTGCGGTCCTTGCCCATCCGCTCGAACTTCACGTGGCCGTCTTTCAGGGCGAACAGGGTGTCGTCGCTGCCCATGCCCACGTTGGTGCCGGCGTGGATGTGGCTGCCGCGCTGCCGGACCAAGATGTTGCCGGCCAGCACGAACTGTCCGTCGCCCCGCTTGACGCCCAGGCGCTTGGCCTTGGAATCGCGGCCGTTCTTGGTGGAGCCGCCGCCCTTTTTGTGGGCGAAGAACTGGATGCTGATCTTCATGTCGCTTTCCGTCCTTTCTGTCAAAGGTTGTCGAGGCTCATGCGTCCTCGTCGTCATCGTCCAGCAGGACGATGAGATTGTCGGGATATTCCTCCGCCATGGACTGGAGGTAGACCATCATGCCTGTCAGCAGGTTCTGGCAGGTGTGCTCATTGGTCTGGCTCAGCCCGGAGGGGAGCTTCAGCGAAATGCCGGCGGTCTTGGGGCGGAGCTTCACGGCCGCGCCCAGACCCAGCACCTCGTTGACGGTACACTCCACCAGCCCCGCCGCGGCGGAGACGGCGGCGCAGACGATGTCGCTGCCCGCCTCGGCGTAGCCGCTGTGGCCGTGGATGGCAAAGCCGTCCAGCCTGCGGTCCGCCCGGTGGAACGTGACGGTGGTCATGGCTCTCTTACGCCTTGACCGCGGTGATCTCCACCTTGGTGTAGGGCTGACGATGGCCCTGACGCCGGCGGTAGTTCTTCTTGGGCTTGTACTTGAACACCAGGATCTTCTTGCCCTTGCCGTTCTTGACCACGTTGGCGGCCACGGAGGCGCCGGCCACGGTGGGGGCCCCGAAGGTGGCCTTGTCGCCGTCGATGACGGCCAGGACCTTGTCGAAGGTGACGGTCTCGCCGGCCTCGGCGTTCAGCTTCTCGATGTAGAGGACATCGCCCTCGGTCACCTTGTACTGCTTGCCGCCGGTCTCGATGATTGCGTGCATTGCTTGCACCTGCCTTTCCTTTATTACGGGCTCGCTGTCGGGGGCGGGGAGAACTCCCTCTTGCCTGTGGACGCACCACACCCATTCAAAGCGGCTTTAGTAGTATAGCAAAGGAAAAATCCAATGTCAAGGGGTTTCCCTTGCTTTTTTTGTTTTTTCAGGCGGACGGCTCTCCCGCCCTGTTTTCTCCCTTGCGAAATCCCGCCTGATAGATTACAATAGGGGCAATGATTTTTCGGAAGGGGGCGTCACCGTGGAGCATCGGTTCGGCCCGGCGGCCAAGTCCGCCTGGGCGTCCATCGTGACCCTGGTGAAATGGCTGGGGCTGGCCCTGGTGGTCGGTGGGGTCTGCGGATTGGTGGGGGCGGCGTTCAGCGTCTCCATCACCGCCGTCACCGATCTCAGAGCGGCCCACGGCTGGCTGGTGTTTCTGCTGCCCGCGGCGGGCCTGGCCATCGTGTTCCTCTACCGGGCCGCCGGCATGGAGAACGACAGCGGCACCAACCAGATCATCGCCTCCGTCCGCGGGGAGGACAGGCCCCTCCTGCGGCTGGCCCCCCTGATCTTCATCGCCTCCGCCCTCACCCATCTGTGCGGCGGCTCCGCCGGCCGGGAGGGGGCCGCCCTCCAGATCGGCGGAGCGCTGGCCTCCGGCATCGGGCGGCTGTTCCACCTGAAGGAAAACAGCTTCAAGACCATCATCCAGTGCGGCATGGCGGGGCTGTTCGCCGCCCTGTTCGGCACCCCCCTGGCCGCCGCCGTCTTTGCCCTGGAGGTGGTCAGCGTGGGCATCTTCCAGTACTCCGCCCTGTTCCCCTGCATGGTGTCGGCACTGACCGCCCTCCGGGTCACCCAGCTCGTCGGCGTGGAGGCGGAGGAGTTCCCCGCCCTCACCCCGGGGCCCGCGCTGTGCTTCCCGGTGATGTTCCAGGTTGGGGCCCTGGCGGTGCTGGCGGCGGTGCTGTCCATCGTGTTCTGCGTGCTCATGCACAGGACCGCCCATCTGTATCAGAAATACCTGCCCAACCAGTACGTCCGCATCGTGGTGGGCGGCGCGCTGGTCATCCTGATGACGGTGATCGAGGGCAGCGGCGACTACAACGGCGCGGGCACCCGCACCATCATGCTGGCCCTGGAGGCGGGCCAGGCGGTGCCCTGGGCCTTTGCCCTGAAGATGCTGTTCACCGCCGTCACCCTCGGCGCGGGCTACCGGGGCGGCGAAATCGTCCCCACCTTCTTCGTGGGGGCCACCTTCGGCGCGGCGGTGTCCCCTCTGCTGGGGCTGGACCCGGTGTTCGGGGCGGCTCTGTCCATGATCGCCGTGTTCTGCGGAGTGGTCAACTGCCCCATGGCCTCCCTGCTGCTGAGCCTGGAGCTGTTCGGGGGAGCCAACGTTCTGTACTTCGGCCTGGCCTGCGCGGTGAGCTATCTGCTCAGCGGTAAATTCTCCCTGTACAGCGCCCAGAAGATCGCCTACTCCAAGCTGGAGCCCAAATTCATCGACGAGAACGCCCACTGACGGCGCGGGAGGAGTATTTCCGGCAAAAAAACTGGAAATGCCGGCGAAAAGTTTGAAAATTTTTTCACAATACCCTCTTCCCAAGGCCCTGTAAATGCGCTATAATAACACTGCGCGCTTCCAATCATTATTATTTTAGGAGTGATACCAATGAGCATCAAAGTAGGCATCAACGGTTTCGGTCGTATCGGCCGCATGGTTTTCCGCGCCAGCATCGGCCATCCCGACATCGACATCGTGGGCATCAACGATCTGTGCGCCCCCGATTATCTGGCCTATATGCTGAAGTATGACACCATGCACGGCCAGTTCAAGGCTGAGGTCTCCTCCAACGAGCAGGGCATCGTGGTCAACGGCAAGACCATCCCCGTCTACGCCAAGAAGAACCCCGCCGAGATCCCCTGGGGCGAGCTGGGCGCTGAGTACGTGGTCGAGTCCACCGGCCTGTTCCTGACCAAGGAGAAGGCCCAGGCCCACATCGACGCCGGCGCTAAGAAGGTCGTCATGTCCGCCCCCTCCAAGGACGATACCCCCATGTTCGTCTGCGGCGTCAACCTGGACAAGTACACCCCCGACATGACCTTCGTGTCCAACGCCTCCTGCACCACCAACTGCCTGGCCCCCATCGCCAAGGTGCTGAACGACAACTTCGGCATCAAGGAAGGCCTGATGACCACCGTCCACTCCACCACCGCCACCCAGAAGACCGTTGACGGCGTGTCCGTGAAGGATTGGCGCGGCGGCCGCGCTGCCTCCGGCAACATCATCCCCTCCTCCACCGGCGCCGCCAAGGCCGTGGGCAAGGTCATCCCCTCCCTCAACGGCAAGCTGACCGGCATCTCCATGCGCGTCCCCACCCTGGACGTGTCCGTGGTCGACCTGACCGTCAACCTGGAGAAGCCCGCCACCAAGGCTGACATCTGCGCCGCCATGAAGGCCGCCTCCGAGGGCGAGCTGAAGGGCGTTCTGGGCTACACCGACGAGGCCGTCGTCTCCAGCGACTTCCTGGGCGACCCCCGCACCTCCATCTTCGACGCCGAGGCCGGCGTGTACCTGACCGACACCTTCGTGAAGGTCGTCTCCTGGTACGATAACGAGATGGGCTACTCCCACAAGGTGCTGGACCTCATCGAGCACATGTACAGCGTGGACCACAAGTAATTTAAGTCCTGAATATGTTAAAAGCCCCCGCCGGATCGCTCCGGCGGGGGCTTTTTGCATCCTGAGACGAGCTCAGTTTTCGTTTGACGATCTCCGCATTCAGCGGCGCATGGTCACGCGGTCTTGGTGTCCTTATCGGGAGCCAGGTCCATAAAGCGGACGAACATGGCGCAGGCCTCGGCACGGGAGGTGTCCCCGTTGGGATCGATGAGGTCGCCCTTGCCGGTGAGGATGCCCTCGCGATAGGCCCAGCAGACGGCCTCCAAGGCCCAGGACGGGACCTGATCCCGATCCACGAAGGTCTCGGGGATCACGGTGCCGTCGGTGCGCACGTCATAGCCCAGGTTCTGGGCCAGACGCCACAGCATGGTCACAAACTCCGCGCGGGTGACGTTGCGGTTGGGCTCAAACTTGGTGTCGCTGACGCCCTTGACGACGCGAACGGAGGCGGCCCAATCCACGGCCTTGGCGAAGTAGTCATCGCGCTTCACATCCGTAAAGGCGGAAACCGGCATGTCCTTGGGCTCGCCCTGGGTCCTGTGGATGATGGTAGCGGCCATGCCGCGGGTCAGCTTCGAATCCGGAGCGAACCGGGTGTCGCCAACGCCGTTCATGAAGCCATTCCTGATCATCGCGGCCACGTCGTCATAGTACCAGGCGCCGGGGACCAGATCATCGAACATCTCCGGGATCAGGCCGGCCAGAGGCACATCGGGATCTTCGATGTCCACATCTCCGCCGGGCTCATCCGGCTCGGTGGGTGTGGTGGGCGTGGTAGGAGTCGTAGGCGTGGTGGTGCCGCCGGTGCCGGGGCCGGGCTGCTCGGGCTCGGGCTCGGTGGGCTCGGGGGCGGGCAGGGTGACCGAAACGGTGGTCGGGTCGGATACCTCCGCGCTGCTGCCGTCCTCCTTGACCGTCAGGGCGAGTTCGGTGCTGATATCCTCGCTCCCGGCCTCCGGCTCCTCATAGGTGAAGGTGACGGTGGCAACGGTGGTGCTGGCGATGGCGTCACGGCTGGCGAAGGCGATGGTCACGGTGCCCTCGCCCTCAGCGCTGGCCATCAGGACAGTGCCGCCGGTGACGGAATCAAGGGTCAGGGTGTCGGCATCGTAGGTCAGGGTCACAAGGCCATTGGTGGTCGCGTCGGCCACCACGGGAACGGTGACGGTGTGGTTCTCAGCGTCCACAACGATGCCGCCCTCGGTGCCCTCGGCGGGAGCGGTGACCTCGATGGCGTTGAGGCTGCCGGCGGGGACCACAGGCTGGGTGCCCGCGTCGGGCTCGACGATAAACTCGTCAATAGACGGGCCCTCAATGCCGGGCTGGACCTCGGGGACGGGCTGAACCTCCACGTCGGGAACGGTCTCAGACTGTCCCTCGCCGTCCTGGGAGGCGTTGGTGTCGGAGCCCATAGTGGTGAGCTCGGCCTTCTCATCCAGGGTCACGCAGGTGCCGGTTCCGGTATAGACTGCCTGGCCGCTCTCGCCCGCGTCGCCCTCGGCGGGGGCATTGTTCTTCACGTTCAGGAGCAGGCCCGGCCAAATGTCGTCGCCGAAGTCGCCCATCTCCGTGATTGCAAAGGAGAATTGATTGTTTTCTTTCTCTTCCAGGTCAAGCTTGACAAGCTCGTTGGTGTTGTTGCGCATGATGGAGATGTAGAAGCTCCCGTCCTCGCCGATCACCATGTTGGAGAAGGAGATGCCTTCATCGCCTTCAAATTTCCAGTTGAAGCCGGTCCTGGTCAGCGGGAAGATGGACATGGAGGCACCGTCACCGGAAATCATGAACTTCCACATATAACCCTTGTCAGTCAGCGCCCAAATCAGGTACTCGCCGTAACTGCCATCCTCAGGATCCTGCCAGTGCTCATCCTCAGCGGCAATGGCGTACAGATTGCCGTATGTACCGGCGTACTGCGCCAAATTGAAGCCGCTGAGAGACGGGCTCATCGGGTTATCGTTGGGGAACAACCAGTTCATCTCGGTGTAGCTGAAGCCGGAATTCTCGGTCCAGGTGATGTCATAGGGGAGATACCCCGCAAAGGCACCGGGCGCGGACTTTACAGTAGTCTTGCCGTCCTCGCTGAGGAGATAGGTGTTGCCCTTGGAGTCGATATCATAGAACTGTCCGCCTCTGTACTCGGTCACAGCAACAGGATAGACGACCTGGTCCTCCTCACCGTGGGTATACGTCAACTCGCCGTTGTCGTAGTCCCAGGTGAACATCTTGCCGTAGCCGTCCTCGTCGCCCAGAACGCCGTGCATGGTGACGGGCAGGGTCTCGACTGTGAACTGGCACTCGGCGGTCAGGTCGACCTCAGTCTCGGTGCCGTCCTTGGCGGTATTCAGACCCTTGGTGTTGGCGGTGGCGGTGATGGTGGCGGTGCCCTTGCCGACCGCGGTCACAAGGCCGTTATCGTCGACAGTGACAACACTATCGTCGCTGGTCTCCCAGGTCACGCCCCGGTCCACAAGGTTGATGGGCAGAACCGTGGCCTCCAGCTGGACCTTGGAGCCCTTCATGACTTTGGCGGATGTGTAATTGAGCTCAACGCTCTGGGCATTCTTGGCCGCCTCCACGTCCGCGAACAGGCGGTAGCTGCTGGTGTTACCGGCGGCGTCTCTGACGTCGATCTTGTAGATGTCCTCCGTCAGCGGGCCCACATAATCGTCAAGTATAAGCACTTTTCCTTTGGAGAGCATATAATAGATGTAGTTCACCGTGTAGTAACCGTCGAACTCAGCCATATACTTGTCGCCCGGGCGGGTGGGTGCGAAGTTGGGAATGTCATCCATGTAGCCATCGACACTTGCGTAGACAGTGGGGTTATACTCGTAGGCCAGCTCCTCGCCGTCGCCGCCCCACAGGGTGATGTCGATGACGGAATTGTTGTCCATGACGCTGGCAAAGATGTGCTTGCCGTCGTCCTCCTGGGTGGTCCTGTACCAGGCGCCGTCGATGACGGGGTCCTCGGTATCCACGGTCAGAGTGGTGGTCAGGTAGGCGCCGTGGCCCAGCTCGCCGTCGCTCAGGTCATTGTTGGTCAGGGCGTCCCAATCGTATTTGCCATCCACAGCGTAATACTCGGGGGCCATGATCAGGGACAGGTCGATGACCGTGCCGGAGGAGACCGGATTGCCGCTCTCGTCCTTCATGTCCCAGCCGATGTCCGCGTCGCTCTGAACATACTGCCATACGCCACCGTTGGTATAATAGAACGCCGCATACTCGGAGCCCAGATCGGCGGAACGCCAGATCAGATCGCCGGTGTTGTGGTCCGTGACCTGGATGACGCCGTTGCCGGCGTTGCGGATCAGGCTGTACATGTAGAAATACCCGTCCAGACCGTTCTCGGCCACAGCGTCGCCGTTGAGCAGGACATAGAAGCTGTCGTCCTCCTCCACCGCCAGGACGTTGGAGCCGCCGCTGGTTTCGGCGTACAGATAGGGAGGCCGGGTCTCCTGGCCGTAGATCAGATCCTCATACTTGAAATCGAACATGGAGGAATCGGTCCAGTTGCCGTAGAAGCCCAGGACAGGGATGCTCAGGGTGGGGGGAAGCACGCCCTCCTCGTCGGAGAAGGGAACCGCGGAGATATAAGCCTCCACATAGGCGCCCTCGGGATAGGAGTCCCAACCGCTGCCAAGCTCGATGGTGGCGGTAATGGTGACCTCACCGCCGGCGGGGACGGTGACCACAGGGCCGCCGGTCAGGCCCAGCAGCAGGTGGGCGTCGTAGGTCGTGACCTTCCCGTCGCCGCTGAGATCGGCGACCATGGGGCCGCCAACCCCCTGCGCCAGCCGGTCCAGGAGCCACTGAACGTCGTCTGTGTCGAACGCGCCGTCGCCGTTCAAATCGTAATTCACAGTGTTGAGTTCAATGGGCTCGCCATCGGCCAGGAAGGTGACGTCGGCATCCATGAGAGTGGTGCCCTTGGACAGGAACCCGCCGCTGATGGCCTGGGAGAACACGTCGGCATTCAGCTCATAGGGGCGGGCCACATTGGTCAGGTTGTGCAGAGTGAACTCGATCTCGTATTTGCCGCTCCTGCCGGGGTCATCGCCCAGCTCCGCCTTGACCTTGCCGTCCTCCTGGCCCGCCACGGTGACGGCCACGGGGGTGCTGACGGCGGCATTGGCGTTGGCCAGACCGGCGCCCTGCTGGAACACGGGGTAGTAGTTGCCGGTGGCGTCCAGCATGGGTGTGGCGGTGGACATCAGCAGGGACTGGGTGAGCGCCCGGGCTGTCATATTGTCCACCTTGACGTTCTTATCCCGCAGATACTGCTGCACCAGGGCGGACAGGCCCGCCACCTGGGGGGCGGCCATGGAGGTGCCGCTCATGAGCTCGTAGTCGGTATCGGTCATACCGTTGACCGAGTAGATGCTGCCGCCGGGGGCGGTGATCTCGGGCTTCAGGCTCAGATCGCCGGGAACGCCGAAGGAGCTGAAGGAGCTCATGGTGTAGTACTGGGAGTTGAAGGGGGTGACCTCGGCCTCGCTGTGGATGGTCATTTCGCCGCTGACGCTGTCACCGGCGCCCTCCACCAGCTCCTTGCCCTCAGCTACGGCGTCCCAGATGGCGATGCCGTCGGCCTGGGTGATGGAGACAGCGGGGATGGAGGCAGTGCCCAGCTGCATGCTGATGGAGCCGGGCTGGTTGTTTACCACGATCAGCGCCTTGGCACCCGCCTCCTCGGCGTTCTTGTGCTTGTCGGAGAAGTTGACGCTGTTGCCGCGCCAGATCAGGGCGATCTTGCCCTGAACGCCGGCATCCTCGTACTCCTGGACAGAGCCGCCGTAGCCGTTGACAAAGACGAACTCGTATGTATTGCTGCCCTCAATATCCAGGGCGGCGATGGGGCCGTTGGCGCTGAGCGTCTCGGTATAGCCGTACTTCTGGCCGGCGACCTCGATGGTGGAACTGATCATGCCGTCGTTGTCCACAGAGGCCACGGTGAAGGAGTTGGTGTAGGAGCCGGGGGAGCCGCCGGTGGCATAGTTCACGCCGTCGTCATAGAGCTGGCCGTTGTAGGTCTCGTCGGCCCAGGCGCCGTTGTTGCCGGCGGACATGGTGACCACGGAGCCATTTTTGACCAGATTGTCCATAATGCTCTTGTAGGTGCTGCTGGGCGTGGCGGAACCGGCCATGGCGCTGCCCAGGGACAGGTTGATGGAGTCGGCACCCAGGACCATGGCGTCCTCGATGGCCACCATATAGTCGGAGTCATAGGCGCCGCCGCCCTGGCCAAAGACCTTCATGACCATCAACTGGGCGTCCGGGGCGTTGCCGGCGACCTTCACGGCGTCCAGGGCGTCCACATAGTTCCCGTCCGCATCGGCAACATACCGGTTGGCGGCGGCGATGCCGGCCACATGGGAGCCGTGCTCGCCCTGGTCGTCCTCAGCGTGGGTGATGTAGTCGGCCCTCTTGTCCACATAGTTGAAGCCGAAGGGGACCTTGGTGTTCTTGTAGAGCTGACTGGCAGTGATATTCGCGTTGATGCTCTTATAGATGTTGAGCTGAGTGAGCTTTTCGGTAATGTCCGCAGCCGTCATCAGCTTCACCTGGCCCAGACCCTCTTCCGCGCGGGCCGCGTTGACCTCGTCAATGGCGTAATCGAACGCTTCGGAGTCAAAGGACCGGTGATCAATGGCAAGGCCGGTGTCGATGATGGCGATCTTGGAGCCCGCGCCGGTATAGCCGGTGCTCCAGGTGCCCTGTGCGCCGTTCATGGTGCCGGACACGGCCATGTTGGGCTGGAGCTCGCCGCCCTTCTCGGTGAACTGGGGATAGTAGCGGACCTCCTCCACCACGGTCTCCACGCCGGGCAGGGCCGCGATGGCCTCGATATCACCGCGCTTGACGTTGGCGGAGATGATGTTGGCCGCCAGGGTCAGGTTCCAGACCACGTCCAGAGGCTCGCCGTCCAGGACCTCCTCCTCAATGGTGGCCTCCATCCGCGCCTGGGCGGACTCCAGATCCGCGCGGTAGGCGATGGCGCTGGGGCTGTCCGCGATGGCGGCGGGGGCATAGCCCACTTCCATGGTGGAGGGCTTTTCCAACACAATGGAGACACGGACCGTCTCGTTGGGGTCGGCCGCAACGCCGGCTACGGGAGCCGTCTCCATCAGGCGGTCCTCTCTGGGCGCCGCGGGGGAGCCCTCACCCTCCAGTTTCTCGACCTTCATGGGGATGCGGTCGTCCTCCGCCCCGCCCTCCGCCGCGTACGCGGGGATGAACAGGCTCAGCAGCATGGCCAGAGCCAGGACAAGGCTGAGGAACTTCTTCAGGTGCATTCGATTCTTCATGTTTTCCTCCTTACTTATGATAATGTGTTTTGATAGTGCCCGTGCAACAAAAAGGAAAGCGCTTTTCAGCGCTCGCCGTTAGGCGACAAAACAGCGGCCGGCCTCCCACGCGGGGAAACCGGATATGCCCGAAGGGCCTCCGGACAGCCGTTTCGGGCTCTGGAGGCGCGGCGAATGCTTGTTTTAAATCGATAAAGTTTTTCGGACGGCATATGGGCCGCAGCTTCCTGCGGCCTTCTTTGCCCCCGCAGGGGGTATTTTTCAGAGCGCTCCACAGGCGGCCATGATTACGAAGCGCAAACCTTGAACATGCAAAAAATCGCTGATGAACCCATCAGCGATCGTCTGCCCGAGTCCTTCCCATGCCCGATAGACAAGAATATGGCGACCGACTGCGCTGCTGTTTGACTTTAGGCCAACAGCGTCACGTCGCCGCCTTTGGCGAGGTGCCCTTAACCACAGATGCCTTATATTACTAAAAGTTATCTTTAGAATAACCCTTTCCCCGCAGCTTGTCAAGCCTTTTTTTGGATTTTTTGGACAAACCGGGGAGCGCCGCACGTTTACGCCTGTTTCGCCAGCTCTGCCTGGAACTCCGCCGCCTCCCGTTTGGCGGCGGCCAGCTTGTCCCAGGCGCGCAGATATTCATGGGGGTATTTGGGGTTGGTGATGCGTTTGATGTGCCCCGTGTCCGGGTCCACCAGCTTGGTGACGCCCCCCGCCCCCAGGGACAGCACCGTCTGCAATTCCTCCATCATGATGACGTTGTAGGCGCACTCGGTCCCCGGCAGACACCAGCCCACGTTCTCGAAGGAGCCGGACATATACTTCTGCCGGTAGAGGTAATAGGGCCGGTATCCCGCCCCCCGGAGCCGCTGTTCCGCCAGTTCCAGCATGGCGGCCACGTCCGCCGGAGAGCAGAGATCACCGCCCTCCTCGGCGAGGCGGGAGCCCTTTTTCAGGGCCAGGGTGTGGACGGTGATGTTGGCCGGGGCCATGCCCAGCACCTTGTCCAGGGTCCGGGAAAAGCCCTCCACCGTGTCGGTGGGCAGGCCGGCGATCAGGTCCATATTCACCAGGCCGCCGAAATGTTCTCCTGCCAGCGACATGGCGTCCTCGATCTGGGCGGCGGTGTGGGCCCGGCCCATGGCGGCCAGCACACTGTCCTCCATAGACTGCGGGTTGATCGAGATGCGTTTTATACCGTGTGTTTTTAACACTTCCAGCTTTGACGCCGTGATGGTGTCCGGCCGGCCGGCCTCCACGGTGAATTCGCCGCACCGCTCCATGGGCAGGTGTTCCTCAATGGCGGACAGCACCCGGTCCATCTGCTCCGCGGTGAGGGTGGTTGGGGTGCCGCCGCCCATGTACGCGGTGGACACGTGGAGGCCGCTGGCCCTCATGTGTTTCCCGGCCTCTTCGATCTCCCGGCAAAGCAGGTCCACATAGGGCTCCACCATGCCCAGCGCCCCCTTCACGTCGGCGGAGATGAAGGAGCAGTAGGCGCACCGGCTGGGGCAGAAGGGGATGCCCACATACAGGGACAGGCCGTCCTTGGGCAGCCTGTTCCGGATGGTAAGCGCCGTCTCGGCGCACTCCATGGCAAGCTCGGCGCGGCCCTCCCCCACCCGGTACAGCCCGGTGAGGACGGCCTTGGCCTCCTCCCGGCTGGCCCCGGCGGCCATGCGCCGGGTGGGCAGTTTCACAGGCCGCACCCCGGTGAGGGCCCCCCAGGGGGGCTCGGACCCCCTGGCCTTCACCCCGGCGTCGTAGAAGGCCATCCGCAAAATGCGCTGGCGCACCCGGTCATCGGCCAGGCCCCCGGTGAGCTCGGACACGTCCGCCCGCCGTTCGCCGGTGTAGACTTCGCCCTCCCACCACAGGGTGGCGGAGGCGATGAGTTCCCTGTCCCGCGTGTCTAAGGACAGCAGAAGAGAGGGCGGACTGCCGTCGGGCCAGCCCTCGGGATATTCCGCCTTTTGCCCGGGAAATAAGGTGAACAGCATCTCCTGGACGGCGTAGGTATAGGAGTGCCCCCGCAGATACAGCTTCATACGCCCTTCAGCGCCACCCGCAGGAAGGGGTTATACTGCCGCTCATGCTCCAGGGTGGACTGCCCCTCGTGACCGGGGCACACCCGGTAGTCCTTCCCCAGTTCCCCCAGCCGCTTGAGGGAGGCCATGATCTGTTCCTCGTCCCCGCCGGGGAGGTCGGTGCGGCCCATGGACTCGTTGAACAGGGTGTCCCCGGTGAACAGCACGTCGCCGGCCTCCAGGGTCACAGAGCCGGGGGTGTGGCCGGGGGTCTCCAGCACTTTGACGTCCACCCCCGCCACGGTGAGGGTATCCCCCTCCCGATAGGTGCGGATGTTCCCGAAGGAGCGCACCGCGGGGAAGGTCTCACCGAACACGGTGACCGTATCCCCCTCCCCCAGGTCGGCGGGGTGGCAGTACACGGGCAGATCGGGCCAGCTCTCCCGCAGGCCGGGGATGCCCAGGATGTGGTCGAAGTGGCCGTGGGTCAGCAGGACGGCCTCCGGCTCCAATCCCCGCTCTTTCAGCCATGCGGCCACCCTGTCGCCGTTATCGCCGGGGTCCACGATGCCGCAGGCTTTGCCCGCTCCCTCCCGGAAGATGTAGCAGTTGGTGCCGATCATGCCAAGACGCATCACATTGATCTCCATATGCTCACCTCATGTCAAATACTTGTCGATAAACTCCATCAGCGGCTTCCGCCGCACCAGCTCCCGGTGGGCGCGATACCACCGGTATGCCTCCGTCAGCCCCCGCTCCATGGGCTTGACCTCCGGCATCAGCGCCCGCTGGGCGCTCACGTCCAGGGCATAGCCGTAGTCCGCAAAGGGGAAATAGCTCCGCTGGGGGACGTCTCCGGGCACGGAGCGGAACTCCGGCGCCCTGCCAAGCGCCTGATAGCACAGCGCCGCCCACCGGCGGACGGTCACTGTCTCCGGGTCGCCCACGTTGAACACCCGCTGTTCAGGGCGCCGTTCCAGCAGGATCTCCACAAACCGGCACAGATCCTCTATGTAGAAAAATTGCAGCGGCATAGCGCCGTCCTTCGGCAGGTAGAAGGGCCTTCCCGCCTCGGCGCAGTCGAACACGAAGGCCTCCCGGTACACGTCGTTCCCCGGTCCGTAGAGATAGGGCGGGCGGACGATATATCCCTGGGGGATGTGCTCCCGCACATACCGCTCCGCCCCGATCTTGCCCGTGCCGTACCCGCCCCAAAAGACGTTGGGGCCGCAGGGCTGGCTCTCCCGGAAGGGCTGAGGCAGCGTCTCGGGATAGACCGCGCTGGAGCTGACCAGCACATAGCGGTCAAATCCCCCCAGCGCGCGGTGGAGCTCCTCTACGTCCTGCCGGGTATAGGCGGTCACATCCACCACCGCGTCGAACCGCAGCCCCTTTAATCGGCCGCCCAGGTCGTGCCGGTCCGCCACAATGGCCGTCACGCCCGGCTCCTGGGGCCGGGTCCCCCGGTTCAGCACCCAGACCCGGTGGCCCCGGTCCGCGAAATACCGGGCCATCTGCCGGCTGACGAACACCGTGCCGCCGGTCACCAGGATGTCCATCCGCCCTCAGCTCCCCTGCTTTTCCAGGAAGTAGGACGCCTCCATGTCCGCCACCGCCAGGGCGAAGGCCAGCGGATACTGCTGGAGGGCCTGGCCCACCATCTTGCTGTCCTCCGGGCCGGAGAACCCCATGTGCCAGCGGATGGCCATGGCCTCCTCCCGGGAGAGCCGCATGAAGCCGGACACGATGTACACAGACTTCTCCCCGTGGCCGTAGGGCAGCTTGTCCTCGTAGAAGAAGGTGGGCACCTTCTCCCACTTGCCGGTGGCGTCGTCCTTCACGTTGCGGGTGCCGGCCTTATAACAGCCGACCTTGCACAGGTCGTGGAGCAGGGCCACGATGGCCACCGACTCCATGTCGTAGTCCAGACCGTAGACCTCCTTCACCCGCTGCCGCTCCAGATATGCCTCCAGGCACCGGAACACGTTGACGCTGTGGTCGCACAGGCCGCCCACATAGGCCCCGTGGTACTTGGCGGAGGCGGGGGCGGTGAAGAAGTCGCTGCGGTCGGTCAGGTAGTCCAGCAGCTCCTTCGCGCCCTCCCGGTGGATATACTGGTTGTATATTTCGATGAATTCATCACGTCCCGGCATCACAATGTCCCCTTTCCCTGCTCATTTTTGGCCTTGGCGGCCTCCGCCCAGGTGACGAAGGTGTTGTCCCGGGGCTTGTCGTGGAGGATGACCCGGGGGGCGGGCAGCACCACGGTGGCGTTGGCGGGCACGTCGAAGGTGACCGCGCAGTTGGCGCCGATGCGGGCGTTGTCCCCGATGGCCACATTGCCGATGATCTTGGCCCCCGCGCCGATATACACGTTTTTGCCGATGGTGGGGGCCCCCCGCCCCCGGCTGTCCGGCAGGTTGTTGGAGCCGATGGTCACCTGCTGGAAGATGGTGCAGCCCTCCCCCACCGTGGCCCCGTAGGAGATAAAGATGCCCGCCAGCCCGTGGGGGGTGGCGAAGGGGGCGATCCGCTCCAAGCAGGGGATGCAGGCGTTGTGCCTGTCCAGGATCTTCTGGTTGGAGTGGGTATACAGAGGCGCAAGGAACCTCTGTACCCGGCCGCTGGGCCGGACGATCTTCTCCCGGTTCTTCCAGAACTTCGCCACCGGGTCGGGGAAGAAAAACCGCTTGATCTTCCGCAGCAGCTCCCACATAGAGGGCACCTCATTTCCTCAGGAATGGTTTCGCCTGTATTGTACCCCATCGGGCGCGGTTTTGCAAGGGCGCGAACGGGCCGGACGGTCTCCCGTCCGGCCCATGCATTTTTGCGTTATTTCAGCGCCGGCACATACACCGAGTCGAACCCCAGGTCCTCCATGGAGAAGGCGTACACCGGCTGATAGAACCCCTTGGTGTCCGCCCGGTACTCCAGGGCGCAGGAGGTCACCCGGATGTGGTCATGGGCGTACTCCCTCGCCCAGTGTTCCAGGTACTCGTTGTCGGAGCAGCGGCCCTGCCGGAGCCGCCGATACGCCTCCTCCGGGGAGAGGACGGCCTCTTGTTTTGCCAGCTCGCACACCGCCAGGCTGTTCTCGATCTCCGTGATCTCCCCCGCGTCGGTCACCCGGCAGCGGAGGGTCCCGGCGGTGAGGGCGTCCCCCTTCACATCGCCCGCCGCCTCGAATTTATGCCAGCCGTCCCCCTCGTACCCGAAGGTCACACGGTCCGGCGCCTCCACCCCGAAGGGGGCCAATTTCTCCCGCAGCTCCGCCTCGGACAGCTCGCCATAATGCTCGTCGTGGCGGTACCGGTCGTACCGGAAGGACCGGTCGGCCAGCTCCACCGACAGGTAGAAATCCGAGTGGTTGGAGTAAATGGAGGTCCCGTCGTAATAGTCCGTGTCAAAGTAATATCTGGGAGGATCGTTCTCGGTGTCCACCCCCAGCCGCCGGGCGAACTCATAGGCAAAGGCGTCGCAGGCGGCCCGGTCATAGGCCCCAAGATGGTACACCCCGGCGGTCTCCCCCACAGAGGGCAGCTCACAGTCCAGGGTCCAGGCCGCGCCGGAGAGGTCCGCGTCATAGACGGGGGCGTCGGCCAGATTGCCGTAGGGCTGGAGGCAGTAGGCCGCGAAGGTCCCGCCCAGGACCGCCGCCGCCAGCACCGGCAGCGCCGCGCAGGCCACGGCCGGGGCGGGCTTTTTGTCCATGAGATAGAGCACGACCATGCACAGGCACCAGCCCACCATAGTCCCAAGGGCGTTGCAGAACAGGTCGTCCACGTCGGCCATGCCCAGGGCCCCCACGTACTGGACCACCTCCACCGCCAGCGACAGGCCCAGGCCCGCCGCCAGGGCGGCGTACCACCGGCGGAAGGGCCTCCACAGCAGCGGCAGCAAGACGCCCAGGGGCATGAACATGGCGGTGTTCAGCAGGGGATTGAGCCAGATCTGCAGGGAAAACCGGTTCCACGCCTCCCGGAAGGCCCGGAACAGGTGGAAATTATAGCCCCCGGCGCCGATCCCCCCGATGCCCATGCGCCGCAGGGTGAGGCCCAGCATGGCGGTCAGCCACCCGCACAGCAGGGCGAAGGCGGCCGCCTTTCCCCGGGAAATGGGCCGCTTTCTGAGCTTGAAGCACAGGACAGCCGCCGCCCCGCCTAAAACGGCGACCAGGACCGCTATCCCCGCCACGTTTTTCAGCAGATAGAAGATCGTGTGGATAAAGTCATGCATAGGTCCCTCCCGCTTTCGCCGCCCAACCGGGCAAAAGCGATTCCGTTCTGTGTTTTTTCTCTACGATATTCCCCGGTGTATTCACGCCGCCCGGTTTTCGTCCAGCCAGGCCACATACTCCTCCAGGCAGAGCCCCAGCCGCTCCATCTCCTCCGCCGCCTCCGTTCCCACGTAGCGGTAGTGCCACGGTTCGTTGGAGATGCCGGTGATCTCCGTCTTGTCCGGGGGATAGCGGCGCACAAAGCCGTACTCGCAGGCGTGTTCCGCCAGCCACCCGTACACCTGGTCCCCGGTGGACAGGCTGCTGTCTGGGTTGATGTCCACCGCCAGCCCCAGCTGGTGCTCGCTGGTGCAGGGAAGGGCCACCCACTGTTCGGCCAGCTCTCTGGACTCGCTCCAGGAGTACCCCTGGCCCCGGTACTGGGCCACCCGCTCGTCCATCAGCTCCTGCTGGACCGCCTCGGACCGCCAGCCGTCCCGCACCACCGGATATACGCCCTGATCCCGCATATCGTCGAACATCTCCTGCAGGGCGGGATAGATGCGCTGGTCCACCTGGGTCCCGTTGGACAGCGTGACCAGCTCCGGGTCCCACCCCGCGGGCAGGGAGTGGTCCCGGTTCACCAGCACCAGCTCCCAGCCGTGGTCCATGGAGGCCGCCGGGGGCCGGGGCTGGCCTCCTCCGGTCAGCAGCGCCGCCAGCGCCAGCCCCGCCAGCGCCACGGCCAGCGCTATGATCCAGAGGGGAGCCGCGCTCCGGCGGCCGCGCCGCTGCGTCCGTCTCTCGCTCATGTGGTCAGGTCACTCCTTTTCTCATCCCAGCGCCTGCTCCGTCCCCGTGAACCCCTCGTGCTCCAGGAAGGCGGGGATGATCCGCTCCAGGGCGGCCAGGGTCTCGGTGGCCGTGTCAGGCACCGTCACCCGCGCGCTGCTGAGGCTGCCCTCTTCGTTCTGATAGGTGAAGTCGAGGGTGCGGCGGGTCTCCTGGTACTGCCCCACGTGGAACTGGCCCAGCCGGCCGGCGGCAAAGTCGGCCTTGGCCGCGTCCAGCAGGGCGCGGGCGTCCATGCCGGTAAAGGTCATCTGGCCGTAGGTGCGTCCGTACTCGTACTCGGGGGTCAGCTCCTGCACCCCCGCCGCAATGTCCTCCGGCGTACCTTCCGCATATTTATCGCTGTCGAACCAGTCCCGGTCCGTATAGATCACATGGTGCAGCGTTTCCGCCGCCCGGTCGAAGCCGAGATCGGCCGCCATCAGCGCCGGGTCGCCGTAGATGCGCTCCAGCGCCCAGGCGGGGGAGCCCTGCTCGTCTACCCGTCCCGGGTCCAAATAGAAGCCATAGCGCCTCGTCAGCGTGCCGCCGGACTTCAGGTGGTAGCTGAGTTCCAGATCCACATCTCCGATGTCTTCGGATCCGGTGGGCTCCCACCCGTCCCGCTGATCCACCGCCGCCCGGTGGAGGATGATCAGATCCCCGATCCGGGCCGGGTCGCTCGTCTCAAACTCAGAAGCCCATCTGCTGTCCCAGCTGCTGCTCAGATCGGACACGGAGACGCTCTCCACGTCGGCGGCGTCGGGGACGCGGGTCTCAAAGCCGGTGAGATCGAAGCACACCACGGCGAACAGGGCGCAGAACACCAGGCCCATCACCACCGGACCCTTCCACTTTTTGAACACCTTGAAGCTCTTGTCCAGGATCATCTGGGCGACGAAACAGCCCGCCACCGCCCAGACCACCGAGGCGGCGATCCAGATCTCGGTGCTCTCCCCCAGCACCAGGGCGGTGACCCAGCCGAAGAACAGCCCCGCGCAGAAGGACACGCTGTACTTGAACACCGGCTTCATGGGGGCCACGGCCACCACGTCCCCGGCGGTCTCCAGCCGGCGTTTGCGGTACAGCAGGAAGGCGGCGACGGTCAGCACCAGGGCCGCCCCGGCGTAGATGGCCAGCGTCCCGCCACCCTGGAGGGCGACCTCCGGGATGGCATCAGGGGGAATGGTGATCTTGATCCACACTTCGCTGGACAGCTTGAACACGGGGGTGAGCCACTCCGCCACCCGGGGCAGGGTGCCCTCCATCCAATAGTACCCGTAATAGAACCGGGAGCAGATGAACGCGAACATCATGATGAGGGCGGCGGCCAGGGCGTTGAAGATGGCGTAGAACGCCGGCAGCGCCAGAATGTGCCCGGCGAACATGCCGCAGAACACCGCGAAGGAGTAGAAGAAGAATCCCTCGCCGGCGGCGACCACGAACCAGTACAGCGCCGCCATCAGGCCGTTGGCCCCGAAGGCCGCCCCCACCAGCAGGGTCAGGACCCCCACGATCAGATCGGGCACCAGCAGGAAGGCCAGCCCCGCCAGGTAGTGGGTGAGGAACAGTCCCTCCCGCCGGACGGGCAGCATACCGAAGAAGTTGGCGGAGCGGTTGTTATACAGGTGGCTGAACACCGCCATGGCCGCCAGGGGGGCGAAGATCACCGCCGCCACCAGCAGGCCCTGGCAGGAGGATGCCAGCACCTCCTCGACCCTGCCGGCGTAACCGCCGAAATCGGGGTCCATCTGTTGGAGCTGCATCAGCAGGTTCAGGGGCAGCGTCACCAGCCAGACCACCAGATAGGCCGCCCACACCGGCCAGTACCGGGCGGCGGTCTTTTTGAATACCGTGCCGTTAAAGAACGATGTCCCGGACCGCATAGTCCTCCCCTCCCATCTCGTAAATGAAGATCTCCTCCAGCGTCAGGGGCAGGGCCTCTTGGAACAGGGGGTCCAGCTCCTGGAACCGCTCCTGCACCACCTCCGGGGTGCCCCGGACGATATAGGTGTAGATGCGGCCCAGATTGGAGGTGTGCAGGATCCGCAGCCCCGCCGGAAGCTCCGGGGGCTCGCTGGTCTTAAAGGCGATCTGGAGCTTGACGATGCCCCCCTGCAATTCGCTGAGAGACCGCTCCAGCGCCACCTTGCCGTGGGACAGCAGCCCCACGTGGTCGCACACGTCCTCCAGCTCCCGCAGGTTGTGGGAGGACACCAGCACCGTGGTCCCCCGCCCGGCCACGTCGTCCATGAGCAGGGACCACACCTGCCGCCGCATCACCGGGTCCAGGCCGTCCACCGGCTCGTCCAGCAGCAGATAGTCCGCCTTGCAGCTGAGGGCCAGCCAGAAGGCCGACTGCTTCTGCATCCCCTTGGACAGGCGGCGGATCGGTCTTTTCTCGTCCACCTCGGGGAAGGCCTCCCGGAGCTTTTCGTACCGCTCCGTGTCGAATGTCGGGTACAGCCCCTTGTAAAAGCGCATCATGTCCCGGGTGGAGGCGGAGCCGAACCAGTACACCTCGTCGGGGATGACGGCGATGCGCCGCTTGGCCGCCGGGTTCTCATAGATGGGGGCCCCCTCCAGGGCGATGGTGCCCGAATCCTGCCGGTAGGCCCCGGACAGGTGGCGCAGGATGGTGGATTTGCCCGCCCCGTTGGGGCCCACCAGCCCGTAGATGGCCCCTTTGGGCACCGTCATAGTCAGCCCGTCCAGGGCGTGGAACCCGTCAAAGGTCTTGACCACGTTCTTCACTTCGATCATGTTTCGTCACCCTCCTTTTTGCCGGTCACCCGGGCGGTCAGTTCCTCGTCGCTGATTCCCAGGTATTTCAGCTCCTGGACGATCACGTCCAGCTTTCCCAGCAGCTCCTCCCGCCTGCCCGCGTTCACGTCCAGGGGCAGGGCCGCGAAGCTGCCCTTCCCCGGCACCGAGTAGGCGTACCCCTCCTGCTCCAGGGCCTCGTAGGCCCGCTGGATGGTGTTGGGGTTGATGGCCAGCGATGCGGCCAACTGCCGCACCGAGGGCAGCTTGTCCCCCGCGGGGATGCCCCCGGTGATGATGAGCTTCCTCAGCCCGTCCCGCACCTGCTCATAGATGGGGCGGCTGTCCCGGTAGTTCAACTGGAGCATTTACCCATCTCCTTCCCGATATTGGGCGTTTTCGCCCATACTGTACTATCTGTACTAATACAGTTATCATACTTTCCCGCTGGTGTCAAGAAGATTTTATTTTCGTTTCAGTATTGTTTACAATTTGTCTTTATCTCAGTCCGAAGATATGATAAAGTAAGTTCGGACCGTAAAACTCTCCCGGGAGGAGCGATCTTATTCCGATGAATCGTCTGAACCTGAGTATTTTTGCCCGTCCCCTGTCCAAAAAGAAGGGGGCGGAGCTGGCCGCCGAATGGCTGGGGCATGTGGGCCGCCTGCTCATCACCCCGGAGGTGATGTCCATGGGCCAGTACGACCACCACTTCGCCATCTCCTGCTATCAGCACTCGGTGTTCGTGTCCTTTACCGCCTTCCGCATCGCCAAACGCATGGGGTGGGACGCCGCCTCCGCCGCACGGGCCGGCCTGCTCCACGACCTGTACCTCTACCAGCCCTATGACCAGAGCTGCCACCCCGGCAATCAGTGCCTGGACCATCCCCTGTTCGCCCTGATGAACGCCCGGACCCTCTGCCCCGACCTGACGGACGAGGAGCAGAACGCCATCGCCACCCACATGTGGCCCCTGGCCCTGCATATGCCCCGCAACCCGGTGGCGGTGGCGGTGACCCTGGCCGACAAGGTGTGCGCCTCTATCGAGATCCTCAGCTTCTGCCGGGTGGGGATCATCCGCCGGCTGCTGCCCTCCGCTGTGCCAGTGTGAAGCAAAGCGGCGAGAAAACGGTGTTTTCTCGCCGCTTTTACTATTTTCAGGGGAAATTTTCTTCTTTTTTCTGTCGGAACAAAATATTTTTCAAAATATCGAAAAAAACCCTTCCAAAATGCGCCGGTTTGTGTGTATAATGGTTTTGTCTGCGATACCGTTCATCCCCACACGAGTTCTGATACATAAGAGAGGAAGGAACCTGGCATATGATTTCACACGGTAAGGACCTGAAGATCTTCTCCGGCAGCTCCAGCAAGGCTCTTGCCCAGAACATCTGCAAAGAGCTCAGCATCCCCCTCGGCAACGCGGAGACCGGCAAGTTCTCCGACGGCGAGAATTACGTCTCCATCTACGAGACGGTCCGCGGGTCCGATGTGTTCGTCATCCAATCCACCAGCGCCCCCGTCAACGACAACCTGATGGAGCTGCTGATCATGATCGACGCGCTGAAGCGCGCCTCCGCCGGCCGGGTCACCGCCGTGATCCCCTATTTCGGCTATGCCCGGCAGGACCGCAAGACCAAGCCCCGGGACCCCATCTCCGCCAAGCTGGTGGCCAACCTGATCACCCGGGCCGGCGCCGACCGGGTGCTGACCATGGATCTCCACGCCAATCAGATCCAGGGCTTCTTCGACATCCCCGTGGACAACATGCTGGGCTCCCCCATCTTTGTGGACTACTTCTTCCGCCGCTTCGCCGCCGTCCATAACGATACCATGGTGGTCTCCCCCGACGTGGGCTCGGTGGCCCGGGCCCGGGCCTTCGCCCAGAAGCTGGATATGCCCATGGCCATCGTGGACAAGCGCCGGCAGAAGGCCAACTCCTCCGAGGTCATGAACATCATCGGCGACGTGACGGACAAGCACGTCATCCTGCTGGACGACATGGTGGACACCGGCGGCTCCCTGTGCCACGCCGCCAACGCCCTCATGGAGACCGGCCACGCCAAGTCGGTCATTGCCTGCGCCAGCCACGGCGTCCTCTCCGGCGCCGCCTATGAGCGCATCAACGACTCCGCCCTGGAAGAGGTGGTGTTCCTGGACACCATCCAGCCCCGGCCCGACGTGGAGAAGCTCTCCCCCAAGGTGAAGTACCTGTCCGTGGCCCACATGTTCGCCGAGGCCATCGAGCGCATCTACGAGGAGCGCTCCATGTCCAAGATGTGGCTTTGAGAGCCCGTTCCCCCCTCAACTTTGACCTGAACGCCGGGTCCGCCGCGCCGCGGCGGACCCGGTTTGATGTCCGAACCCCTGTCGAAAGGAGGCGTCCCCTGTGCTGTTCCGGAATAAGCTGCCCGTGTCCTGGCTCATCGTGGGCCTGGGCAACCCCGGCGACCAGTACGAGAACACCCGCCACAACGTGGGCTTTCTGGTGGCGGATGAGCTGGGGGACCGGGGGAGCTTCCCCATCCAGCGGTTGAAATACCACGCCCTCACCAACACCGCCGCCATCGGCGGCCAGGGCGTGCTGGTGATGAAGCCGGTGACCTACATGAACCTGTCCGGCGAGGCGGTGGGGGAGGCCGCCCGGTTCTACAAGCTGCCCCCCGACCATGTGCTGGTCATCTCCGACGACGTGGACCTCCCCCTGGGCAAGCTCCGCATCCGCAAGGGGGGCTCCGCCGGCGGCCACAACGGCCTGAAGAGCGTCATCCAGCACCTGGGCTCCGACCAGTTCCCCCGGCTCCGGGTGGGGGTGGGCGGCAAGCCCCACCCCGACTACGACATGGCCGACTGGGTGCTGTCCAAGCTGACCGGGGAGGACAAAAAGGCGATGGACGAGGCCGTCAAGCGGGCCGCCGACGCGGTGGAGTGCCTGCTGAAAGAGGGCATCGATAAGGCCATGAACAAGTATAACTGACCAAAATCAAGGGTGCATTGTGCCCTTTTGCACCCTTGACTTCCAAATTTTAGTATTTTCGAGGTATCCCCATGAAGCAGCTCCTCCACATCTTAGATCAGGTCCCGGAGTTCTCCCGGCTGACGGCCGCCCTGGAGAGCGGCCGCTCCCCGGCGGAGGTGTCCGGCCTGTCCCCGGTCCACCGGGCCCACTTCGCCGCCGGGCTCATGACGGCGCTGGACTGCCCGGTGGTGCTGGTGTGCGCTGATGAGGCCGAGGCCGTCCGCCTGGGGCGGGACGTGACCGCCCTCACCGGCGTCCCCGCCACCCTCATCGCCGCCCGGGAATTCCTGTTCCACGAGGGGACCGTGGCCTCTCGCCAGTGGGAACACCGGCGGCTGTCCGCCTTCTGGCAGATGGCCCAGGGGAAGGCCCCGCTCGTCGTGGCCACCGTGGAGGGACTGCTCCAGCGCACCCTTCCCCCAGAGGAGCTGGCGGAGCACACCATTTCTCTGGAGATCACCGGCCGGTACGACTTAAGCGACCTGGCCGACCGGCTGTCCGCCATGGGCTATACCCGGTGCCAGCAGGTGGAGGGCGTGGGCCAGTTCGCCCTGCGGGGCGGCATCCTGGACGTGTTCTCCCCCGCCCAGGAGGAGCCCGTCCGGGTGGAGTTCTGGGACGAGGACGTGGACTCCATGGGCCTGTTCGACGTGTCCTCCCAGCGGCGGACCGGCAGGCTGGACAGGGCCGTGTTCCTGCCCGTGGGGGAGGCACTCCCCGTCCGGGAGGACGGCCGGTGGGTCCGCACCCCGGACCGGCTCCTCCCCGCCCGGTATCAGACCCTCGCCACCGCCGCCGACCATCTGCCCCCGGAGGCGGTGGTCATCCTCTCCGAGTCGGGCCGGGTGGCCGAGCGGGCCAAGAACTGGCTGTGGCAGCTGAACGAAGACGTGAAGACCCTCATGGAAAACGGAGTGGTAGACGGCAAACACGCCGTCTTTGCCGCTGATATGGGCCAGCTCATGGCCCGCCTGTCCGACCACGCCCTGTGTTTTCTGGACTCCTTCGCCACATCGGCGGCCCCCCTGCCCCCCAGGGTGACGCTCACCGCCCAGGGCCGGCAGCTCTCCTCCTTCGGCGCCAGCCTGGACACCGCTGTGGCCGACCTGTCCCAGTTCCAGCGGTCCGGCGCGGGGACGGTGGTGCTGGTGGGCAGCGAACAGCGGGCTCTGAACCTTCAGTCCCTGCTCCGGGACAATCAGATCCGCTCCGCCGTGGACTTCCAGCTCCACAGCCTGCCCCAGCCGGGGAACATCACCATCGCGGTGGGGGGGCTCTCCGCCGGGTTCGACTACATCGGCTGCCCCTACGCCGTCCTCACCGAGGGTGGGAATGAGCCCCGGAAAAGGGGCAAGCGGCTGAAGCACGCCGCCGACCGCCGGAAGGTGGACTCCTTCACCGACCTGTCGCCCGGGGACCTGGTGGTCCACGAGCACCACGGCGTGGGCCGGTTCGTGGGCATGGTGAAGATGCAGGTGGACGGCGTGGAGAAGGACTATGTGAAGCTGGCCTACGCCGGCACCGACACCCTCTATCTCCCCGCCACCCAACTGGACGCCATCTCCAAATATATCGGCGGCGGGGACGACCCCGAGACCAAAAAGCTCTCCAGGCTGGGCGGCACCGACTGGGAGCGGGCCAAGAGCCGCACCCGGGCCGCCGTCAAAGACCTGGCCAAGGGGCTCATCCAGCTCTACGCCCAGCGGCAGCGCCAGCCGGGGTACGCCTTTTCCCCCGACTCCCCCTGGCAGAAGGAGTTCGAGGACGAGTTCCCCTACGAGGAGACCGAGGATCAGCTCCGCTCCGCCCGGGAGATCAAGCGGGACATGGAGCAGGCCCGGCCCATGGACCGTCTGCTCTGCGGCGACGTGGGCTACGGCAAGACGGAGGTGGCCCTCCGGGCGGTGATGAAGTGCGTGCTGGACGGCAAGCAGGCCGCCATTCTGGTGCCCACCACCGTCCTGGCCCGGCAGCACTACCTGACCGCCAAGGGCCGCTTCGCCAACTACCCGGTGGAGGTGGACGTGGTGTCCCGCTTCCGCACCGCCCCTCAGATCAAAAAGACCCTGGCCGCCCTGGAGCGGGGGGACATCGACGTACTCATCGGCACCCACCGGTTGCTGCAAAAGGACGTGAAGTTCAAGGACTTAGGGCTTCTGGTGGTGGACGAGGAGCAGCGCTTCGGCGTCACCCACAAGGAGCGGCTGAAGGAGCTGTCCAAACAGGTGGACGTGCTCACCCTGTCCGCCACCCCCATCCCCAGGACGCTGAACATGGCCCTCTCCGGCATCCGGGACATGTCCGCCATCGAGGAGCCCCCCGCCGCCCGGCAGCCGGTGCAGACCTATGTGCTGGAGCACGACTGGTCGGTGCTTGCCGACGCCATGCGCCGAGAGCTGGAGCGGGGGGGCCAGGTGTACTACCTCCACAACCGGGTGGACACCATCGAGCGCACCGCCGGGCGCATCCGGGACATGCTGGGGGAGGATGTGACGGTGGCGGTGGGCCACGGCAAGATGGCCCAGGAGGAGCTGAACGACGTGATGACCCGTGTGTCCGACGGGGAGGTGGACGTGCTGGTATGCACCACCATCATCGAGACGGGCATCGATATCGCCAACGTGAACACCCTCATCATCGAGGACGCGGACAAAATGGGCCTGGCCCAGCTCCACCAGATCAGGGGCCGGGTGGGCCGCTCCCCCCGGCGGGCCTACGCCTACATGACCTACCGGGCGGGCAAGGTGCTCACCGAGGTGGCCGCCAAGCGGCTGTCCGCCATCCGGGAGTACGCCGAGTTCGGCTCCGGCTTCAAGATCGCCATGCGGGACCTGGAGATCCGCGGCGCCGGCAACCTGCTTGGCCCGGAGCAGTCCGGCTTTATGATGAGCGTGGGGTACGACCTGTACCTGAAACTGCTGGAGGAGGCCGTGCTGGAGGAAAAGGGGGAGGTTCCCGTCCGGCAGCCCGAGTGCACCGCCGATTTGAGCGTGGCCGCCTCCATCCCGGACAGATACGTGCCCATGCCGGAGCAGCGGATGGACCTCTACCGCCGCATCGCCCGCATCCGCACATCCGAGGACGCGGACGACATGACCGACGAGCTCATCGACCGCTTCGGCGACCCGCCCCGGCAGGTGAACAACCTGATCTCCATCGCCCTGCTCCGGGGCCAGGGGATGTCCTGCGGCGTCAGCGACGTGAGCCAGAAGGCGGGGGTCATCACCTTTACCTTGGCCGCATTCGACTTAAAAACCATCTCCGAGCTGGCGGGGAGCTATCCCGGCCGCCTGCTGTTCTCCCCCGGCGAAACCCCCGCCTTCTCCGTCCGCCTCCGCAAGGGGGAGGACCCCCTCCGGCTGGCCGCCGGTCTCATGGACCGCTACCGGGCCCTGCTGGACCAAAACGTAAAAGAATCGTGAACATCCCTCCCGGCCCTTGCCTTTCCTCCTCCGGAGTGATACAATGACCCAAATTTGCCGCGTTTGATTTGAAATTGGAGTGATTCAGAATGAAAAAACGCATGCCCGCCCTGCTGCTGGCTTTGACCCTGGCCCTGGCGCTGACCGCCTGCGGCCCCGCCCAGCCCCAGGACAGCGCCGCACCCAGCGCCGACCCCTCCGCCTCCCCCGCCATCGTGGCCGACCTGTCCAGGAGCATCGTGGAGTTCTCCGCCGGCCTCTCCCCGGAGGACGTGATGGTCACCGTCAACGGCGAAGCTGTGCCCGCCGACCTGTTCCTCTACTGGCTGTTTGCCAACTGCAGCTACTTTGAGTCCACCTATACCGCCTACTACGGTATCCCCCTGACGGCGAAAAACGCCGCCCAGCTGTTGGAGAGCACCGTCAGCACCGCCGCCCACTACACCCTGCTGCGGCAAAAGGCGGCGGAACTGGGCTGTCCCCTCACCGATGAGCAGCAGGCCGAGGCGGAGGAGTCCATGAAGCTGGAAGGCGCCCAACTCACCTATGACCAGCTCAAGTCCCTCTACGGCCTGTCCGACGCCTCCATGGCGTACATCGCCACCATCGACTACTATTACGATAATCTGCTCTCCGCCCAGCCCGCGCCCACCGAGGACGACCTGAACAACTATGCCTACCAGGCCAAGCATATCCTCATCGCCACCATCGACCTGACCACCCGGGAGCCGCTGGACGACGAGACCGCGGCCGAAAAGAAGGCCCTGGCGGAGGATCTCCTGGCCCAACTCCAGGCCGTTGAGGGGGAGGAGCAGCTGGCCCTCTTCGACCGGCTGATGAACGAGTACAGCGAGGACGGCCGGGATGACGACGGCAATCTGGCCGCCCCCGACGGCTATACCACCACGCTGGGCCAGATGGTGCCCGAGTTCGAGCAGGCCGCCCTTGCCCTGCGGCCCGGCGAGATCTCCGGCCTGGTGAAGTCCGACTACGGCTACCACATCATCCTCCGGGGGGAAGTGGAGGACCTGTCCTCCTATTCCGACGACTGTAAGACCTATCTGTTCGGCAGGCAGGTGGACGGCTGGGTCGACCAGTCCGAATGCGTCCGGTCCGACGCCCTGGCCGAATTGGATCCCCTGGACTTCTACACCCGCTACACCGCCTATCAGCAGGCCCTGATGGAGCAGCTCGCCCCCGAAAGCGCCTCCCCCGCCCCCGAGGGCTGAGGCCCGCTCCGCATAAACAAAAGAGACTTATCCGTGACGGTATCGCCGCGGATAAGTCTTTTTTGTCCTGCCTGTCCCTTCCCGTCCATTCGACCTCCGCCCCCGGCTATAATGGGGGGACAAAAGGAGTGCTGCCTATGCAATGGTATTCCCTGCCCCCCTCCATGGTCCTGTCCCGGCTGGACGTAAGCCCCTCCTCCGGCCTGTCGGAGGCGGAGGCCGCCAAACGCCTCGGTACATACGGCCCCAACAAACTGGACGCAGCGAAAAAGGAGCCGCTGATCCTTCGATTTTTGGACCAGCTGAAAGACCCCATGATCATCGTCCTGCTGGCCGCGGCGGCCCTGTCCCTCCTCTCCACCGGCGGGGAGGACTGGATCGAGGCCCTGATCATCCTGCTCATCGTGGCGGTGAACGCGGCCATTTCCATCTCCCAGGAGGACAGCGCCCAACGGGCCCTGGAGGCCCTTCAGAAGATGTCCGCCCCCCTGGCCAAGGTGATCCGGGAGGGAAAGCAGGTCCGGGTGGAGACCGACAAGCTGGTCCCCGGGGACATCATCCTGCTGGAGGCCGGCGACCTGGTCCCCGCCGACGCCCGCATTTTGGAGTGCGCCAACCTGAAGGCCGACGAGTCCGCCATGACCGGGGAGTCGGTCCCCGTGGAGAAGTCCGCCCTGGACACCCTTCCCGAGGGCACCCCTCTGGCCGACCGGGTGAACATGGCGGTGTCCTCCACCGTCATCACCAACGGGCGGGCGGTGTGTGTGGTCACCGCCACCGGCATGGACACGGAGGTTGGCCGCATCGCCAGGCTGCTCACCGGCCAGGAGGAGACCGCCACCCCCCTCCAGCGGAAGATGGCCGAAATATCGAAGACCCTGTCCTTCGTCTGTCTGGCCGTCTGCGCGGTGATGTTCGGGGTAGGGGTGCTCTACCGCCGCCCCATCCTGGAGATGTTCCTGTCCGCCGTCTCCCTGGCGGTGGCCGCCATCCCGGAGGGGCTGCCCGCCATCGTCACCATCGTGCTGGCCCTGGGGGTCCAGCGGATGGTGAAGCACAACGCCATCGTGAAAAAGCTCCCCGCCGTGGAGACTTTGGGCTGCGCCGGGGTCATCTGCTCCGACAAGACGGGCACCCTCACCATGAACCGCATGACCGTCAAGCGTGTGTGGACGGCGGGAGACAAACACCGGAAAGACGCCCTCGCCATCGGCGCCCTGTGTGGGGACGCCGTGCTGACGACTGACGAAAACGGCAGCCCCAGAGCCGCCGGCGACCCCACCGAGGCCGCCTTTGTGGACGCCGCCCTGGCGGACGGCCTGGATAAGAACGCCCTGGAGCGGGAGTTCCCCCGTGTGGCCGAGCTCCCCTTCGACTCGGACCGCAAGCTCATGTCCACCGTCCACCCGGTGGGGGGCAAATACCGGGTGATGGTGAAGGGCGCCCCCGACGTGCTGCTGTCCCGCTGCACCCACGTCCTGGCGGGGACGGCGGTCCCCCTCACCGCCGCTCTGGCCCGGGACGTGGACGCCGCCAATTCCTCCATGGCGGAAAACGCCCTCCGCGTCCTGGGCTGCGCCTACAAAGACATAGACGCCCTCCCCCGGGAGCTCACCTCCCGGTCCCTGGAGGCTGGCCTGACCTTCGTGGGGCTGGTGGGGATGATCGACCCGCCCCGGCAGGAGGTGAAGGACGCGGTGGCCCGGTGCTACGCCGCCGGCATCCGCCCGGTGATGATCACCGGGGACCACAAGCTCACCGCCGTGGCCATCGCCCGGGAGCTGGACATCTGCCGCCCGGGGGACCTGGCCGTCACCGGGGCGGACCTGGACTTCATGCCCCAGGAGCTGCTGGAGCAGGACATCCACCGGTTCTCCGTCTACGCCCGGGTGACCCCGGAGCACAAAATGCGCATCGTCAAAGCGTGGCAGAAGCGGGGCGTGGTGGTTGCCATGACCGGGGACGGGGTCAACGACGCCCCCGCCCTCAAGGCCGCCGACATCGGCTGCGCCATGGGAATCAGCGGCACCGACGTGGCCAAGGGGGCCGCCGACATGATCCTCACCGACGACAACTTCGCCACCATCGTCAAGGCGGTGGAGCAGGGCCGGGGCATCTGGTCCAACATCAAAAAGGCCATCCATTACTTACTCTCCTGCAACATCGGGGAGATTTTGACCCTGTTCCTGGCCACCCTGCTGAACTTCCGCCAGCCGCCCCTGGCGGCGGTGCAGCTGCTGTGGCTCAATCTGGTCACCGACTCCCTCCCCGCTCTGGCCCTGGGCATGGAGCCGGTGGAGCCCTCGGTGATGGCGGAAAAGCCCCGTCCGGCGGGGGCCTCCCTGTTTGACCGGGCGTTCTCTCTGCGCCTGGCCTGGCAGGGGGTGATGGTGGGCCTGCTGACACTGTGCGCCTACTGGCTGGGCGAATATGTCCTCAGCGACCCCTCCGCCGCCGACGGCGCCGCCAACACCATGGCCTTCGCCACCCTCACCTTCTGCCAGCTGTTCCACGCCTTTGACGTCCGCAGCGAGGACCGCTCCCTGTTCTCCCTCGGGATACTCACCAACCCCGCCATGAACAAGGCTTTCCTGGCCGGGGCCGCCCTCCAGCTGGCCGTCCTGCTCTTCCCTCCGCTGATGGCGGTCTTCCGGGTCACCGCCCTCACCGCCAACCAGTGGCTGTGCGTGCTGGGGCTCTCCCTGGCCCCGGTGGTCCTCTGCGAGATCGAAAAGGCCCTCCGCCGCGCCGCCCGGAAATAAACACCGCCGCCCCCCGCTCGTTCGGGGGCGTTTTTTATCCTTCGGCAATGTATCCGGATATCCCGTTTAACCGCGAGTTTTCTCAAAGAAAAGTACATTTCCCCTGTTGCTTTTTTGAAACCCCCGTTATATAATTGTAGCACCGATTCTGCCTGTCCCTTATTTCACAATATTGGAGGTCACGCGCATGAAAGAAATCTATGTCGTCAACTGCTGCCGCACCGCAGTGGGCTCTTTCGGAGGCTCCCTGAAGGACACCCCTTCCTCTGAGCTGGGCGCCATCGTGGTCAAAGAGGTCCTGAACCGCGCCGGCGTCAAGCCCGAGCAGGTGGATGAGCTCATGTTCGGCTCCATCCTCACCGCCGCCCAGGGCCAGAACGTGGCCCGTCAGGTAGGGATCAAGGCCGGCCTGCCCTACTCCGTCCCCGCCTACACGGTGGGCATGGTGTGCGGCTCCGGCATGAAGTCTGTCATCGAGGGCGCCCGCGCCATCCTGGCCGGCGACGCCGACGTGATCGTCTGCGGCGGCACCGAGAATATGTCCGCCGCCCCCTTCGCCCTGCCTGACGAGCGCTGGGGCGCCCGCATGGGCGACAAGAAAGTGGTCGACACCATGATCCGCGACGGCCTGTGGGACGCCTACAACAACTACCACATGGGCACCACCGCCGAGAACATCTGCGATGTGTGGGGCATCACCCGCCAGGAGCTGGACGAGTTCGCCGCCTCCTCCCAGCAGAAGACCGAGGCCGCCCAGAACTCCGGCCGGTTCGACGACGAGATCGTCCCCGTGATGGTGAAGGTCAAGAAGCAGATGGTGGAGTTCAAGCGGGACGAGTTCCCCCGCGCCGGCACCACCGCCGAGGGCATCGCTAAGCTGAAGGGCGCCTTCCCCGTGGGCCCTGAGGGCGTGGAGGACGAGATCGTCCACACCTTTGAGCCCACTCAAGTCCATGAGGCCGACACCCGCAAGCATGTGCAGCGGGTCACCGCCGCCAACGCCTCCGGCATCAACGACGGCGCGGCCGCCATCCTGCTGGCCTCCGGCGATGCGGTGGAGAAGTACGGCCTCAAGCCCATGGCCAGACTCATCGGCTGGGGCCAGGGCGGCGTGGATCCCAAGATCATGGGCGTGGGCCCCGTGCCCGCCTCCCGCAACGCCATGGCCAAGGCCGGCCTGACCATCGACGACATCGACCTGATCGAGGCCAACGAGGCATTCGCCGCCCAGTCCATCGCCGTGGCCCGTGAGCTCCACTTCGACATGAGCAAGGTCAACGTCAACGGCGGCGCCATCTCCATCGGCCACCCCGTGGGGGCCTCCGGCGCCCGGATCATCGTCACCCTGCTCCACGAGATGCAGAAGCGGCCCGAGGCCAAGAAGGGTCTGGCCACCCTGTGCATCGGCGGCGGCATGGGTGTCGCCACCGTGTTCGAGAAGTGCTGAGGAAGGGATCTCCCAGGGGGAATATTTCCTTTGGTATCCATAGAGTAATACATAAGGAGGAATCACATTGACTAACAAGATCATCACGCTGGAAGAGGCGGTCGCCATGATTCCCGACGGTGCCACCATCATGTATGGCGGTTTCCTGGGCCGCGGCAGCGCCCATCATATCATCGACGCCCTCTCCAAAAGCGGCAAAAAGGATTTCACCATCATCGGCAACGACTGCGGCATGGCCCAGGGTCCCAACGGCGACCTGTGGGGCATGGCCAAGCTGATCCACAACCATCAGGTGAAGCACGTCATCAACTCCCATGTGGGCATGACCCCTGACGTGGCCCAGCAGAACATGGTGGAAAAGACCCTCACCGTGGACCTGATCCCCCAGGGCTCCCTGGCCGAGATGATCCGGGCCGGCGGTGCGGGTCTGGGCGGTGTGCTCACCCCCACCGGCGTGGGCACCATCGTGGAGGACTCCCCCTACTGCCTGGGCAAGCAGACCATCGAGGGCAAGGAGTATCTGCTCATGAAGCCCCTGCACGCCGACGTGGCCATCCTGAACGCCCACATGGTGGACAGGATGGGCAACATGTGGTTCAAGGGCATGACCCGCAACTTCAACCCCATGATGGCCACCGCCGCCGATCTGGTCATCGTGGAGGCCGACAACGTGGTGGAGCTGGGCGACATCGAGCCCGAGAACGTGCATGTCACCGGCGCCTGCGTCAACTACATCGTGGATGGAGGGAAGTATTGATGGACAAGTCTGAGATCAAAGGCTTTATCGCCAAGCGTGTGGCTGCCGAACTGAAGGACGGCGACGTGGTCAACTTGGGCATCGGCCTGCCCACCCTGGTCCCCAACTATCTGCCTGAGAACGTCCACGTCATCCTCCAGGCTGAGAACGGCATCATCGGCGCCGGCATCCCCATCGAGGGGTATGAGGAGCCCCTTTACAACATCGACGCCGGCGGCGGCAACGCCTGCGCGGTCCGGGGCGGCTGCTTTGTGGACTCCGCCACCTCCTTCGGCTTCATCCGCGGCGGCCATGTGAACGCCACCATTCTGGGCGGCCTGGAGGTCGACGAGGAGGGCTCTCTGGCCAACTGGATCATCCCCGGCAAGAAGATGCCCGGCATGGGCGGCGCCATGGATCTGCTGGTGGGCGCCAAAGCGGTCATCGTGGCCATGGAGCACACCGCCAAGGGCAACCCCAAGATCCTGAAGAAGTGCCGTCTGCCCTACACCGCGGTCCACTGCATCACCAAGATCATCACCGAGATGGGCGTGATGAACGTCACTGACAAGGGTCTGGAGCTGGTGGAGATCAACCCCGAGTTCACCGTGGAACAGGTGCAGGCCGCCACCGAGGCCACCCTGATCATCTCCCCCGATCTGAAGCCCATGTGCTGAGGCGGGAGATTTTCCCGGAAATACACAGGAAAGCGCCCGGACTTCAAGTCCGGGCGCTTCTTTACGCCTTGCTCTTCAGCCCCTCCGCCGTCTGGGGCCAGAGCTTTTTGAATCCCATCGCCGCCAGCAGCCCCAGCGCCCCACCCAAAAAGTTCAGCAGGATGTCGTCGATGTCGAAGCTCCGCCCCGCCAGCGGCTGGAGCAGCTCGATACACAGGGTGGCCGCCAGACAGAGGGCCAGCGTCTGCCAGGCCCGCTGCCGCCACAGCAGGCTCGCCAGAAACCCCAAGGGGAGGAACATCACCACGTTGGCGGCCATCATGGTAAAGACCCAGCTCCCGGCGGTATAGGTCCCCGTCAGGAGGCCCCATATAGTGGAGTTGAACGAAAATCCGCCCTCAGACATGGGCCGCAGGGGCAGATAGGTCAGGGACAGCACCGCCGACACGTACAGGGCGAACACCAGCACCCCGATCTCGTGGGCCCTTCCCCCCTCGGTCAGGGTCCCCCGCCGAATCAGCAGCCGGCGGACCAGCCAGAAGGCCGCCGTTCCGATCAAAATGGGCAGGATCCGCTCCGCCAGGTATTCCGCCGCAGTCAGAATAAAATCAGACATACCAGAGCCCCCATCCCATAAAATTCATGTGCCGCAGGAACAGATACACCCCCACGGCGGCAACGATCGCCAGCACTCCCGTCAGCGCCAGCAGGCTCCGGGCGCGGTTCAGCGTCCGACCGGACCGCTGCCCCGCCAGGGCGAAAAATAGGCAGGCCGCCCCCGCCAGCGCCGCCGTCAGCAGCAACACCCTGAGATCCAGTCCATAGGTGAAGCACCGGTGGGCCGCTATCATCAGCCCGGCCGAGGCGATGGCCGTCCACATGAGTATGCCGCCGGCGCCGTCGATCCACAGGGCCCACCGGGGCGGGACGGGCGCCCCCCGCTGGGTCAGGGCGGACAGCCACACCGCCAACAGGCTCATCGTCTCCAGCAGCAGCATGGCCAGCAGCGCGTCGGCGGTGAACGTGAGCCACAGCCGGTAGATCCACACATACACCGGCGTGGCCAGGATGCCGTAAGTCCGGGCGATCTCCCCCCGCAGCCAGAGGATGCTGGCGATCCCCGCCGCGAACAGCAGCCCGGTCCAGATCAGATACCGCGCCATGGCCCGCGAAAAGTTCTCCCGCTCCACCGCAGGGTCGCTCTGGACCGGGGGCGGGTCGGCCCCCGGCAGGGAGGCGAACACCGCCACCGCCGGCAGGGTCTCGATGAGCTCCCAGCCCGCGTCCCGGCACAGATCGAAGTACTCCCGGCGGTACCCCTCGTCCCGGGGGATCAGGTCCACGCTGTACCGCAGGTCAGTCCGCCAGGTCCGGTGGAACCTGCCCACCAGCGGACCCGTCGACTCCAGCTCCCAGCCGTTCTCCGCCTGCTCGTTCAGATACTCCTCCATCCCCTTGTACAGATACGGGGAGAACCGAAACAGCACATATTTCCTGTCCCTCATGGCCGCCCTCCTTTCCAAGGATCGCCTCGCCGTCGGCCAGCTGCCGCCGCAGCCGCTCATGCTCCTCCCGGAGGACCGCCTCGCCCTCCGCCGTCAGCCGGTAGATCTTCCGCTTGTCCTCCGTCCGCTCCAGCCGGATGAGTCTTTCCCGCTCGAACCGGCCCAGCAGGGTGTAGAGGGTCCCCGGCCCCAGCCGCAGCCGCCCGCGGGACAGCCTCTCCACCCGCTCCATCACCGCGTAGCCGTGCCCCGGCTCGTACAGCGCCAGCAGGAGATAGTACATCTGCTCGGTCAGGGTCTCCAGCTTCTCTCTGGCCATGTCCCCGCCCCCCTTATATCGAATATTGATACTCCAAGAATATATCAATGTTCGATATATGTCAAGAGAAACTTGAGAAAACCACATCCGCTGTGCTATAATGGAGAAAACCCGCCCGGAAGGAGGCCCCGCCCATGACCCACGAGGACTATATGCGCCGCGCCATCGCCCTGGCGGAGGAGTGTTTCTCCTCCGGGGACGTGCCGGTGGGCTGCGTGATCGTGTCCCCGTCCGGGGAGATCATCGGCGAGGGCCGCAACCGCCGGGAGGCGGACCGCTCCGCCACCGCCCACGCGGAGGTGGAGGCCATCACGGACGCCTGCCGGAGGCTGGGGAGCTGGCGGCTGGAGGGGTGCACCCTGTACGTGACCCTGGAGCCCTGCCCCATGTGCGCCGGGGCCATCATCAATTCCCGCGTGGCCGAGGTGCGCTACGGCGCCCGGGAGGAGAAATCCGGCTGCTGCGGCTCGGTGCTGAACCTGTTCGAGGAGCGGTTCAACCACCGCCCCCGGCTGTACGGCGGCCTGCTGGAGGCGGAGTGTCGGGCGCTGCTGGAGCGGTTTTTCGGCGGATTGAGAGGGTCCGGCGAGATTTAATACTTTTGTAATAAATGTTTCTGAACTTTCGTAACGATTCCCCTTTATCTTAACACTTGCAAGAGATATCCTTTCTTTTTCATTCTATCCTCCATTTCTGAACCGGGGCGAAAGCCCCGGTTCGCCTTTTGTCGGGACATATCTCCCCGCCCACGGGCGGGGGGAACACTGCTCTGTGAACATGGGCGAGGGCCCCGGTTCACCTTTTATGGAAATGTCTTGCATATCCGCCCGCTTTCTGCTACAATGTCCGCGGTACGCAGACAAAGCCGTCTCCCGGCGGCGAAAGGAAGGACCTCTCATGGACTGGAAGCGCGGGCTCCGCGAGTTTATCCTGCTCACCCTGGGCACCGCCCTGGTGGCGGTGGGCGTGTACTTCTTCAAGTTCCCTAACCACATCTCCACCGGCGGGGTCACTGGCCTGGCGGTGGTGCTGTCCGCCGCCTTCCCGGCGGTGAGCTCTTCCACCTTCGCCTCGGTCATCAACCTGGCCTTCCTGGCCCTGGGCTTCCTGTTCCTGAACAAGGGCTTTGGCCTGCGCACCGTGTACTGCTCGGTGCTGTTCTCCGCTCTGCTGTCCGGCCTGGAGTGGCTGTGCCCCCTGTCCGCCCCCCTCACCGACGAGGTGCTGATGGAGCTGTTCTTCGCGGTGATCTTCCCCGCCCTGGGCTCCGCCGTCCTGTTCAACCTGGACGGCTCCACCGGCGGCACCGATATCCTGGCCATGATCCTGAAAAAGTACACCAGCCTGGACATCGGCGCGGCCCTGCTGTGCGTGGACGTGCTCATCGTGCTGTCCACCTTCCTGTTCCTCGATTTAAAGACCGGTCTGCTGTCCGTCCTGGGACTGCTGCTGAAAACGGTGCTGGTGGATAACGTGATCGAGTCCCTGAACCGCAAAAAGAGCTTCATCGCCGTCACCTCCCACCCGGAGGAGGTCCGGGCCTATATCCTGAACACCCTGCACCGCTCGGCCACCCTCTGGCGGGCGGAGGGCGCCTATTCCCATGAGGGGCGCTGGGTGGTGCTCACCGCCCTGTCCCGGCACCAGGCGGTGGCCCTTCGCCGGTACCTCCGCTCCACCGAGCCCGAAGCCTTCATGCTCATCCTCAATTCCAGCGAGATTTTCGGCAAGGGCTTCCTCCGCGTCAGCTGAAAAAACGGAAACACGCCCCCTTTCGATGGATTTTCCCATCGGAAGGGGGCTATGCTTGTCCAAACGGCATTTAGGAGGCGGTCTTATGCCCCTTTTCCGAAAAGCGAACAAACGCCAGGTCATCGACATCCCCGTAAAAGAGCTGCGGCCCAACCCCCACCAGCCCCGCCGGACCTTCGACCGGGAGGGCCTGGAGGAGCTGTCCCGCTCCATCGCCTCGGTGGGGGTCCTCCAGCCCCTGTCGGTGCGGCGCACCGTGAGCGGCTGGGAGCTGGTGGCCGGGGAGCGCCGCCTCCGGGCGGCCCAGCTGGCGGGGCTGACCACCGTGCCCTGTCTGCCGGTGGAGGCGGACGAACAAACCTCCTCCCTGCTGGCCCTCATCGAGAACCTCCAGCGGCGGGACCTGGACGTGTGGGAGGAGGCGGAGGCCCTCCGCAAGCTCATCGAGCGGTTCCACCTGTCCCAGGAGGAGGCCGCCCGCCGGGTGGGCAAGAGCCAGTCCGCCGTGGCCAACAAGCTCCGCCTGCTGAAGCTGCCTCCCGACGTGAGCGCCTCCCTCCGCGCCAACCGCCTCACCGAGCGCCACGCCCGTGCGCTCCTCCGGCTGGAGGACCCGGACCGCCAGCGGGCCGCCCTGGACCACATCCTCAAGGCCAGGCTGAACGTGGCCAGGACCGAGGAGTACATCGACCGGCTGTGCCGGCAGGCGGAAAAACCCCGCTCCGCCTCCCCCATCTACCGCATCAAGGACGTGCGGCTGTTTTTGAACACCGTCAAGCGGGGCCTGGCGGTGATGCAGTCCGCCGGGGTTGCCGCCAAGTGCGGCCGGGAGGAGACCGACAGTGAGATCACGCTGACGATACATATCCCGAAGTAGAGGCAGACCCCACCTGCGGCGCGGCTTTGGAGGGCGTGAGCCCTCCGGCGGCGGCGAAGCCGACGACGGCCTGCGCAAGCAGGCAAGCCGCGCTTTTTGAGGGTTCCGCCCCCTAAGGACCCCCGTTTTTTACGGGGGCCGTTGTCAGCCTGCCAACTTCTATTTCCGGCGCGAGTGTTTCGAATTTGATCAGCGGCTCTTTCCGCTGCCGCTGGTGCGCGGGTGTCCGGTTCTGCAAAGCGTCTCCTGCGGGCGCCTGGATGGGTGGCCCGGCGGGCCCGGCCCGCCTTTCGGCAGTCTGCCGCCCTACCGGTGAGGGCCACGCCGCTGGCGGTGCGTGAGTGCCCATGCAGGCACGGGCGGGCAGACGCAGAGTGTGTCAGCGCACAGACACGAAGCGCATAGCGCGAAATCAAGCGGAAGCGGGGCGACGACCTCGTGCCGGACGCGACTGCCAGGCTGCCGAATCGGGCGCCCCTGTAAACGGGGGTCCTCAGGGGGCAAGGCGGCCTGTGGAGCGGTACGCTCCAACCCGGCCGCCGGCCCCTTGAGCGGCCTTTTGGTTACTTTTCCCCCGGGGGAAAAGTGACCCGCCCGGGGGCGGAACCCTCAAAAAGCCTATTCCTTTTCCGGCATCTCCACTACCTTTAGCTCCGGCTCCGCCGCCGACAGATACAGCTCCTCGCACTCCCGCTGGGCGGCGATGAGCCCCGCCGAGGCCGCCTCCATCTGCCGGAGGGCCCTTTCCGAGGCCCGCATCATTTTCAAATACATCTCTTTGTAGTCTGGCATTTTCTGTCACCTCTTGTATAGTTTAGGACATATCGTCCATTTTGTCAATAGGACAATATGTCCCGCGCTATAGTTATCTCGGTGATAAAAATGAGACTACGCATCCGCGACCTCCGGGAGGACAAAGACCTGAAGCAACGTCAGATCGCCGAATACCTCCACTGTGACCAGTCGCTGTACTCCAAGTTCGAGCGCGGCGAACGCCCGCTGCCGCTGGATTTTGCCGTCAAACTGGCGCAGTATTACTGCACCAGCGTGGACTATCTGGTGGGCCTCACCGAAGACCCGAAGCCCTATTCCAGGCGGTGACGTGAGGGGGAATGTTTCACGTGAAACATTCCCCCTCTTCTTTTGATAAAACAGTTGAAATTCCCGCCCGCCTCCTATATAATAGGTACACTGTGTATTATGCGGTTTATCTCCGGGAAAGGGCGGGTACGCTTATGGGCAAGACGGTTGCCATCGTGAACCAGAAGGGCGGCGTGGGCAAGACCACCACCTGCGTCAATCTGGCCGCCGCCCTCACCGCCCAGGGGGCCAAAGTGCTGGTGTGCGACTTCGACCCCCAGGGCAACGCCACCTCCGGCTTTGGCCTGGACAAGACCCGCTCCCCCAACATCTACGACGTGATTTTGGGCAACGCGGACCTGGAGAAGGCCATCTGCCCCACCAAGTGGGCGAACGTGGTCCCCGCGAACAAGGCCCTGTCGGGGGCCACGGTGGAGCTCATCGCCCTGGAGCGGCGGGAGTTCCGCCTGCGGGACGCGCTGGACACGGTCAAAGACCGCTATGACTACATCTTCATCGACTGCCCGCCCTCACTGGAACTGCTGACCCTGGACGCCCTCTGCGCGGCGGACACCCTTCTGGTGCCGGTGCAGTGCGAGTATTACGCCCTGGAGGGCCTGTCCGACCTGCTGTACACCGTCCGGCTGGCCAAGCGGAGCCTGAACCCCTCCCTGGAGCTGGAGGGGGTGGTGCTCACCATGTACGACGGGCGGACCAACCTGTCCATGCAGGTGGCGGAGGAGGTCAAGCGCCACTTCCCCGGCAAGGTGTTCGCCGCCGTCATCCCCCGGAACGTGCGCCTGTCCGAGGCCCCCAGCCACGGCCTCCCCGTGGCCGCCTACGACCCCCTCTCCCGTGGCGCCGAGGCATACAGCGGTCTGGCGAAGGAATTTATGGAGCGGAACAAGACGCTGAATGTTTCACGTGAAACGTTGAAAACCTTTTGACCACAGAGACAGAAAGGGTGGTAACAATGCCAAAGCCGAAAGGCGGCCTGGGCAAGGGCCTGGGGGCCCTCATCGGGGACGCGGGCCTCAGCGCCCCGGAGGCGGGCTCAGTCTCCCTGCCCATCTCCCAGGTGGAGCCCGGCCTGAACCAGCCCCGGAAACGGTTCGACGAGTCTGCCCTGGACGATCTGGCCGACTCCATCCGGGAGCACGGCATCCTCCAGCCCATCACGGTGCGGCGGCTGTCCACCGGCTACTATCAGATCATCGCCGGCGAGCGCCGCTGGCGGGCGGCCAAGCAGGCTGGCCTCCGGGAGGTGCCCGTGGTCATCATCGAGGCGGACGACCGCCGGGTGATGGAGCTGGGCCTCATCGAGAACCTCCAGCGGGAGGACCTGAACCCCATGGAGGAGGCCGAGGGCTACGATACCCTCGTCTCCAAGTACGGCATGACCCAGGAGGAGGTGGCCCGGCGGATGGGCAAGTCCCGCCCCGCCGTGACCAACGCCCTGCGGCTCATGACTCTGCCCGACCCGGTGCGTGGAATGGTGGCGGAGGGCCAGCTGTCCGCCGGCCACGCCCGGGCGGTGCTGGCGGTGGAGGGCAGTGACGCCGCCCGGACCGCCTTCGCGCAGCACGTCATCAAGAACGGCCTGAGCGTCCGGCAGGCGGAGGCCACCGCACGGAAATTCGTCTACGAGGGGGACCTCCACCCGGACGACCGGGTCCCCAGGGATGACCCCAACAGGATCTACATCCGCCAGGTGGAAAAGGAGCTGTCCGGCCGGTTCGGGCGGAAGGTGACCGTCTCCGGCCGGGGGAAGAAGGGGAGGCTCTCCCTGGAGTTCTATGGCACCGACGACCTGAACGATCTGCTGGACCTGCTGGAGGAGCTGCCCCGCAAAAAGAAGTAAAATCTCACGATAAAGGTGATACCGTATGTTAGACATCAAGTTCGTCCGGGAGAACCCGGAGATCGTCAAGGAAAACATCAAAAAGAAGTTCCAGGACGAAAAGCTGCCCCTGGTGGACCAGGTCATCGAGCTGGACGCCAAAAACCGGGCCGCCATGACCGAGGCAAATGAATTGCGGGCCGCCCGCAACTCCCTGTCCAAAAAGGTGGGGATGCTCATGGGCCAGGCCAAAAAGGACCCCTCCAAGCTGGCCGAGGCCGAGGAGGCCAAGGCCCAGGTAAAGGCCAACGCCGACCGCCTGGCAGAGCTGGAGGCCTTGGAAGTCCAGCTGGCGGCGGATATCCGCAAGATCATGCTGGTGATCCCCAACATCATCGACCCCTCCGTGCCCATCGGCCCCGACGACACCCACAACGTGGAGGTCCAGCGGTTTGGCGAGCCGGTGGTCCCCGACTATGAGATCCCCTACCACACCCAGATCATGGAGTCCTTCGACGGGGTGGACATGGACGCCGCCGGCAGTGTCTCCGGCGCCGGCTTCTACTACCTGATGGGCGACATCGCCCGGCTCCATGAGGCGGTGCTGGCCTACGCCCGTGACTTCATGATCAACAAGGGCTTCACCTTCTGCGTGCCCCCCTTCATGATCCACGGCAACGTGGTGGAGGGCGTCATGTCTCAGACCGACATGGAGGCCATGATGTACAAAATCGAGGGCGAGGACCTGTACCTCATCGGCACCTCCGAGCACTCCATGATCGGCAAATTCATCGACCAGATCATCCCGGAGGACTCCCTGCCCCAGACGCTGACCTCCTACTCCCCCTGCTTCCGCAAGGAAAAGGGCTCCCACGGCATCGAGGAGCGGGGTGTGTACCGCATCCACCAGTTCGAGAAGCAGGAGATGATCGTGGTCTGCCGGCCCGAGGACTCCATGGACTGGTATGAGAAAATGTGGCGGTTCTCGGTGGAGCTGTTCCGCTCCATGGACATCCCCGTGCGGCAGCTGGAGTGCTGCTCCGGCGACCTGGCCGATCTGAAGGTCAAGTCCTGCGACATCGAGGCGTGGAGCCCCCGGCAGAAGAAGTACTTCGAGGTGTGCTCCTGCTCCAATCTGGGCGACGCCCAGGCTCGCCGCCTGAAGATGCGGGTGAAGGGCGAACGGGGCACCTATCTGCCCCACACCCTGAACAACACCGTGGTGGCGCCCCCCCGGATGCTCATCGCCCTGCTGGAGAACAACCTCCAGGCCGACGGCAGCGTGAAGGTGCCCGAGGTCCTGTGGCCCTATATGGGCGGCACCAAGGTGCTGACCCCCAAACACTGAGCGCAACCCCAAATTTTAATATACATCAACCATGAGAGGAGGAACTCACTATGAAGATTTGGAAAGCTCTGGCCACCGTTCTGGGCCTGGCCGCCGCTGCCGCCGTGATCCCCTACAAGGTGGAGAAGGACGATGAGACCGAGGTCACCACCGTGAAGGCGCTGGCGTGGACCGCCGTCAAGGCCCCCAATCCGGAGGACGGCGGCACCAGGGTAGACGTCGCTTTCCTGCCCGGCCTGACCCCGGAGGAGCCGGCCGGCGGCATCGACATCGACGTGGACATCACCCCCGATGCGGAGGAGGCCGCGATGTTTGACGACAGCGTGGAGCTGGCCGACATCATCCCCACGCCCGCCGCCCCCAAAGAGCCCGCCGAGGCCCCCGCCGCCCCCGAGATCAACCCCGCGTAAGTGATGAACGGCGGCTTCGGATGTTTCACGTGAAACATTCCCCGGCGTACAAATGAACAGAGAGAAGGAATGTACATCATGAAAAAATTCATTGAGGAATTCAAGGAATTTATTAACAAGGGCAACGTCCTCGGCCTGGCTGTCGGCGTGATCATCGGCGGCGCGTTCTCCACCATCACCACCTCCCTCACCAACGACGTGATCATGCCCATCGTGTCCATCTTCCTGGGCGGCGTGGATTTCTCCTCTATGAGCGTCCCCCTGCCCTCCATCTTCCCGGTGGCTGCGGACGCTGAGCCCAATGTGCTGAACTACGGCAACTTCATCTCCGCCATCATCAACTTCCTGATCCTGGCGCTGGTGGTGTTCGTCATCGTCAAGGCCGTCAACAAGGTCATGGACGCCGCCAAGAAGAAGGAGGAGGAAGCCCCCGCCGCGCCCCCCGAGCCATCCGCTGAGGAAAAGTTGCTCACCGAGATCCGGGACCTGCTGAAGGAGCAGAAGTAAGACTGACCATTTATTTCCAAATGGAGGCCCCACATGGCAGAGTTTGACCGCGAGCCCCTGGAAAACGGGGACGACAACTCCATAGAGGACGAAAAGCCCTCCTACCAGCCGGCCTCCTTTGAAAAGCGGGCGGCGGCCTGGATGGGTGTGGCCTATGTGCTCATGATCCTGGGCATCATGTGGTTCGCCCTGTTCTTCCCGGGCCGGGACCTGCCAGGGGTATTCCCCCTGTTCCTGGTCCCGGTGTGTACGGCGCTGCTGGTGGTGGTCATCCGCCGGCTGAGGCTGGGCACCGCTTACGGCGGCATCGCCGGGGGCGTGGTGGCGGCAGCCGTCTGCGCCGCCGGCATCGCCTTCGGGCTGCTCCTGGGCGTTCCGGCGCTCATCGCCGCCTTCACCCGATGAGCGCCATGGAACAGCTCATCCGGGCGGGGCTGGAGGAGATGGGGCTGTCCTCCAAGGCCGCCCCTGACGCCCCCGCCCTGCTGGCGGAGTACGGCCGGCGGCTCCTGGAGAAGAACCGGGTGATGAACCTGACCGCCATCACCGCGCCGGAGGAGGTGGCCGCCCTCCACATGCTGGACTGCGCCGCCCTGCTGAACTTTGCCGACCTGGACGGAAAGACACTGATCGACGTGGGCACCGGGGCGGGTTTCCCCGGCCTGGCCCTGAAGATCCTGGTCCCCTCCCTGTCAGTCACCCTGCTGGACGGCCTGAACAAACGGCTGGACTGGCTGGCGGAGACGGCGGAGGCCCTGGGCCTGGACCGGGTGACCACCCTCCATGCCCGGGCGGAGGATGCGGGGCGCGGCCTCGCCCTCCGGGAGGCCTTCGATTTCGCCGCGGCCAGGGCGGTGGCCGGACTGCCGGTGCTGTGCGAGCTGTGCCTGCCCTTTGTGAAGGTGGGTGGAAAGTTCCTGGCCATGAAAGGACCCGAGGCCGACGCTGAACTGGAGGAGGCCCGGGAGGCCATCGCCCTGCTGGGCGGGCTGCCGGCGGGGGTATATCCCTATTCCATCCCCGGCCGCAGCGAGCAGCGGCGTCTGGTGATCGTGGAAAAAACCGCCCCCACCCCGGAACGATATCCCCGGCGGTGGGCAAAAATCCAAAATCATCCTTTATAAACACAAATTTCCTCACTTTTTGGCGCTTTTACGAAAATTTGTGTCTGTTTTACCCGGCATTTTTGAATTTCCGGTTGCCATCGGCGAAAAATCATGCTATCATCGGGAGAGGAAGGTATCTATGGGCACCGCCATCATGGTCACGTCCGGCAAGGGCGGCACCGGTAAGACCTCGGTTACCGCCGGGGTGGCCGGCTGTCTCGCGGCCCTGGGCCGCCGGGTGCTGTGCGTGGACGTGGACATCGGCCTCCGAAACCTGGATATCGTGCTGGGTCTGTCTGACCGGGCGGCCATGGACTTCTCCGACGTGATGGCCCGCCGCTGCTCCCTGCTGAACGCGGCGGTGGAACATCCCGGCGTAAAAGGGCTGTATCTCCTCACCGCGCCCCTGTCCGACCGGGGGCTGGATGCCGACACCTTCCGCGCGGTGATCGGCGAGGCAAAGGACTGCTTCGATTTTGTGCTGATGGACTCCCCCGCCGGACTGGGCACCGGCTTCCAGCTGGCTCTGACGGCCGCTGACCAGGCCATCGTGGTATCCGCCGTGGACCCCGCAGCCCTGCGGGACGCCCAGCGCACCGTCGCCGAACTGATGGGACAGGTGGGAGACATCCACCTGGTGATGAACCGGGTGCGTCCCTGCCTGATCCGCAAGCTGCGGACCTCCCTGGACAACGCCATGGACACCGCCGGACTGCCTCTGCTGGGGGTGGTCCCCGAAGACGCCCATGTGACCGTGGCCGCCGCCGCGGGAGAGCCCATGGTGCTGGCCTCTTATAAGGGGGCCTCCCCCGCCTATCTGAACATCGCCAGACGTTTGCTCGGCCAGCGGACGCCCCTGCTGCGCATCCGCTGACATCCTCATAGAAAGGGACGATCTCATGAACATCGCGCTGATGAGCCATGACAACAAGAAGGAACTGATGGTGCAGTTCTGCATCGCCTACTGCGGCATCATGTCCAAGCACACGGTGTGCGCCACCAGCCGCACCGGCCGTTTGGTGGCCGACGCCACCGGCCTGCCCGTCCAGCTCTTCCTTGCCCACGCCCACGGCGGCTGCCAGCAGATCGGCGCCCGCATCGCCTATGACGAGATCGACATGGTGCTGTTCTTCAACGACCCCACCTCCGACGAGCTGGACCAGGACCTGGCCTACATCACCCGCCTGTGCGACCAGCACAACGTGCCTATCGCCACCAACGCCGCCACCGCCGAGATGCTCATGCACGGTCTGGCCCGGGGCGACCTGGACTGGCGGGAGCTGATCAAGCCCACCACCCCTCTGCGCGTATAAACTATTTGTTTTGACTTCCGCTCTATATACTGTTAGTTATCAGGACGCCGCCGCGACACAGCAATGCTCTCGTCCCATGGCTGTGGGATGGGAGCATCTATTTTGTCCGGCGGCCGCCCCAAGGAGGATCGCTATGGCGAAACAAAAACCCAGGACCCTCTCCGGCTTCATGGAGCTGCTGCCGGAGAAACAGGTACAATTTGAGAAGATGGCGGAGTTGCTGCGGCGGTCCTACGCCCTGTACGGCTTCACCCCCCTGGACACCCCCATCATCGAGGCCAGCGAGGTCCTTCTGGCCAAGGCCGGCGGCGAGACGGAGAAGCAGATCTACCGCTTCACCAAGGGTGACAGCGACCTGTCCCTCCGGTTCGATCTGACGGTGCCCCTGGCCAAGTATGTGGCCCTCCACTACGGGGAACTGACCTTCCCCTTCCGCCGGTTCCAGATCGGCAAGGTGTACCGGGGGGAGCGGGCCCAGCGGGGCCGGTTCCGGGAGTTCTATCAGGCGGACATCGACGTGATCGGCGACGGGAAGCTGGACATCGTCAACGAGGCGGAGATCCCCGCCGTCATCTACAACACCTTTACCGCTCTGGGGCTGAAACGCTTCCAGATCCGGGTGAACAACCGGAAGATCTTGAACGGGTTCTACGCCATGCTGGGGCTATCGGAGAAATCCGGGGACATCATGCGCACCGTGGACAAGCTGGACAAGATCGGGCCGGACAAGGTGGCGGAGCTGCTCACCGACGAGGAGATCGGCCTCACCGCCGAACAGGCCGGGGAGATCCTGAAGTTCATCGGCATCAAAGGCAGCCAAGGGGAGGTCCTTGCCAGCCTGGAGGGCTACCGGGGCCGGAACGAGACCTTCGACGCCGGCCTGGACGAGCTGACCACCGTGGTGAAATACCTGTCCGCCTTTGGGGTGCCCGAGGACCACTTCACGGTGGACCTGACCATCGCCCGGGGGCTGGACTACTACACCGGCACCGTCTATGAGACCGCCATGCTGGACCATCCGGAGATCGGCTCGGTCTGCTCCGGGGGCAGATATGATAGCCTGGCGGAATATTATACCGATAAACAACTCCCTGGAGTGGGCATCTCCATCGGGCTCACCCGGCTGTTCTACGTGCTGGAGGAGCAGGGCTACCTGAACGACCAGCTGAGCACCGCCCCGGCGGACGTGCTGGTCATCCCCATGACCGCCGACCTGGCACCCGCCATCTCCTTCGCCACCGCCCTGCGAAACGCCGGTGTGCGGGCCCAACTCTACACCGAGCAGCGGAAGTTCAAGCAGAAGATGTCCTACGCGGACAAGCTGAAAATCCCCTATGTTGCCTTCCTGGGAGAGGACGAGATCGCCCAAAGCGCGGTGTCCGTGAAGGACATGGCCACCGGGCAGCAGCGGACGGTGTCCGTAGACGAGGCCATCGGGATGGTGAAGGCGGGGCTGGCCGGAATGGCGGGGATCGCGCCAATCAAGGAGCCGAAAGTTTAGTCTGCCTAATCGTTCTATTTCTATTGCGGAGGGTTGCAGCGTGATTCCAAAATATAATGAATTATATAATTCTGTAATGAAGGCTTTATCTGACCGCCAAACCCATACAACGCGTGAAATTGCTGACTTTGTCGCAAAAGATATGAATATTGATACCAAAGAGAGGCAAACAGAAGTCCTGTCCAGCGGAACACCTGTTTTTTCTAACCGTGTCCACTGGGCTTGCACGTATCTGAAGAAAGCAGGACTTTTGAACAGCCCAAGTCGCGGACAGTTGTGTCTGTCCGCAGAGGGCCGGAAAGTTTTTTCTTCTCCTCCTGCGGTTTTAGATAATCATTTCCTTTCACAGTATCCTTCCTTTCAAGAATTTAGGGGCCGCCAGACCCAAACGCCAGCAGATTCGCAGGCCGCAGATGAAACTCCTAATGATTTAATTGATCGCGCGCTGGTAGACCTCAACAAAAAACTGGCCGATGACCTGATGAGTGAGATCATGGCACGGGACCCATCCTTTTTTGAGTCGCTGGTAGTCAAACTCCTGTTGAAAATGGGTTATGGCGGTTCTGTGTCTGATTCCGGCTTTACTACCCAAAAAAGCAATGACGGCGGCATCGACGGCATCATCCGGGAGGACAAGCTGGGCTTCGACCAAATCTACATCCAGGCCAAACGCTGGGACCCTGATTCCACTGTTGGCCGACCCGAAATCCAGAAATTTTCCGGCGCACTGCGGGACGAAGGGGCAACCAAGGGTCTGTTTATTACCACCGCCAAATTCTCTGACGGCGCCCGCGCCTCCGCTGATAAACAGCATATCGTCTTGGTAGACGGAGCCCGTTTGACTAAACTGATGATCGAGTATGACCTGGGGGTCTCCACTGTTACGACTTATCAAATCAAGACGCTCGATACCGATTTTTTTAATGAAGATAACGAGTAAATCCACTATCGTCGGTTATCTTGGCAGTTCGCTTTAGCACTATTTGTAATATATCCTTTTAAATATACAAATTGGAGTTGATTTACATGGTTCAGATGCGCACCCACACCTGCGGCGAGCTCCGCATGGAGCACGTGGGCCAGCGGGTCAAGCTGGTGGGTTGGATGGAAAACGTCCGGGAGGTGGGGCAGAACTTCGCCTTCGTCATCCTCCGGGACTTCTATGGCACCACCCAGGTGGTCATCGAAAACGAGGCCCTCATGGCCCAGGTCAAGGGCATCAACAAGGAGAGCACCATCTCGGTGGAGGGCGTGGTCCGGGAGCGGGACAGCAAGAATCCCAAGCTGCCCACCGGCGACATTGAAATTTCCCCGGAAAAGATCGAGGTGCTGGGCCGCTGCCGCTATAACGAGCTGCCCTTCCAGATCAACCGCTCCACCGAGGCCGACGAGGCCATCCGGCTGAAGTACCGCTATCTGGACCTGCGCAACCCGGAGGTCAAGAAGAACATCGTCCTGCGGTGCCAGGTGGTGGCCGCCCTCCGCTCCGCCATGATCGACGAGGGGTTCCTGGAGATCACCACCCCCATCCTCACCGCCTCCTCCCCGGAGGGGGCCCGGGACTACCTGGTGCCCTCCCGGAAGCACCCTGGCAAGTTCTACGCCCTGCCCCAGGCCCCTCAGCAGTTCAAGCAGCTGTTGATGACCTCCGGCTTCGACCGCTATTTCCAGATCGCCCCCTGCTTCCGGGACGAGGACGCCCGGGGCGACCGCTCCCCCGGCGAGTTCTATCAGCTGGACATGGAGATGGCCTTCGCCGGCCAGGAGGACGTGTTCGCCGTGCTGGAGCGGGTGCTGCCCCCCATCTTCGCCAAGTACGGGACCTATAGCATCGCCTCTGAGGCACCCTTCAAGCGCATCCCCTATCTGGAGGCCATGGACAGGTACGGCACCGACAAGCCCGACCTGCGCATCGACCTGGAGCTGACCGACGCCACCGAGCTGCTGTCCGGCTGCGGGTTCCCGCCCTTCGAGGAAAACAGGGTCAAGGCCGTCGTGGTGTCCGACTTCGAGGGCACCCGGAAGCAGATCGACAAGCTGTGCGCCGACGTGGAGGTCCAGGCGGGCCAGAAGGCCTACTGGTTCCGGTACGACGACAGCGGCGAGATCGTGGGCGGCATCGCCAAGTTCGTACAGCCCCTCAAGGAGCAGGTGGTGGAAGCCCTGGACCTGACCCCCGGCTGCTTCGTGGGCCTCACCGCCGGGAACCTGCTCACCGCCCAAAAGACCGCCGGCGTCCTCCGCAATAAGCTGGGCGCCTTCTGCCCCGCCCACATGGACAAAGAGCGGTACGAGTTCTGCTGGATCGTGGACTTCCCCATGTACGAGATCGGCGAGGAGTCCGGCGAGCTGGAGTTCTGCCACAACCCCTTCTCCATGCCCAACGGCGGGCTGGAGGTGCTGAAAAAGGCGGCCGCCGGGGAGATCGACCCGCTGACCATCACCGCCTACCAGTACGACCTGGTGTGCAACGGGGTGGAGCTGTCCTCCGGCGCGGTGCGGAACCACGACCCGGAGATCATGATCGAGGCCTTCCAGCTGGTGCGGCTGGGGGAGGACGACGTGAAGGCCAAGTTCCCCGCCATGTACAACGCCTTCTGCTACGGCGCGCCCCCCCACGCGGGTATCGCCCCGGGCGTGGACCGCATGGTCATGCTGCTGTGCGGCGCGGAGACCATCCGGGAGGTCATCCCCTTCCCCATGAACAAGAACGCCCAGGACGTGATGATGGGCGCACCCGGCACCGTCACCCAGGCCCAGCTGGACGAGCTGAACATCGCGGTGACCAAAACCGAGGACGAGGAATAGTAAAGAAGGGCGCCGGCTCTCGCCGGCGCCCTTCTTGCGCGGATGTATCCGGGTTACTCCTCCACCACCACGATGGGGGCGTCGGGGGCGTTTTTGCCCACGGACTCGATGCCGTTCAGGGCGCTGGCCTTGGCCTTGTAGCCCTCGCTGCGGCCGATATTCTCGCCGTTGCCGGCCTTCAGGCGGAAGCGATACTCGCCGGCCTTGTCCTGATACAGCTCATACTTGGGGTTGGTCAGGGTCTCATAACCCTCCTTGGTCTGGTCCTCCACGTGGACGTTGGCGTTCTTCGCCACGGAGGCGCAGCCGCCCTTGGCGGCATCCACAGAGGAATAGGTCTCACCGCCGGAGAGGATGACCTCGCCGTTGCCGGCCTTCAGATTGAACGTATACTCGCCGTTGCTGGCCTTTTTGATCTCGAACTTGCCCATGATGGTTGCCTTCTTTCTTTATAATCTGTTTATCCGCCCCAGGCGGTTTGGAAACAAGGTATCAGGTCCCATTTTTGAGCTTTTGCCACTTGGCCACGGCCATCTCGTCGCATCGGTTGTTATATGGGTTTTCAGCGTGGCCCTTGACCCAGTGGAGGCGGACGGTGTGCCTGTCGCACAGCGCCAGCAGCCGGTCCCACAGGTCCGGGTTCAGGGCGGGCTTTTTGTCCGCCTTCACCCAGCCGCGGGCCTTCCAACCCCTGGCCCAGCCCTTGTCCAGCGCGTCGATGACGTACCTGGAGTCGGACCACAGGTCCACCACGCAGGGCTCGGTGAGGGCCTCCAGCCCCCGGATGACGGCGGTGAGCTCCATGCGGTTGTTGGTAGTGGACGCCTCCCCGCCGGAGAGCTCCTTTTTGTGGCGGCCGTACATCAGGATGGCCCCCCAGCCGCCGGGACCGGGGTTGCCGGAGCAGGCGCCGTCGGTGTAGAGCGTAACTGTCTTCATTGGCGTTACCTTTTCCTGCTATTAGGATACATAAAAATGGGGAAAATGTCAAATGTTTCTTGACGCCCGACGGAATCACAGGTCACGCAGGATCTCCTTCCGCTTCTCGCGGTACTCCTCCTCGTCGATGAGGCCGGCCTCCTTCAGGGTCTCCAGCTGCTCCAGGCGCTTCTGGGGGGTGTGGCCGTAGGAGGCGGCGGTGATGTGCTCATGGTCCGCGGCCTGGGCGTCGAAAGAGGGATCGGGCCGGGCGGGGCGGGGCTCCTCGTCCTCGACGGTGATGTCCGGGCCCACATACTTTTTCCCGAACGCCTGGTAAGCGTTGAACACCGTGATGGCGATGGCGAGAATGGTCCAGAGGACCCCGAAGGGGCCGGTCATCGGGATGGCCACCAACAGGCCGATCAGGATGAAGACGCAGCCCCAGACCACGCTGAAGGCGCCGACGGCCTTGTTGGGGCGGTATTTGATGTGGCGTTTCATGGACATCACTCCTCAGCGGGGGTCTCCGGGGCCTCGGGGACGTCACCGTTGTCCGATTGGTCCTCCCGGTCGGCCAGGGCGATGGCGATGACCTTGTCGCCCTCCTCCTTGAAGCGCATGACGATGACGCCCTGGGCGGCCCGGCCGGTGAGCCGGACCCCCTCCGCGGGGGTGCGGATCAGGGTGCCGGACTGGGTGACCAGCAGCAGGTCCTCCCCGCCGGTGACCACTTTGACCCCCGCCACCTTGCCGGTCTTCTCGGTGAGCTGATAGTTCTTGATGCCCAGGCCGCCCCGGTCGGTGATACGGTAGTCCTCCACCGGGGAGCGCTTGCCAAAGCCGTTTTCGGTGACGGTGAGCACCGTGCGGCCGGGCCAGGCACGGGCGGCGTCCACCACATAGTCGCCCTCCCGGAGGCGGATGCCCCGCACGCCCACGGCCTCCCGGCCCATGGGGCGGACCTTGCTCTCCGGGAAGCGGACGGCCATACCGTCGTGGGTGGCGATGAGCAGGTCCATGCTCCCGTCGGTCTCCTTGACGGTGATGAGCTGGTCCCCCTCGTCCAGGGTGATGACCCGCAGGCCGTTGTTGCGGAGGTTCTTGAGCTTCGCCGCGTCCAGCCGCTTGACGGTGCCGTTCCGGGTGAACATGGTGAGGTACCGGTCCCCCTCGGTGGTGATGTCCCGGGTGTGGAGCATGACGGATACCTTCTCCCCCGGCTCCACCTGGAGCACGTTGACGATGTTGGTGCCCCTGGCGGTGCGGCCCGCCTCGGGGATCTGATAGCCCTTTTTGCGGAACACCCGGCCCCTGTCGGTGAAAAACAGGATATAGTCGTGGGTGGAGGCGGTGAACACGTCAGTGACGTAGTCCTCCTCCCGGGTGGCCATGCCCTTGCGGCCCATGCCGCCCTTGCCCTGGGCGGCGTACTCGCTGGCGCTGGTGCGCTTGATGTAGCCGTTGGCGGTCATGGTGAACACCGACTGCTCCTCGGCGATCAGGTCCTCGATGTCCAAGTCGTTCTCCACCACGCCGATCTCGGTGCGGCGCTCGTCGCCGTACTTGTCCCGGATCTCGATGAGCTCGTCCTTCAGCACCTGGCGGAGCAGGGCCTCGTCGGCCAAAAGGCGCTCGTAGTAGGCGATTTTCTCCTCCAGCTCCTTGTACTCCGCCTCCAGCTTCTCTCGGTTCAGGCCTTGGAGGGCGATGAGCCGCATATCGCAGATGGCCTGGGCCTGGACGTCGTCCAGAGCGAACCGCTCCATGAGCCTTTGCTTGGCGTTGTCATAGCTGGTGCGGATGATGCGGATGACCTCGTCGATGTTGTCCTGGGCGATGAGCAGGCCCTCCAACAGGTGGGCCCGCTCCCGGGCCTTGCGGAGATCGTACCGGGTGCGGCGGATGAGCACGTCCTCCTGGTGGGCGATATACTCGTCCAAAATCTGGCGGAGGGTGAGAATTTTAGGCTGCTGCTGGTCGTTGACCAGGGCCAGCAGGATGATGGAGAAGTTGGACTGCAGGGCCGTCTGGGCGTACAGCCGGTTCAGCACTACCTGGGGGTTGGCGTCCTTCTTCAGCTCGATGACGATGCGCATGCCGTTGCGGTCAGTCTCGTCCCGCAGGTCGGAGATGCCCTCCAGCCGCTTGTCCTTCACCTGCTCAGCGATGTTCTTGATGAGCTGGCGCTTATTCACCTGGTAGGGCAGCTCAGACACGATGATGCGCACCCGGTCCTTGCCGTGCTCCTCAAAATCGGCCCGGGCCCGGACCACCACCTTGCCCCGGCCGGTGGCGTAGGCCGCCCGGATGCCGGACCGGCCCATGATGATGCCACGGGTGGGGAAGTCGGGGCCCTTGATGTGCTCCATCAGGTCGTCCAGGGTGGCGTTCTCATTGTCCAGCACGCAGACGACGGCGTCGATGACCTCCCGCAGATTGTGGGGCGGGATGTTGGTGGCCATGCCCACGGCGATACCGGAGGAGCCGTTCACCAGCAGATTGGGGAACCGGGAGGGCAGGACCCGGGGCTCCTGGCGGGATTCGTCGAAGTTGGGCTGCCAGTCCACCGTCTCCTTGTCGATGTCCCGGAGCATCTCGTTGGCGATCCTGGCCAGGCGGGCCTCGGTGTAACGGTAGGCCGCCGGGGGGTCGCCGTCTACGGAGCCGAAGTTGCCGTGGCCGTCCACCAGCATATAGCGCATGGAGAAGTTCTGGGCCAGACGGACCAGCGCGTCGTACACCGACGCATCGCCATGGGGGTGGTACTTGCCCAGCACGTCGCCCACGCAGGTAGCGGACTTCTTGAAGGGCTTGTCGGAGGTGAGGCCGCTCTCGTACATGGTGTAGAGGATGCGGCGGTGGACGGGTTTCAGACCGTCACGCACGTCGGGCAGCGCCCGGCCCACGATGACGGACATGGCGTATTCGATGTAGGACTTCTCCATCTCCCCCACCAGCTCTGACTCGGTGATGACCTGGTTGGGGAAGGCGATGTCCTCAGGTTTGTAATCTCTGTTGTGTGCCATTTGGGTACCTCTTTAGTAGTCCAGATTGGCGGCGTCAGCGTTGCGGGCGTTCTGCTCGATCCACGCCTTCCTCGGCTCCACCTGCTCCCCCATGAGAACGGTGAAGATCTGATCGGCGGCCACCGCGTCCTCCAGGGTGATCCGGCGGAGGGACCGGCGCTCCGGGTCCATGGTGGTCTCCCACAGCTCGTGGGGGTCCATCTCGCCCAGGCCCTTGAACCGGCTGATGTCCACCTTGGCGTTGGGGTTGTCGGCGCGCATCTCGGCGGAGATGGCGTCCCGCTCCGGGTCGGAGTAGGCCACCCGCACCGTCTTGCCCCGGGTCAGCTTGTAGAGGGGGGGCACGGCGGAGTAGACATAGCCCTTCTCGATGAGGGGGCGCATATAGCGGAAGAAGAAGGTCAGCAGCAGTGTGCGGATGTGGGCGCCGTCCACGTCGGCATCCGCCATGATGATGATCTTGTGATAGCGGAGCTTGTCGATGTTGAACTCGTCTCCGATGCCGGCCCCCAGGGCCACGATCATGGGATAGAGCTTGTCGTTGCCGTAGATCTTATCAGCCCGGGCCTTCTCCACGTTGAGCATCTTGCCCCACATGGCCAGGATGGCCTGGAACCGGCTGTCCCGGCCCTGGATGGCGGAGCCCGCGGCGGAATCGCCCTCGACGATATAAATCTCGCAGAGGGAGGGGTCCCGCTCGTTGCAGTCCTGGAGCTTGTCGGGCATCTGGCCGCCCTCCAGGCCGGTCTTGCGGCGCACCGACTCTCTCGCCTTCCGGGCGGCCTCCCGGGCCCGGGAGGCCATCAGGGCCTTGTCCAGGATGGCCTTGCCCACGCCGGGGTTCTCCTCCAAAAACTGCTCCAGCTTGTCGGATACCACGTTGGACACCAGGGTCCTGATCTCGCTGTTGCCCAGCTTGGCCTTGGTCTGGCCCTCAAACTGGGCCTCGGTGAGCTTTACCGAGATGACGCAGGTGAGGCCCTCCCGGCAGTCGTCGCCTGAGACCTTCTCCTCGTCCTTCAGGATCTTCATCTTTTTCCCGTAGGCGTTGAGCACGTTGGTCAGGGCCCGCTTGAAGCCCTCCTCGTGCATGCCGCCCTCGGGGGTGTGGACGTTGTTGGCGAAGGACACCGTGATCTCGTTGTAGCTGTCCTCGCTGTACTGCATGGCGATCTCCGCCACCGAGTCGTCCTTGGCGCCGGTCATGTAGATGACCTGCTCGTGCAGCGGGGTCTTGTTGCGGTTGATGAAGGTGACGAACTCCCGGATGCCGCCGTCGTACCGCATGGACTCCTCCTGCTCCATGCCGGGGCGGCGGTCCGCCATGTCGATGCGGACCCCGGCGTTCAAAAACGCCTGCTCCCGCATACGGCGGTGGAGGGTCTCGTAGTCGTACTCGGTGGTCTCGAACATCTCGGGGTCGGGCTTGAACACCACCTCGGTGCCGGTGTGGTCGGTCTTGCCCACGATCTTCATTTCCTGGGTGATATTGCCCCGGGAGAACTTCATCTCGTAGATCTGGCCGTTCTTGTGGACCCGGACCTCCAGCCACTCGGACAGGGCGTTGACCACGGAGGCGCCCACGCCGTGAAGGCCGCCGGACACCTTGTACCCGCCGCCGCCGAACTTGCCGCCGGCGTGGAGGACGGTATACACCACCTCCAGGGCGGGCCGGCCCGTCTGCGGCTGGATGTCCACGGGGATGCCCCGGCCGTTGTCGGTGACCCGGATGCAGTCCCCCTCCAGGATCTCCACGGTGATGTGGTCGCAGTAGCCGGCCAGCGCCTCGTCGATGGCGTTGTCCACGATCTCATATACCAGATGGTGCAGGCCGGAAGTGGAGGTGGAGCCGATATACATGCCCGGGCGCTTCCGCACCGGGTCCAGGCCCTCCAGCACCTCGATCTCCGAGCCGCCGTACTCATGCTCCACCGGGGCGGCGGAGCTCAGATTGCTGCGTTCGTCTGCCATAATTGCCTCCAAAAATCGCGGGTAGGGAAATTCAGAAATCCATGTGGTCGGGGAATCCGTCGCCGTCAAAGTCGGGGCCGGGGCCGCCGGGACCGCCGCCCATGATCTCCATGGAGCTCATGCGGCGCTTGTTCTTGGCGTCCTCCACCAGCTGGTGGATCATCTCCTTGACCTCCCTGGGGTTTTTCACGTTCACCAGGTCCAGGTCTGGGGTGCTCTGGTCGGTGGACTTCACGCAGATGGTTCCCACGCCGAAGATCCGCTGCCACAGGTTCATGGTCAGTTCCAGGTCCCGGACGCGGTAGAGCAGCAGCTCGCTGGCCTTCAGGTTCACCAGGCCCCGCTCCATAAAGAGCCGGTCCTCGCTGAGCTGGTAGCGGGTAAACGAGAGAGGCAGACCAAAGTGGCGCTTACGGTCCTGCCACAGGTAGTCGATCTTCTGTACCGCCATGTATATTCCTCCTTATTCAAGTCAAATATCATTCCAATCCGTCCTCCTCCGCCCGTCGCTGCAGGGTGGCGGAGGTGAACTGGGTGATGTGGATGAGGGCGGGGCCGTCCCCCTCCCGGCTGAGGACAAAGGAGCGGGGCAGGTCGTCCCCCACGGGGATCACTCTCCCCTCCTTCTCCGCCCGGTCCAGAAAACGGCGGGTGCGGAAGGACCAGGTGGTGTTGTCCAGGTCGAATATGCCGATCACAGCCTCCTCCGGGAGCATGACCGCCTGGCCGAGATGGAGATATTTCATAGCAGCGCCCCATTCCGGATGTGGAAGACCTTCCCGTCCCTGAGCCGGGACAGGGCCCCCTCCTCGCAGCAGGTGATGAACACCTGGCCGGCGGCGATGCGGTTCAGCACGAACTCCTGCCGCTGGGCGTCCAGCTCGGAGAGCACGTCGTCCAGCAGCAGCACCGGCCACTCCCCCGTCTCCTGCCGGAAGATATCCCTCGCGGCCAGCTTGAGTGCCAGGGCGGCGGTGCGGGTCTGGCCCTGGGAGGCGTAAGCCTTGGCGGGCATGCCGTCGATCTCCACCGCCACGTCGTCCTTGTGGGGGCCGGAGAGGCAGGAGCGGGACTCGATCTCCGCCCGGCGGTGGCTCTCCTGATGGGCCAGCAACTGGGGCAGTAGGACCTTGGGCGGGGCCTCCGGGTCGGTGACAGTGGACACCGTCTCATATCGGAGGGACAGCGCCTCCCGGCCGCCGGAACAGTCGGCGTGGATGGGCGGGGCAGCCTCCAGCAGCCGCTTGACGAAGTGGGCCCGGTAGTGGACGATCACCGCGCCGCACTGGGCCATGCGCAGGGAGAAGTCGTCAAGGGTGTCCAGCAGAGAGGGGTTGTCCTCCCAGTCCCGCAGGATGCGGGTCTTGTGCTGGTGGAGCTTCCTATACTCCGCCAGGGCGGCGGCGTACTTGGGCCGCAGCTGACAGATGCAGTCGTCCAGGAATCGCCGGCGGGCCTCGGCCCCCTCCCGGATGAGGTACAGGTCCTCCGGGCAGAACAGCACCGTGTTCAAAATGCCGGACAGCTCCGCCGCCGTCTTCAGCCGGACGCCGTTGGAGCGGAGGACCCGGCGGGCCCCCCGGTACAGCTCACACTCCAGCAGGAACTCCCGGTCCCGGCTCTCCACCCGGCCCTGGAGAAAAGCGGAATCCACCCCGTGCTGGATGAGCTCCCGATCGTACCGGGCCCGGTGGGAGGAGGCGGAGGACAGGTAGGCCGCCGCCTCCAGCAGATTGGTCTTGCCCTGGGCGTTCTCCCCCACGATTACGTTGACGTCGGGGTGAAAGGCGGCCTCAAAGTGGACGTAGTTGCGGAAGAAATCCAGGGTGATGCCGTTGACCTTCATTCTACCACCAGCGTGACGCCGTTCAGCGAGGCCCGGTCGCCGGGGCGGAGCTTTTTGCCCCGCATGGCGCAGACCTCTCCGTTGACCTTCACCGCGCCCTCCTGGATGAGGAGTTTGGCCTCCCCTCCGGTCTCCACGGCGCCGGCGAATTTCAGCAGGTCCTGGAGTTTGATGAACTCGGTCTCTATTTTGACGCGTTGTTCGCTCATAGGGCCCTTACTCCCCCGCCCGGAGCCGCACCGGCAGCACCATATAGAGGAAGTTGTCCTTCTCCCCCTCCACCGGCAGCACCAGACAGGGAGAGGTGGCGGTATTCAGCTCCAGGCGCACCCGCTCCGCCGGGGCGGCCTTCACCGCGTCCATGAAGAAGCGGTTGTTGAAACCGATCTCCAGTCCCCTGCCGTCCCCGGAGATGGGGCAGCGGTCAAAAGCGGAGCCGATGGCGGTCTTTGATGTGATGGAAAGAGTCCTGTCTTCGAACTTGCAGCGGAGAGGGCTCTTCAGCTTGTCGTTGATGATGAGGGAGGCCCGGTCGATGGAGCGCTGAAGGTCGGCGGCGTCGGCCTCCACCGAGATGGGATTGTTCTGGGGGATGGTCTGGCGGTAGTTGAGGAACTCTCCCTCCAGCCGGCGGGCCACCAGCCAGGTCTCCCCGATCTGGAAGGTCACGTGGCGGCTGCCCTGGGTGATGGTGACGGGCTCGTCGCTGTCGGCGCAGATCTTCTCCACTTCGCTGAGCGCGGCGCCGGGCACCACAAAGGAGAAGGCGGCCCCGCCCACCGGGGCGGCCAGATTCTCCCGGCGGAGGGCCAGGCGGAAGCCGTCCACCGCCACCATGGTCAACTCCTCTCCCGCCGCCTCGAACAGGGCGCCGGTGTGGATGGGGCGGCTCTCATTGTCGCTGACGGCGAAGATCACCTGTCCGATCATGGCGCGCAGATCGCCCTGGGCCACGGTGAGGGACTGTCCGTCCCCCACGGAGGGGAGCTCGGGATAGTCGGCGTCGCTGCTGCCCATGATGTCGAAGGAGGTGTCCCCGCAGGCGATGTGGACAGAGCAGTTGGGCTGGGTGGTCACCGCCACTATGTCGTCCGGCATGCGGCGGAGGATCTCCCCGAACAGCCGGGCGGACAGAACGATGGCCCCGGGCTGCTCCACCCGTGCCTCTACCTGGGTGACGATTCCGGTCTCCAGATTGTAGCCGCTGAGCTTCAGCCCAGCGGCGGACGCCTCGATGAGCACCCCCTCCAGCGCCTGGATGGAGCTCTTGGCCGCTACCACCCGGCCGGCGGTGGTCACTGCGCTTTGCAGGATCGCTTTTTCACAGGAAAATTTCATAGCGGATTCCTTTCTCTTTCTCTCTCAGAGAGGAAGTGTTTTATTTTTCGTAATAGTCGTTAGGGACTGTTGAGGTGTGGAAGTGGGGAGAAAACCCTTATGCGCCGCGGGACCGGGGACCAAAGAGATTTCCTCAGAAGTTCCGCAGAGACTGAAACGGGAGGTCCGTGGAACGAAACCTCCACAGGGTTGAACAGCACGGTCCTCAGAACTGTGGAGATCAGTACACGGAATTGACCGCGTTGGTGATGTCCCGGATGACCTCGGTGAGTTCGGGCTGGTCCTTCATGACCTTTTCCACCCGGTTGATGGAGTTGAGCACCGTGGAGTGGTGCCGGCCGCCAAATTGCTGACCGATCTCCGCCAGGGACAGCTGGGTCATCTCCCGGATGATATACATGGCCACGTTCCGGGCGGTGGAGATTTCCTTGCTCTGGCTCTGGCCCCGGAGGGCGGCGCTGTCCAGCTCGTAGAACCGGGCCACCTCCTGGATGATAGTGTCGGCGGAGGGCAGGAAGTTCTCCTTGGAGCGGAGGATGTCCCGCACCGCGCGGATGGTGGTCTCCACGTCCACCTGGACCCCCATCAGCTCCTGAAAAGCCATGATCTTGTTGACCACGCCCTCGATCTGCCGCACGTTGGAGGTGATGTTCTCCGCCACATAGGACAGCACCGGGTCGGGCAGGGAGATGCCCCGCTCCAGCGACTTGTTTTTCAGCAGGGCCACCCTCGTCTCGTAGTCCGGGGGCTGGATGTCCGCCGGCAGGCCCTGCTCGAACCGGGTGCGGAGCCGCTGTTCCAGCCGGATCATCTCCTGGGGCGGCCGGTCGGAGGTGAAGACGATCTGCTTTTTCTGCTCGTAGAGGGTATTGAAGGTGTGGAACAACTCCTCCTCGCTGGAATCCTTGCCGGCGATGAACTGAACGTCGTCCATCAGAAATACATCCACATTGCGGTATTTGTCCCGGAATTTCTGCATGTCCCGGCCGTGGCGCAGATCGTCGATCAGCTCGTTGACAAATGCCTCGCTCTGGATGTAGAGGATGCGGTAATCCGGGTGGTTCTGCCGCACCCGGTTGGCGATGGCGTGGAGCAGATGGGTCTTGCCCAGGCCGGACTGGCCGTAGATGAACAGAGGGTTATAAGAGCCGCCCGGCTCGTCGGCCACCTTCTGGGCGGCGGTAAAGGCGAATTTGTTGGTAGAGCCCACCACGAACCGCTCGAAGGTATACTTTTCCACCTCCGGGTCGGCGGGGGAGGCGTCTCTGGCGGTGTAGGCGTCCCGCTCCCCGGGAAGCAGCAGGGCCGCGTCCACATCGAAGGAGAACAGCTCCTTCAGCGCTTTCTGCACCACCGGGAGATACCGGGTGCGGATGATGTTTCGTTTGTATTCGGAGGGGACACACAGCACCAGGCGGGTATCCTCCAGCGCCACGGCCTCCACATCTCCAAACCAGGTGTCGATGGAGACGGCGGTCAGATCGCTTTTCATCAGATTCTTCACTTTTTCCCAGATATCGGCAGCGGAGTTCATCGGGCGGCCTCCTTTTTTCATGGTCAACGCAACTGATTTATTATACCAAAATTTTTGACGGGAGGCAAGGTTTTTTCCGCGGTCAGTCATATAATAATTATAATTTATGTATTGACAAAGGCGCCGAAAGTACGGTATAATTCCGTTTGCGCCTATCGCGCCCTATCATATCGACCGCGCCCCGGCCGGGGCGTTGTGGAACAGAGCGGCCCCTGCCGCCCTATCTGAACAGGAGGTGTATCCCGCATGCTTCGTACCTATCAGCCCAAAAAGCGTCACCGCTCCAAGGTGCATGGCTTCCGCAAGCGCATGGCCACTGCCAACGGCCGCAAGGTGCTGGCCCGCCGCCGGGCCAAGGGCCGCATCCGTCTGACCCACTGATGCCGCAAAAACGGGATACGGAATAGTCGTCAAAGACCGGGGCGCGGGAGGAAGATCCCTCGCCCCTGTGTCCGTTTCCCGGAAAAGAGGTCGTAAATGAAAAAAACCGTGTCGCTGAAGGAGAATCATCTGTTCCGCCGGGCCTACCAAAAGGGAAGATCCGCCGCCGACGGGCGGCTGGCCCTCTATGTCCGTCAACGGGGCGGACAGGGGAACCGGCTGGGGCTGACGGTGTCCACCAAGCTGGGCCATGCCGTGGTCCGCAACCGCACCCGGCGCCGTCTGAGAGAGATATACCGCCTCCACGAGGGGGAGTTGAACGGCGGGATGGACGTGGTCATCGTGGCCCGGGTGAAGGCCGCCCACAGCCGGTATCAGCAGCTGGAGCGCTCCTTCCTGACTCTGGCGGACAAGCTGGGCCTGCGGAGGCCGGAGGCCGCCCGATGAAGGCGGTCCTGCTGTGGTTCATCCGGTTCTACCGGAGGAACATCTCCCCGGCCACGCCCCCCTGCTGCCGCTTCACTCCCACCTGTTCCGCGTATGGCCTGGAGGCTGTGGAGACCTACGGCGCGCTGAAGGGCGGGGCCATGGCTCTGTGGCGGGTGATGCGGTGCCACCCCTTCCATAAGCAGAAATCCATCATTTACGATCCCGTGCCCCCAAAGCCCCCGAAAAAAATCCGTTATAAATAGGAGGCCAGATATGGATATTTGGCAAATACTCATGACGCCCTTCAGCCTGTTGCTGAGGTTTCTGTGCCTGGTATTCAACAGCTACGGCATAGCGCTGATCCTCTTTACCCTGATCGTCAAGGTCATCCTGTTCCCGCTCTCCATCAAGGGCAAACGGAGCATGATCAAGTCCAGCATCCTCTCCGGCCAGGTGCAGGAGATCCAGAAGCGCTGCGGCAACGACAAGGAAAAGGCTAACCAGGAGATCCAGAAGCTTTACGCCGAGAGCGGTACCAGCATGTTCGGCGGCTGCGGCTGGTCCTTCCTGCCCCTGCTGATTCTGATGCCCCTGTACGCCATCATCCGCCGGCCCTTCAAGTATATGATGATGCTGAAGGAGGACGCCACCATCGCCGTGGCCAAGGCCCTGGGCTGGGCGGACTTCACCCCGGCGGGGACCAACGAGCTGCTGCTGGCCCCCCGGCTGAATGCCGGCAATCTGGAGACTGCCGCGGCCGCCGCCGGCGCCTCCACCGCCGGCGTGTTTGGGATGTTCGTCATCAACTTCAACTTCCTGGGCATCGACCTGTCCAGGGTCCCCAGCCTGATGTTCTGGAAGTCCGATCTGTTCACCGGCGGGGACATCTGGGGGGCCGTGGGCCTGTTCCTGCTGCCGCTGATCTCCGCCGGACTGTCCCTGCTGTCCTATCAGGTGTCCATGCGGACCAACCAGATGAGCCAGAACCAGCCGGAGAACAAGCAGCAGAACAACTGGATGATGATCCTGATGGGACCCGTCATGTCCCTGTGGATCGGCTACAGCCTGCCCGCCGGTATGTGTATCTACTGGATCGCCAACTCCGCCCTCGGGATGGTGCAGGAGATCATCGCCGGCAGGATGCTGAAAAAGGACTACGAGGCCGCCCAGAAGGAGATGGAGGAGCAGAAGCGCCGCTCCAAGGAGGCCGAGAAGGAGCGCCGCCGCAAGTCCGCCGAGAAGAAGGCCGCCGCCCTGGCCGCCGGCAGCAAGAAGCAGCCCAAAAAGGAAAAGGCCGCCGCCGACGTGGACGGCGCCAGTCAGGAGGGCCTGCGCCGGTTTGCCCGGGGCCGGGCCTATGACCCCGCCCGCTATCCCGTCACCCCGTACCACGACCCCAACGGCCCCGTCATGCCGAAGGAGGAGGACCAGACCCTCACCGACGAGGAGAAGGCCCTGCTGGCCGAGTCCCGGCCCGAACTGGCCGCCGCCGTGGAGCAGGCGGAACAGCAGGCCGCCGAGGCCGCCGAGACCGTTCAGGAGCAGGCGGAGGACACCGCCGCCGAGGCCGAGGAGGCCAGCGCCCCTGAGGACGAGGAACATTAAAATAAGGAGTGCTTGACTGTGCTGAACTATATCGAAGTCACCGGCAAGACCGAGGACGAGGCCATCGCCAAGGGCCTGCTCCAGCTGGGCCTGGAGCGGGACGACGTGTCGGTGGAGGTCCTCCACCGGGGCAAGGCGGGCTTTCTGGGCATCGGCTCGGTGCCGGCAAAGGTGAAACTCACCTACGAGGCCCCGGACGAGCCGGCGCCCGCCCCCGTGCCTGAACCCGAGACCCCCGCCCCCGGAGCGGAGAAGCCCGCCCCCAAAAAGCCCGAGCCCAGGCCGGAAAGAAAGGACCGCGGGCCCAGGGAGAAGAAGCCCCAGCCCGCGCCCCGGCCCAAGACCGAGGCCCCCGCTCCCGCCGCAGCCCCCTCCCCTGCCGGAGAGCCGGTGGATGACGAGGTGTCCGCCGCCATCGTCAGGTTCCAGACAGGCTTGTTCCAGCAGCTGGGGGTGCAGGCCGTTCCCGCCGTCACCAGGGACGGCGAGGCCTATCAGGTGGTGCTGGAGGGAACTGACCTGGGCCCCCTCATCGGTCACCGGGGGGAGACCCTGGACGCCATCCAGCAGCTGACCAGCTACGCCGTCAACCGGGGCAGGAGCCACCGGGTCCGCATCCATGTGGACGCCGAGGGCTACCGGGCCCGGCGGGAGGAGTCCCTGAACCGGCTGGCCCGCAAGACCGCCGCCAAGGTGGTCAAGTACCGCCGGAACATCACCCTGGAGCCCATGAACGCCTACGAGCGGCACGTGATCCACACCGCCCTCCAGGACTTCCCCGGGGTGTCCACCCACTCCATCGGCACCGAACCCAACCGCCGCACCGTGGTCACCTACGACCCCAACGCCTGAATCCGACAGAAAAAGCCCGCCGTCCATCGGACGGCGGGCTTTCTGCGTGCGCGGGTCAATAGCGTTTGTCCAGGATCTCGATGGCCCGGGCCACCGCGTGGTCGTCGCAGTGGCTGAGGATCGTGGCGCCCCAGTCCTTTACCTCTTGGGCGCAGTTGGCCGGGGCGAAAGGGATGGCCGACAGCGCCAGCATGGGGATGTCGTTCTGATTGTCCCCCATACAGTAGAGGTTTTCCCGGGCAATGCCCAGCAGCCCGGCCACCTTCGCCACCATGGCCCCTTTGTTGCTGCCCTTGCAGGTGACCTCCAGCAGGTAGCGGTTGGAGAAGATGGCCTCGTAATCCGCCCCCCAGCGGGACAGGATGTGGGCCTGGACCTCTTTCAGCAGGGGCTCGTCCTGCTCCATGATGACCTTGTTCCAGGGGGTGGGCATGTCCGGGATGGGGCAGACGGTATAGGGGCCGCCCACCCGCTTCAGGTGGGTCATGGTCACCAGATTGGGGTTGTGGACATAGATGTCCTCGCCGTGGTATGCCTCAAAGGCCAGCGCGGGGAAGCGGCGGCACAGCGCCGAAAGGCGGGCCGGAGTGTCCCCGTGGAGCAGCGTGCGCTCGACGTAGCGATCCGCCTGGTAATCGTAGATCGCGGCGCCGTTGGACAGCACCACCGGCGCGTTGAGTTCCAGGCGCTCCTTCGCAATCTGGGGGGTGAAGGTGGTGTGAGCCCGGCCGGTGGCCACTGAAAAGCGGCCGCCGTTGGCGATGAAATACCGGATGGCGGCCCGGTTCTCCTCCGACACGGAGAAGGTCAGGTCGTATAAGGTGTCGTCGTAGTCGGTGACGAACAGGACGCCGTCGAACTTGGCCATAGCCGGCCCCCCTTCCGCGCGGAGCGCCCGAAATCGACGGTTTCTATTGTACTGGATGGAGGCGCGCCCTGTCAAGGGCTTGGGCAGAATGGAGAAAATCAAAAAAGGGGTTGACGGCAGGACAAAAATGGAGTAGGATGACGCTGTAACCAAATTGTAACCACCTTGACAGTTTTGTTACATTTCTGAAGATTTATCCGCCGCCTGTCGGCGCGAGGAGGAACCATACATGGATGAACAACGCGATCCCCGGACCGGCGGCGCCGCCGTCAGGCGGCTGAAGGAATTCTTCGGCGGGCTGGGCAAAAAGATCTCCGCCGGGGCCGACGCGGGCTGGGAAAAGACCAGCGCCGCCACCGCCGGGGCCTGGGACAAGGCCGGCAGGCTTTTCGGAAAGCTCCGCGCCGCCCTGGCCAGACACCCCGTTTCCCCCCTGCTGTATGTGACGCTGCTGGCCGTCTTCATCGGCTATGCCGCCTTCAACGGCGTCTACACCCGGGCCTATGTGCTGGAGATAGACGGCGTGGAGCGGGGCGTGCTGGAGCACGAGGAGGACTGGGATGCCATCGTCGGGGACCTGGAGGAGCAGGTGTCCGGCATCCTGGGGGAGGAGTACGATTACGAGGCCGACGTGACCATCACCCCCGTGTACACCGAGACCGCCGGGGGCTTTACCGATACCCGGGAGATCGAGGCCGCCCTGTTCAGCGAGGTGGAGGTCGACGCCTATACCGATGCGTGGGCGCTCTCTGTGGACGGGCAGGAGCTCGGCTGCGCCGCCACGAAAGAGGAGCTGGAGCAGGCGTTGGCCGCCGCCGCTCAGCCCTATCTCGCCGAGGGCGCCGAGGACTATGAGTTCGTGGAGGCCGTATCCGTCGACCCGGTGACAGTGCCCGCCAATACGAAATTCGACATGGAGGGCATCCGGGAGAAGATCACCGCCCACAAGGCGGAGAACGTATACTATGAGGTAAAGCAGGGCGACACGTTCAGCGCCATCGCCCGCTCCTATGACCTGACCGTGGCCGACCTGTCCGCCCTGAATCCAGATGTGGATATCAATAGGATCTGGGTGGGAGACGAGCTGCTGGTCAAACAGGAGGTACCCTTCCTGTCAGTGCTCACCCACGCCTCCGAGCAGCGCGAGGAGGCCATCGACAGCCCGGTGGAGTATATCAAGACCGACGATCTCTATGTGGGCACCACCAAGGTGAAGGAACAGGGCGAGGACGGTCAGGCCCTGGTCACCTATGAAGTCACTTATCTCAACGGGGTGGAACAGGAGCGCGCCGAGGTGTCCCGCGAGGTCGTCAAGGAGGCCACCACCACCTACATCTACAAGGGGACCAAGGCGAAGCCCACCACCGCGTCCAACGGGTACTTTATCTGGCCGGTGCGGGGCACGATCACCTCCTATTTCGGCGCCCGTTGGGGCAGCACCCACCTCGGCCTGGACATCGGCGTGCCCTACGGCACCACCGTTAAGGCCGCCGACGGCGGGAAGGTCACCTACGCCGGCTGGCAGGGCAGCTACGGCAAGCTGGTGGTCATCACCCACGACAACGGCACCCAGACCGCCTACGCCCACAACTCCTCCATCCTTGTGAGCGTGGGCCAGCGGGTCTATCAGGGCCAGGCCATCGCCTTGGCGGGCTCTACCGGCAACTCCACCGGCCCCCACTGCCATTTCGAGGTCCGGATCAACGGCCGGCAGGTCAATCCCCTGGGATATCTGAGTTGAAAAGAGCTTCGAAGACCGCCTCCCGCCGGGGGGCGGTCTTTTTTGACTTAACGATAGAACAAATTTTCTAAAAAGTCCTTGACAAATTAGAACAGATGTATTAAGATGAAAACAAATCAAACGTAAGTTCGATGATATGCGGCAATAAGGCCCAGTTTATGGGACATGACCCGAAGTAGACTGAGCGTATCAAGGAACAAGGAGGCGCAACGCCATGGAGACCGTATATTACACGCTGACCGCCAGAGGTATCGAGGTGGAGGGCGAGCTGGAGCAGGCTGTGGGCGCCCCCCGCCGGGTGATGCTGGTCCATCCCTCCAAGGCCGCCCCGGAAAAGCGGGGAGACAACGTAGTGGACCTGGCCGCCTGGCGGGCTGCCAAAGAGGCAGAGACTGATCGGGACGAGGCGGAGGACGGACACGCGGACGAACCCCGGCAGGACGAGGGGCCTGCCCGGTCCGAGGAGACCGCCCGCCGGGCGCGGCGGGAGCACACCGTACTGATCACCGGGGAGCTGCTGTCCACTTTGGCGATTTTGGCCGTGGCCGCGGCGCTTTTGGTGCGAATTCTGGTGTTTTAAGGGAAAACCGTTATCAAAATCACGAAGCGGACCGGGAAAACCGGTCCGCTTCCGTGCGTTTTGAAAGAAAAACCGCACAAAACACAAAATCGCCTTTACAAACGGAGAAATTTGTGGTATGCTCCTCAATGCGCCAAAGCGCTGGCCCACCGGCTTAGTTTCGGGACAAAAGCCCGCCTCGCGGGGCTTCACCCGCCCGATACTCAGCGGCAGGGAAATAGAAACGAAAGGTGGAAAAAACATGATCCGCAAGGACGAAAAGACGGCCGTCATCGAGGCCAACCGCACCCACGAGACCGACACCGGCTCCCCCGAGGTGCAGATCGCGATCCTCACGACCCGCATCAACCAGCTCACCGAGCATCTGAAGGTGCACATCCACGACAACCACAGCCGCCGCGGCCTGTACAAGATGATCGGCAAGCGCCGCAAGCTGCTGGACTACCTGGCCAAGAAGGACATCGAGCGCTACCGCGCCATCATCGCCAAGCTGGGCATCCGCAAATAATTCCAAATAAAGGGCGGCGCGTCCGCGCCGCCCTTTCCCCGTTTCCACAGCAATCGCGCCACACGCCGGAGCGGCGCTTTTTTAGCAGTTGAACATGGGTCTTGCCAAGAGGCGGGGCCTGTGTTCAAGTGCTAAAGGGCGAGGCTCCGAACCATCCCAAAAGAAAAGGAGCGAACCCCATGTCAACTGTCATCAAGGCAAAGCAATTCCCCAATTACCGCAAGTATGAGACCACCGTGGCGGGCCGTCCCCTGTCCATCGAGGTGGGCAAGGTGGCCGAGCTGGCCAACGCCTCCGCGCTGGTGAAGTACGGCGAGACCACCGTGCTGGTGGCGGTCACCGCCTCCCCCCGGCCCCGGGACGGCATCGACTTCTTCCCCCTGAGCGTGGACTTTGAGGAGAAGCTGTACGCCGTGGGCCGCATCCCCGGCTCCTTCCTCCGCCGCGAGGGCCAGCCCTCCCTGCCCGCCGTGCTGGCCAGCCGCCTCATCGACCGGCCCATCCGGCCCCTGTTCCCCTCCGACCTCCGCAACGACGTGGTGGTGTCCTGCACCGTCATGAGCGTGGACTACGACTGCTCCCCCGAGATCACCGCCCTCATCGGCGTGTCCGCCTGCCTGTCCTATTCCGATATCCCCTGGAACGGCCCCGTGGGCGCCCTGGAAGTGGGCTATGTGGACGGGAAGATCGTCATGAACCCCGATCAGGAGCAGCGGGCCCGCTCCCAGATGGACGTGACCGTGGTGGCCACCATGAACAAGGTGGTCATGATCGAGGCCGGCGCCAAGGAGATCCCCGACGACATCATGTACCAGGGCATCGTGGAGGCCCACGAGGAGATCAAGAAGCAGGTGGAGTTCATCAACGGCATCGTGGCGGAGATCGGCAAGCCCAAGTTCGAGTACGAGCACGCCGACTTCAACCAGGAGCTGTTCGACGACATCGTGGCCAATTTCATGGACGAGGCCCAGGCCGCCATGGACACCGACGACAAGAACGTCCGGGAGGCCCGCTGGAACGCCATGATCGACCACTGGCACGAGAAGTATCTGGAGCAGTATCCGGATATGGACAAGTACCTGGAGGAGTTCACCTACAAGTTCCAGAAGAAGATCGTCAAGGCCTGGCTGCTGGAGGGCCACCGGGTGGACGGCCGCGCCAAGAACGAGATCCGTCCCCTGGCCGCCGAGGTGGGCGTCCTGCCCCGGGTCCATGGCTCCGGCCTGTTCACCCGCGGCCAGACCCAGGTCCTGTCCGTCTGCACCCTGAACACCCTGGCCGCCACCCAGAAGCTGGACACCATCTGGGAGGAGACCGAGAAGCGGTATATGCACCACTACAACTTCCCCGGCTACTCCGTGGGCGAGGCCCGTGCCAGCCGCTCCGTCAACCGGCGGGAGAAGGGCCACGGCGCCCTGGCCGAGCGGGCCCTGGAGCCCGTGCTGCCCTCTGTGGACGAGTTCCCCTACGCCATCCGCGTGGTGAGCGAAGTCCTCAGCTCCAACGGCTCCACCTCCCAGGGCTCTATCTGCGGCTCCACCCTGGCCCTCATGGACGCCGGCGTGCCCATCAAGGCCCCCGTGGCAGGCATCTCCTGCGGCCTCATCCAGGACGACGACGGCTCCTTCACCACCTTCATCGACATCCAGGGCGTGGAGGACTTCCACGGCGAGATGGACTTCAAGGTGGCCGGCACCAAGAAGGGCATCACCGCCATCCAGATGGACCTGAAGAACGACGGTTTGACCCACGCCATCATCAAGGAGGCCCTGGAGATCACCAGGGACGCCCGGTACGCCATCCTGGACGAGATCATGCTGCCCTGCATCTCCGCCCCCCGGCCGGAGGTCAGCAAGTGGGCCCCCAAGATGCTCACCATGAAGATCGACCCGGACAAGATCCGGGAGGTCATCGGCAAGGGCGGCAGCGTGATCCAGAAGATCGTGGCCGAGTCCGGCGCCCAGGTGGACATCGACGAGGACGGCACCATCCACATCGCCTCCCCCAACGCCGAGGCCTGCGACGTGGCCAAGAAGATGATCGACACCATCGTGTTCGTGCCCGAGGTGGGCGCCCTGTACTACGGCAAGGTGGTGCGCATCCTCCAGTTCGGCGCCTTCGTGGAGCTGGCCCCCGGCAAGGACGGCATGGTCCACATCTCCAAGCTGGCCAATCACCGTGTGGCCAAGGTGGAGGACGTGGTGAACATCGGCGACATGATCTGGGTCAAGGTCACCGACATCGACGAGAAGGGCCGGGTCAACCTGTCCTACAAGGACGCCCTCAGGGAGATCGAGGAGAAAAAGGCCAACGGCGAGATCGTGAAGTGATCGGATACGAAACGGGACGGGCTTCGGCCCGTCCCGTTTTTCCTGCGGCGGCCGAAAACACAGGATTTTCGACGGCTTTTCCGGCAATAATATTTACAAGTCTGGAAATCGGTGGTATACTTACCTGGCGGGAAAACGCAAGAGATCCGCTTTCCCCCAAAAAGAGAAAGGTGTGATAGAGTATGGCGAAATTCTGTCCCTATTGCGGGAAACCCCTGGAGGAGGGGGAGATCTGCTCCTGCCCCCAGGCGCAGGCGGAGGCCGCCAGGCAGGCCCAGGGCCAGCAGCCGACCCCTCCGAATTATTATCAGCAGCAAAACCAGTATCAGCAGCAGTACACCCAGCCCGCGTACGATCCCTATGACCACACGGCGGAGTTCGACGCTCAGGATATCTCCGACAACAAGGTGTTTGCCATGCTGGTCTACCTGATGGGCATCATCGGGATCATCATCGCGCTGCTGGCCAGCCAGTCGTCCAGGTATGCGATGTTCCATGTGCGGCAGGGGCTGAAGCTCACCGTGGTCAACACCCTGCTGGGCATCATCACCCTGCTCCTGATCTGGACGGTCATCGTGCCCATCGCCGGCGGCATCGCGCTGTTGGTGGTAGAGGTCATCAATATCATCTGCTTCTTCCAGGTCTGCACCGGCAAGGCCAAGGAGCCGTATATCATCTGCAAGCTCGGTTTCCTGCGGTAACATACAGCGTTCGAAAGCCCCAGGCCATTTTCGGCCTGGGGCTTTTTTGCTAAAAAAGGCTTGACAACGAGTGACTATTGTAGTAGTCTAATAGTGTACTATTGCAATAGTCAAAACAGGAGGTCTTGGTATGGAGCGCCTTTTCGACTCTGAGCTGAAGGTGATGGAGCCCCTGTGGGCGGACGGGCCCCAGACCGCCGGGGCGCTGGCGAAAACGCTGGCCCGGTCCTGCGGCTGGAACCGGAACACCACCTACACCGTCATCAAAAAGCTGGTGGACAAGGGGGCTGTGGCCCGGAGCGACCCCGGTTTCCTGTGTACCCCTCTGATCACCAAAGAGGAGGCCCAGAAGCGGGAGACCGAGGGGCTCATCAGCCGGATGTTCAACGGGTCCAGGGCGCAGTTTTTGTCCTCCTTCCTCAGCGAGGGGCTGACCCCCGACGAGGCGGCGGAGCTGCGCGCTCTCATCGACAAGCTGGAGTGAGGGCGCGGCCATGACACAGCTGCTGGAAAACACCCTGCTGGGCGGGGCGATGATCCTGGTCGTGGCGGGGCTGCGGTGCCTGTTTCGGGACCGGGTCCATCCCAACGGATGGCTGGCCCTGTGGGCGGTGTGCCTGGCCCGGCTGCTCACCCCCCTGCCCTGGCGGAGCCCCCTGTCTCTGTGCGCCCTGCTGGGGCGGACGGCAGGGGCGGCGTCCGCCCTGACGCTGCCGGTGGGCCCGCATAGCCAGCCGGCGGGACTGTCCCCGCTGACGGTCATCTGGCTGGTCGCGGCGGCGGGACTGGCCGTGTGGTTCCTGACGGCGTGGCTGTCCGCCCGGCGGCGGGTGCGGGAGACCATTCCCCTGGAAAAGTCTGACCGGCGCTATGCCGCCCTGCCCAGGGGGACCGCTCTCCGGGAGGGGCCCATGCGGGGCGCGCCGCTGACCTTTGGGGCCGTTCGGCCCACGGTGGTATTGTCCCCCGGCCTGAAAACCCCGGAGCTGGACTATGTGCTGGCCCACGAGGGGGCCCATGCCCGCCGGCGGGACAATCTGTGGCACTATGCCGTGGCGCTGGCGCTCACCCTTCACTGGTTCAACCCGGCGGTGTGGCTGATGGCCGCCCTGCTGCGGCGGGACGTGGAGATGGCCTGTGACCGGGCGGCGCTGCGGGCGCTGGGGGAGGACCGGCGGGCGGAATATGCCAGGACCCTTGTGAAGCTGTCCACACAGGCGGAAGGCCATGCCTTCTGCCACGGTTTCGGCCAGAAACGGGCCGAGGAAAGGATCAAAGCAATCATGAAATTCAAAAAAGTGACGTTTGCCGGAGTGGTCTTGGCCCTGGTGATGGTGCTGGGCCTCACCGTGGCTTTCGCCAGCGCGCCGCCCGCAGAGCCCGCGGACGCGGGCAGTCAGACAGAGCCCCGGGCGGGCATGACGATCTATCTTTGCGCCCCGGAGGACGGGGCGTCCATGCTGGACTATGACGCCGAACGGGACGTTTGGGTGGACCGTGAAACGGGCGCGGAATTCGCCGTCGTCTATGACGCCGAGGGCGCCTTTGATGCCGGCTTAGTGACCTGCCAGGTCCAGGAGGACTGAGGCTCGACCACAGTTGCAGATCGACGCCCCCGGGCCATACGGCCCGGGGGCTGCTTCATACCTTTACGGCAGATCCAACTGCTTGATGACCTCCCGCAGCCGGCCGGCGGAGGAGTGGAGGGCCTCCCCCTCCTCCGGGGACAGGGGGATCTCCAGGATCTGCTCCACCCCCCGGCGGCCTACGATGGCGGGGACGCTGAGGGCCAGCTCCCGCAGGTCGTACTGGCCGCCCAGCACCGCCGAGATGGGCAGCACCGCCCGCTCGTCCCGGACGATGGCCGAGGCGATGCGGGCTACCGCCATGGCGATGCCGTAGTAGGTGGCCCCCTTGCGGCGGATGATCTCGTAGGCGGACCCCCGCACCGACTCATAGAGCCTGTCCATGGCGGCCTTGTGGTCGAACCTGCCCCGCATCTCGCAGAAGTCGTTCAGGGGGATGCCGGACACGTTGGCCCCGCTCCACACGGCAAGTTCGCTGTCCCCGTGCTCGCCGATGATGAACGCGTCGATGGAGCGGCTGTCCACCTGCAAATGCTCCCCCAGCAGGTACTTCATCCGGGCGGTGTCCAGCACGGTGCCCGAGCCCATCACACGGTGGGCGGGCAGGCCGGAGATGCGGAAGGCGGCGTAGGTGAGCACGTCCACCGGGTTTGTGACGATGAGCAGAGTGCCCTCGAAGGGGCGGGCGGTGATCTGGGGGATCACCTGGTCGAACACCGCCACGTTCTGGTGGATCAGGTCCAGCCGGGTCTGGCCCTCCTTCTGGTTGGCCCCGGCGGCGATGACGATGAGGGCACAGTCGGCGATGTCGTCATAGCTGCCGGCGTACACGTCCATGGAGACGATATAGGGCAGGCCGTGGCTTAAGTCCATGGCCTCCCCCTCGGCCTTGGCCCGGTTGGCGTCGATGAGCACCAGCTCGGTGAACAGGCCCCGCTGGATCAGGGCAAAGGCGCTGGCGGAGCCCACGAAACCGCAGCCGATGATGGCCGCCTTGCGGGGGTTGAGCATGAAAAACGCTCCCTTCCGGTTTTTCCCTTAGGATGCCCGGAGGGGGGCGAAATATTTACCGCAGACCGTATTTGTCCAGCACCGCCGTAAACCAGTCGGGCAGGGGGGCCTCCACCGTCATCACCTCCCCGGTGGCGGGGTGGGTGAAGGTGAGCTTCGCCGCATGGAGGCACTGCCCCAGCAGCCCGGGCACGGGCTTTTTCGCGCCGTACACCGTGTCGCCCAGCAGCGGGTGGCCGATATGGGCCAAATGCACTCTGATCTGATGGGTGCGGCCGGTCTCCAGCCGGCAGGTGAGGTAGGTCATGCCCCGGTTGGAGGCGAGGACCTTCCAGTGGGTGACGGCCTCTCTCCCCTCCCCCGGACGGCAGACCGCCATCCGCTTGCGGTCCACGGGGTGGCGGGCGATGGGGGCGTCCACGGTGCCGCTGTCCTCCCGGAAAGCGCCCACCGCCACGGCGTGGTACAGCCGGAACAGGGAGTGGTCCTCCAGTTGGGCGGAGAGGGCCAGGTGGGCCCGGTCGTTTTTGGCGGCGATGATGAGGCCGCTGGTGTCCCGGTCGATGCGGTGGACGATGCCGGGGCGCAGCTCCCCGTTGATGCCGGAGAGTGATTTGCCGCAGTGGTATAACAGCGCGTTGACCAGGGTGCCGTCCGGGTGGCCGGGGGCGGGATGGACCACCATCCCCGCCGGCTTGTTGACGACGATCACGTCATCGTCCTCGTAGACCACATCCAGGGGGATATCCTGGGGGAGGATGTCCACCGGCTGGGGCTGGGGCGGAGAGATGAGCAGCAGGTCTCCCGGCTCCAGGCGGGCGTTCTTTTTCAGGGGCAGGCCGTTCCGGGTGACGCGGCCCTCCTCCAGCCAGCGCTGGGCCGCCGAGCGGGTGAGGCCGTCCAGGGCGGCGGAGAGCACCGCGTCCGCCCGCCCCGGCTCACTGACTGTCAGGGGGAAGCTGGGGGCCGTCATGGGGGTCCTCCTCCTTTTTCTCGTCGTCCTTCCAGTGGAGCAGCAGGTAGATGGCCAGCAGGGGCACCCCGATGGTGATGCAGCAGTCGGCCACGTTGAACACGGGGAAGTCCATGAACAGGGTGCGGATCATATCGGTAACATAGCCGAAGATGGCCCGGTCGATGAGATTGCCCACCCCGCCGGCCAGGATCAGCATGGCAGAGATCCGGCCCAGGGTCCCGGTGAAAAAGCCCTTGACCACCAGCCAGCAGATGACCAGCACCACCGCGGCGGAGATCAGGGTGAGCAGCCAGGTGTGCTCCCGGAGGACGGAGAAGGCCGCGCCGGTGTTCTGGACATAGGTGAAGTCCAAAAAGCCGGGGATGAACGGCGCCGAGCCCCCCAGGGGGATATGGGCCCGAACCAGGAATTTGGTGACCTGGTCGACGATGACCAGCAGCACCGCGAAAACGGCGTAAAGCATAGAATCAGCCTTTCGGGGGAAAAGTCTTATTTCCGGTATTATACACCGTTTTCAGGCCGGTGTCATCTATTTATTGGCGCGGCGCGCATAGTTTGGCCGAAAGGACGGCAAACTGCCCAAAAGGAGAGATACCTATGGGCTTTTTCGGAACCAAAAAGGATATCCCGCCGCCCCACCCCCGTAAGGAGCCCCGGTTCGACCTGCCGGTGACGCCGGAGGCCGTCGCCGGGGTGTTCGACCGGTGCGCCGACTTTGACCGGCGGACGCTGTACCTGAACAACGATCCCTCCCGGCAGGTGGAGATGATGTATATCGCGGGGCAGGTCCGCAACGAGCGGGCCTGCGACTACGTGCTGCGGCCCCTGACCCAGAACGAGGCGCTGTCCGCCTGCCCGGACATGGACGCCGCCTTCGACCTGATGGCCAAGGGCGGGCTGTATTCCCTGTCCGTCCAGACCCGGGACACGGCGGACCAGGTCATCTTCGATCTGATCGACGGCTCGGTGGCTCTGTTTTTCCCGGGAAAAACCAGGGTACTGACCCTGTCCGCCGGCACCGAGGAGAAGCGCTCCGTCTCCGACCCGGAGAACGAGCCCGACGTGAAGGGGGCCCGGGACTCCTTTGTGGAGAGCCTGCGGACCAACACCTCCCTGGTGCGGCGGCGGTTCCGGGCCCCGGAGCTGAAGGTGGAGGAGCAGATCGTGGGGCGGCAGTCGCTGACGCCCGTGGACGTGCTGTATGTGGAGGGCATCGCCGACCCGGCTCTGGCGAACCAGGTGAAGGCGCGGCTGGAGAACATCGACATCGATGCCCTGCTGATGACCGGCAGCCTGGAGCAGTATATCACGGAGGAGAGCCGGACGGCCTTCCCCCTCACCGTCTACACCGAGCGGCCCGACCGGTTCGCCGTGGGGCTGGCGGAGGGCCGGGTGGGAGTGCTGGTGGACGGCATCCCCATGGGGTGGCTCTTCCCCGCCACCCTGGACAGCTTTTTCAGCACCGGCCAGGACCGGACGGACAGCTGGGCGGTGGCGGCTGCCCTGTCGGTGCTGCGGTATCTGTGCGTGCTGATCACCCTGTTCCTGCCGGGGCTGTACGCGGCGGCGGTGCTGTTCCACCCGGAGCTGATCCCGGTGAAGCTGTCCCTGTCCATCATCGCGGCCAAGGCGGACGTGCCCTTCTCCACGCTGACCGAGGTGCTGGTGATGCTGCTGGCCTTCGAGGTCTTGCAGGAGGCGGGGCTGCGCCTCCCCTCCTCCATCGGGCAGACGGTGTCCATTTTGGGCGGACTGGTGGTGGGCTCCGCCGCCGTGGAGGCCAAACTGGTGAGCCCCGCGGTGCTGGTGGTGGTGGCCATCGCCGGCATCGCGGGGTACACCGCCCCCAGCCAGGATTTCGCCGGGGCGCTGCGCATCTGGCGGTTCATTTTGTCCATCGTAGGAGGGGTACTGGGCCTGGCGGGGCTGGCCCTGGGCGGGGCGGTCCTCATCTACCGGCTGGCCCAGATGGAGACCTTCGGGGTGGCCTATCTGACCCCCTTCGCCTCCAATGCGGGCAAGCAGCGGGAGGGCCACACGGTCATTCAGGAGCCGCTGCCCAAGGTCAAGACCCGGCCCGACTACCTGAACACGAGGAACAGGAGGAATCAGGGGTGAGACGGCTGATAGCTGTGATGATGACCCTCCTCCTGCTGACGGGCTGCCGGGGACGGGAGCCCGACGAGCTGGCTCTGGTGCGGGTGCTGGGGGTGGACGGGCGGGGGGACGGGCGGGGGCCTGTCACCCTCACCGCCGTGTGCGGGGGCGACGACCAGGGGGACGGCAGCCGGGGGACCTGCGTCGGGGCGGATTTCCTCTCTGCCCTGGACGCTCTGCCCTGGGCAAATGAGCGGAGCGGAGCGGAGCTGGCCCTCACCAGCGTTTCATATCTGATCGTAGGCCGGGACGCGGATCTGGAGACCGTCCTCCTGGCGGTGCTGCGGGATCAGGAGCTGGCGGGGCTGTCCACCGTGTGGCTGGCGGACGATGGCGCGGCGGCCCTTCTGGCTGGGACGGAGGATCCGGCGGCGGCGCTGGCCCTCCTGGACCGGCAGGGGGTGGAGGCCCCCACGGCGGCCCGGGCGCTGGCCTCCTTATATCACGACGGTCAGGTGGAGCTGCCGGTGCTGGACGTGGGGGAAAACGGCATGGAGTGTCGGGGAGTGGGATCATGGAGGTAGAAAAGCTGTCCGGGCGGCAGCTGTGGGTGGCGGCCGTGACGGCGGGGCTGTCCACGGCGGCGGCTGTGGCGGGACGGGCGGACTGGCGGTGGATGCTGCTGGCCGCGCCCCTGGGCGTGTTGATCTTTTGGGGCGTTTTACGCCTTATCGGCACGCGCCCGCTGTTCACGGGGACGCGGGGCAAGGTCCTGCGGGTCCTCTACTGCGGGTGGGCGGCGGTGCTCATGGCGGGGGCCTTTGAACGCGCGGCGGGGCGGCTCCAGAACGTGGCCGAGGGCCAGTGGCCTGTGGGTCTGCTGATGATCCTGCTGGCCATCCCCCTGGTCTGGATGGGCTGGGGGAAGTCGGCGGCCTTTTTCCGGGCGGCGGAGATCTTCTGGCTGGCGGCGGCCATCACCGCGGGGGCGGTCCTGGCCATGGGGGTCCTCCGGGTGGAGTGGCGGTATCTCATCGCGCCGGCGGCGGGCTGGGGGGAGTCCCTGCTGGCCGGGGCGGAGGTGCTGTCCGTAGCTGTCTTCCTCCTGCCGCATATATATAAGGTGGCGCCCGCGCCCGGAGATGAGAGACGGGGCACCGGCTGGCTGGCGGGGCTGGGCGTGCTGGCGGCGGCGCTGGCGGCGCTGACGGCGGGGGTGCTGAGTCCCGCCGTGGCGGCGAAGCTGGACCTTCCCTTTTTCGTGGCGGTGGGTCTGCTGGGGAAAAGCGCCCGGCTGGAGGGGCTCATCTCCGCCCTGTGGCTGCTGCCCGACCTGACGCTGATCGGCCTGCTGTCCCGGACGTGGGGGGAGCGCCGATGGCCCGCGGCGGCGGTGCTGGCGGCGCTGGGGCTGGCCCTCGCCGGATGGATGGGGCGGACGCCTCCCTGGGTCCTTCCCGCCGGCAGCCTTGTGCTGGTGATTTTGACGGGGGCCCTTGCCCTGGGGAGGAAGAAATAGTGGTCGTTTCTGGGGAAAGACGGCACATCTTGTGGTCGAAAAACGGCGCAAAAAAAGTACGAAAAATTCGGGAAAAAACCGTTGACAAAAGGGCGTACAATCTGGTATATTAGCAAAGCGCTTCAGGGAGACCCGCTCTCGACGCCGGAGGAAGAAAAACTTTTTGTCCGGGGCAAAAAAGGGGTTGACAAGAGCGCTGGGATGTGTTATCCTAATCGAGTTCGCGGGTAAAACCGCGGGCGGGTTTGCACCTTGTAAATTAAACAACGAAGACAGAAAGCACCAGAAGGAAGCAGAGTTCCTTCTGTACTGGTAGAACAGTGTAGAAGGTTCTCGTTGATTCTATTTTGAAGATCAGGTAAGACTGACTTCAATAAAATGATTTGTGCAGCTGAAAGGCTGTATAGATACGATTTTATTGAGAGTTTGATCCTGGCTCAGGATGAACGCTGGCGGCGTGCTTAACACATGCAAGTCGAACGGAGCTGCATTGAAGGAGGATTCGTCCAACGGATATGTACGCTTAGTGGCGGACGGGTGAGTAACGCGTGAGGAACCTGCCTTGGAGTGGGGAATAACAGTTGGAAACAGCTGCTAAT